>CAZIWT010000004.1:35389-61979 GCA_964542895.1 uncultured Thermodesulfobacteriota bacterium
CTCTTCGGATTGAGGCTCCCCCGGCTGTTGATGGGGCTCCTCGCCGGGGGGGCGCTGGCGCTTTCCGGCGTGGTCTTTCAGGCGCTCTTGAGAAACCCGCTCGCCGATCCCTTCATCCTGGGCGTATCCAGCGGGGCGGCCCTCGGAACCATCGCTGTCTCTGTGTTGGGAGGGACGGTCCTTTTCAACCTGTTCGGGATGGACACCGCCGTTTTTGTAAAGAAGCTCTTCTCCTTTGTCGGGGCGATGGTAACCGTCTACATCGTCTTTAAGGTAGCCAGGGTAAAGGAGCGCCTCTACCCGAACACGATGCTCCTCACCGGAGTAATCGTCAATGCGTTTTTTTCCGCCGGGATCATGTTTCTGGTCTCGATATCGAGAAGCGACAAGATCCACGGGATATTTTTCTGGCTGATGGGAGACCTCTCCCTCGTCTCGTACGACGAGGTTGTCGTCGTGCTTATCCTTTCCATAATCTCGTTTATCGCGGTATACTACCTCGCCCGGCCGATGAACCTCCTGTTGAGCGGGGAGGAGGCGGCCGCCTCGTTGGGTGTGGAGGTGGAGAGGGTAAAGCTCTTTCTCTTCATCCTCGCCTCGATTCTCACAGCCTCCGTGGTCTCCGCCGTGGGGGTCGTGGGGTTTGTGGGGCTTGTCATTCCCCACATGATGAGGATGGTGGTGGGGCCGGACCACCGCGTCCTTATACCGGCGTCGTTCCTCTTCGGGGGATCGTTTCTCGCCCTTGCCGACACCGCCGCGAGGACGGTGGTCTCCCCCCTGGAGCTTCCAGTGGGGGTCTTGACGGCGCTTTTCGGTGCGCCTTTTTTTATCTATCTCTTGAGGAGGGAGATGTGAGCCTGTTAGAGGGCAATGCCCTCCACTTCAAATACGACGGCAACGAGGATTGGGTAATAAACGACCTCGACTTCTCGGCCGACCCGAAGGAGATGGTCGCGGTCATCGGCCCGAACGGGTCTGGGAAAAGCACCCTCTTAAAGCTCCTGACCGGTATACTGAGACCCCAGAGGGGGGAGGTTCGCCTCAGGGGTAGGCCGCTCAAGGATTACTCGAGAAGGGAAGTATCCCGGAACATGGCCCTCGTTGCCCAGGAGGGGATGGGGGACTTCCCCTTTACCGTGCTCGACGTGGTGCTGATGGGCCGGGCGCCCTACCTGAAGGGATTCGCCCTGGAGGGGAAGGGGGACATGGAAAGGGCGATGTGGGCGGTCGACGTGACCGATTTGGCAAAGCTATATAGAAGAAATATCCAGGAGCTCTCCGGCGGCGAGCGTCAGCGGGCCTTCGTTGCCCGCGCCCTGGCCCAGGATACGGGGCTTTTGTTTCTGGACGAGCCGACCGCCTTTCTCGATATCAAGCACCAGATATCCCTTTTGAAGCTTATCGGGGAGCTCAACACAAGGTATAAGAAGACGATAGTCTCCGTAACCCATGATATAAATCTCGCCTCGTACTTTTACGACAGGATTATTCTTTTATCCGAGGGAAAAGTGTTTGCCTCCGGAACCCCGGAGGAGGTGATAACCGAGGGAAACATGAGGGAGGTCTACGATACGGAGATTACCGTAGATATAAACCCCGTGTTTAAAAGGCCGAGGATAACAATTTCAGGAGGTTTGATGAAATAACCATTCCCGGGATGTACGGGAAGACGGTTGGAATCCGTCGCTGCCCCGCATCTGTATTGGGAGCGAAAGCCGCAGACATGCCACTGCAAACGTTGGGGGACTGTGCCGAGTCTCTTGGTAGATGTCGAGAGAGTCATCGTGATTTAAGCGGGACGACTTTACCGAGAGATTCCATAAGGCGCGCCCCGTTTGTTGGGAAGGCGCGGCGAGTAGGACGCCCTAAGCCAGAAGACCGGTCCCGGGGAAATAATACCGACCCTTTTCGAGGGCGAAAGGAGGTAAATATGGAAAGGAATACTTTTCGAAGCAGGGGGCCTTGATCCTTCATGCAACATGATCGATTTTCATTTGAGTAAATCTTGGTACTTGGAGGATATTTGGAAAATGAAGAGAAAAAATGAATTGAAGAGTGCCGTACGGTTTTTTGCGGTGATTCTGGTTGCTGGGATCTTTCTGACGTCGGTGGCTTTTGGGGAAGAGGTCACTGTCCCGGAGGTCAAGGTAACCTACACCAGGGACGACCAGGACCCTGCGAAGATTCCCGGAAGCGTTACGGTAATCGACCGGGAGACGATCGATAAATCGGGCGCGACGAGCGTCCCGGAGCTTCTCAAACGGGAGGCGGGGATCAACTTCCACAGCGTCTCGGGGATTGAGACTATGGTGGGGATGGACATGAGGGGATACGCGAGAGGATATAACACCCTTGTGATGGTAAACGGCGTCAGGGTGACACCCTCCGATCTATCGACGGTCGATTTCAACCTGATTCCGCTGGAAGCGGTCGAGAAGATCGAGATCGTCAGGGGGCCCGGCTCTTCCCTCTGGGGAAACAGCGCGGTCTCCGGCGTGGTGAACATCATAACGAGGAGGGACTTCGATGGACTGTTTTTGAAGACCGGATACAAGTTCGGCTCCTGGGGAAACCACGAGGGGATACTGAGCGCCGGCTATTCCAACGATATGGGGAGGCTGTTTCTCTCAGTTGATCGGAAGCACGCGGACGGGGAGCGCTACAACAAGTACTACAACTTCAGGAGCAGCTATTACGACTCCCTCAATTTCACCCTCTCCGGGGCCCTTACCCCCACGGAGATATTCGAGCTGACGGTCGACCTCGGCTACGACAAGAGCGAGTACGGCTTCCCGGGCGTCTCCTACGAAGCGGGGCGCAGCGCCTTCGGCAACGACTATTCCGATTTGCTCGATAAAGGAAAGGGGGAGAGCTTCTACATCAACACCGGTGTGAAGTTCGATTTCGACGACTACGGAAGGGTCATGTTGAACTACACCTTTAGAAACAGCAACGGCTGGCTCTATCAGCCGGATCCGCCCCACGACTACATGCAGACATACAGCTATCTGACAGAGCACGGGATCTCCGGTAAGTATGTGCTGGATCTCGAGTTCGGCGATCTGAACAACCGCTTTACAGCGGGCGTGGACTATCTCCACTCCGAATACGAGCTCTCATTTGCGGGATTCTGGCTATGGGACTGGCCGCCGTGGACGCCCGTGGGGCTTTCGATCACCCAGAGGGACACGAAGTCGGTCAGGGAGTCGATAGGGTACTATCTCTACGATGAGTTTACCCTCTTTGACAAGCTGGTTCTGAGCGTGGGATACCGGTACGAGATGATGAAGATGCGCTATGACTGGGTAAACATCGACATGGACGACCACCCCTTTTTCACCCCCCTTTCGATTACGAAGAGGGGGGGTAACGTCAAATACAGCGAGAAGGCGGTGGAGGCGGGCCTGACCTATATGTACGGCGAGGGAAATAAAGTATACTTCAGCTATGCCCAAGGATTCAGGCTTCCCTTGATCGACGAGATCATCGATTACAACGGCATAAACATCGATCTCAAGCCGGAGAAGGCGGTGAGCTACGAGCTGGGAGTGCTCCACCACTTCACCCCGGATATCTACGCCTCCCTCGATCTCTACTGGATGAATATCAAAAACGAGATCTACGTAGACCCCACGGCCTTTAGTGACGGCAGGGTGAGCAACGTGAACTTCCCGAAGACTGTTCACAGGGGGCTTGAGCTGAAGGTGGTGGCAAAGCCCTTGGACTGGCTGAGCCTCTATACCGCCTGGGCCTTTCAGGACGCCTATTTTGACACCTGGGATTTGAAGGGAAAGACCCTGCCCTACGTCCCGAAGCATACCATAAACTTCGGCTTCGGCGTCGACTACGAGGGATTTGCCTACAACATGGACTGCAGGTACGCCAGCGAGAGAATCAGGGACGGGGATTACAACAACATCCAGAAGAGGCTCGACAACTCCTTCGTGATGGATATGAGGGTCGGGTACACGTATACCATCAAGGACAAGTACAACGTCGAGATCTTCACTGGGGTAAACAACGTCACCGGGGAGTACCACTCGGACTTCGGCGGATACACCGACCCCTTCGGCTCTGTCCTAGACGGATATTTCGACCGCCCTCTCTCCGGGAGGTATTTCTACGGCGGGGTAAACTTCAGCTTTTAAATGATGAAAACCGTTTGGTTTCGGGGCCCCGCAGGTCGGGGCCCTTTTTGTTTATTTAATATTTTATGGGGCGTTGACAAAGAGGTCCGGAAGTGGTAGATAGAAAACAGCGTGGTCCGGGAACGTTTGCGGGATTAGGGTGTCATAATTTCAACGGCGGATTTTTGCAATATTTTTAGTGAGATGATACGTGGAAAAGTTAAAGACGGGCGTTCTTTTCGGCGGGAGGTCCGGTGAGCACGAGGTGTCGCTGGTGTCGTCCACATCGATTATCGACGCCCTAGTTACATCGGGCTTCGAGGTAATCCCCATCGGGATATCGAAGGAGGGACGGTGGTACACAGGGGACGGGGTGATGGATTTCCTTAAAGGTAAGGAGTCGTTCGGGGAGGTCCACCCGGCGATCCTGCTGCCGGACGCGGAGGGGGGGCTTCTGAGGTGGAACGAGGGGAGGGAAGAGGTAATGCTGGATGTGGTCTTTCCCGTCCTCCACGGCCCCTTCGGAGAAGACGGGACCGTCCAGGGACTCCTGGAGCTGAGCGGAGTCCCTTACGTAGGGTGCGGCGTTCTCGCATCCTCCCTCGCGATGGACAAGGCGGTCTCCAAGGAGCTCTTCAAGGCGAGGGGGCTCAACGTCGCCGAATGCGTCTGGTTCTCATCCGAGAGGTGGGAGAAGGACGAGGAGAGGATCGTAAAGGAGATAGAGGGTAGAATTGACTATCCCCTCTTCGTCAAGCCGGCGAATATGGGGTCTTCCGTGGGGGTGTTCAAGGTTCACGACAGAAACGAGCTCTCGGACGCGGTTCCCGCGGCGGCGGAATACGACAGGAAGGTCGTCGTCGAGGCTGGGATTATGGATGCCATGGAGATCGAGGTGTCGATCCTCGGAAACGACGATCCCCTGGCCTCCGTCCCCGGGGAGATCGTCCCGTCAAACGAGTTCTACGACTACGATGCGAAATACGTGGACGGAAAGTCCAAAGAGAAGATCCCGGCCGACCTGCCGGAGCCGATATCGAAGAAGGTCAGGGAGATGGCGGTCGAGGCGTTCAAGGCCGTTGACGGCGCGGGGCTCTCCCGGGTGGATTTTCTGGTGACGAGAAAAGACCACGAGATATTTTTAAACGAGATAAACACCATCCCGGGCTTCACGTCGATCTCCATGTACCCGAAGCTCTGGGAGGCGACCGGTATTCCATACGCCGAGCTCGTGTCGAGGCTGATCGAGCTCGCCCTGGAGCGGGGAAGGGTAAAGGAGAAGCTTCTTACCTCCTACCGGCCGAAGGAGGATTGGTACAAATAGCCTTTCACATTTGAAGGCCGCAATATAAAAAATGGGGTGGAGATTAATCCACCCCATTTTTGTTTGCCCCACATTATTTGAGATTTCAATTCAATCTTGCCTCGACCCTCGATCGCAGGCGGCGGTGTTCTTCAGGGCCCGCCGTTGACAAAACCAGAGATTCCCACCGCACTTAAATAGCTACGTCTCAAAGAGGGAAGAACAGGAACAACGCTCTACCCTTTAGATCGACCACACAGCAGTCACATGAACTCCTTTATTACCTCTTTTTTCCCCAGATGTACATGTAGGGGTAGTAATATACCCAGTAGCCCGGGGAAAGGTTTTTGTAGTTGTAATATGTTTTTGTTCTCTCCCGATAGCCGAACTCTTTGCTCCTGCCGTGCTTCGGCTCGCTCTGTGGAGCGAATAGGGCTTCCCTCAGGTTCCAATACTTTCCATTAAAAGATGCCTTTTTTCTCTCATCATGGTTGGGTTTGGTCACATTTCCCCAGATGTACAGGTATGGGTAATAATATACCCAGTAGCCTTCTGGAAGGTTGGAATAGTTGTGGTAAGTTCTTTGTATTACGTAGCCGAACTCTTTACTTTTCCCAAACTTGCTCTTGTCTTTTGGGGAGTACAAGGTCCTCATAAGATTCCAATATCTCCCGTTAAACGAGGCGCCACTTTTGTCTATGGAGGGCTCATCGTTGGAGGAATATCCCGACTCGCTCTCCCAGATATACCAGTAGGGGAATGAATAGACCCAGTACCCCCTGGGGAGGTTGTAGCTCTCCTTGTAGGACGAGATTGTTCTATAACCCCACTCATATAGGTCCCTGAAGCTGTATCTGTCGTTAGGTGCGTAGACGGTCTTGAGAAGCCTGCTGTACTTGTTGTTGATGCTCGCCCTGTTTTCGTCAGTGGAGCCCCCGTCCCCGGTCACTTTCTCCCATATATACCAGTAGGGATAGAGGTAGACCCAGTACCCCTTGGGGAGGTTGTAATTACCCCTGTATGAGGAGGTGGTTCTGTAACCCCCCTCGTAGAGGTCCCTGTAGCTGTACCTGTCGTTCGGAACGTTGAGGGTCTTCAAGAGCCCCCGGTATTTGCCGTCGACTGACGCCTTGTCATAGCTTGGGCCTTCCCCGTCGGACGTCTTCTTCTTCCAGATGTACCAGCTTGGATAGACGTAGACCCAGTAGCCGTACTCGAGATCTTTATGGTCTTTATACTTACGCCACTTTTTATATCCCAGATCGTAAAAATCGCCGTACTTGCCCCTGTCGTCCGGTACGTCGATGACGTTTGAAAGCTCCGAGTACTTGCCGTTGACCGAAGCCTTTTCAACCCCCGGCTGCGGCGTGGGCCCGACGGGACCGGGCACCGGACATTCCTGAAACCCGAAGACGAAGAGCAAGAGCAGAAAGAGTATCCCAACACTCTTTTTTTTCATGGTATGCCTCCTCTTAAACACTTAATATCAAGGCATTGAAATAGGGATTCCATTTATCTAACACTGTTATTTCACCTTTATCTTTGATTCCCCCAGATATACCAGTAGGGGTAAAGGTAGACCCAGTATCCGGGGGGAAGGTTGTCGTAACCCTGGTAATAGGAGCCGGTGTAGTATCCCCACTCGTCGTTTTCGCCGTAGCTCTCCCTGTCGTCCGGGAGATAGAGGACATACAGGAGGTTGTAGTATTTCCCGTTTCCGGTCATCCTCGAATCGGGGAGCCCGGCGTTCAGGTCGTATGTGGCGGTCCAGTTTCCCCCCATCCCGTTCGTGTAGATGGTCAGGTAGAAGGTCCCGCCGCCGCCGAGATGGATCTTGTTTGTTGTTTTCAGCTTGATCTTGCCCAATACCTTTTTCTCGTCCCTACCCTCTATCTTTACGTAAAAGTCCCAGCCGTCCTTGGGGAAGGTGAAGGTCACCTCCACAAAATCGACGTTTCCCGCTTCGACGACGAAGGTCTTGGACTTGTTAGGGCCGGACAGGTAGCCACTCTCCGTTACGGCAAAGGCGCTTGTGCCTAATACGTTTGTGCTGAAAAATATGGCGATTGCGAGGGCAAAAAGGGATTTTGTAAAAAAACTCAATGACTTCACTATTCGCTCTCCTTTTTTTTTGCTTAAAAACAAAAAAGGGATTGAGGCTCCCGCCCCCTTCCACTTTAAAAACTCTACTTCCTGTTGCCCCAGATGTACCAGTTGGGGTAGACGTAAACCCAGTATCCATGCGGAAGATTTGTGTGCCCCTTCCATGACGAGCCGCTCCAGTAGCCCCACTCGTAGAAGTCGCCGTAGCTGCTACGATCGGAGGGGACGTAAATCGACCTTAAGAGGTTGTAATATTTTCCGTTTACCGATGCGGCTGCCATATCCGGGGACATCGAAGGCGCCGGTGCGGGTGCCGGAGCGGGGGTGACCCCCGGGGTTCCCGGCTGGGTCGGTTGAACCTCACCCGTGGGCGGTTTGTCCGACTTCTTTTTTTCAAGTCCGATGATGCCCAGGAGCTTATCGCACCCCGTGAAAGCGAGTGTGGAGACCAGGGCCACAGTGATAAGAAATAAAATAGTCTTTTTCATCAATCCTACCTCTCTCGAAGTTATTGGTAAATCCTCTATTTAATCGAAGATACAGATAAATTGGTTCCTTAAGGATTTTGAGTGCCTAAACGTAACTAAAACTTTCAGCGGAGGAAAATGATATTTCGGTATATATCATTATATAACAGTAAAGACTCTGTTATCCTTCGATATTTAATAAAAGCCGTTTCCCCCTGTTATTGTTGCTGTAAAATCCGGATATATCAATTGAATCTCACAATCGCAATCGAATCTCATCAAGGCTCTCGACTGTCAAAGTATTAACCTTGTTGGCCCGACCCCCCACCGCAAGACTCGACCTTCCGCCCCTCTTGAATTAGCCATTGAATTAACCATCTCGCCCCTTAAATCGGATACGCAATAATCGATGAAATCGGAGAATCAAGGGGCCGACTTACTTTATTACCTCCTCCTTCATGATCTTGCCGTCGGCCGTCTTCTTGAGGCCCTTGAGGAACTCCACCTCGACGGGCACCTTGTAACCGGCGAGGTTGTTTTTGCAGTATTTGATTATATCGTCACCGGTGATGATCTTTCCCTCCTCGAGGACCAGGTAAGCCTTGACCGCCTCCCCCTTTAGCCTGTCCGGGATGCCGACGGCGGCCGCGTCGACGATCAGGTGGTGGCGAAGGAGGACCTCCTCGATCTCCCTCGGGTAGATCCTGTTCTCACCGCTGAAGATAATGTCCTTCTTTCTGTCGACGAGGGTGAAGTAGCCATCTTCATCCATAACGGCAATATCGCCTGTGTAAAACTTGCCGTTTTTAAAGGAATCGGACGTCTCGTGGGGCATGTCCCAGTACGCCTGCATTACCTGCGGCCCGGTTATTATCATCTCCCCCGGTTGTCCGGGGCCCAGCTCCTTTCCCGTCTTGATGTCGACGATCTTTGCGTCCGTGTCGGGAAGCGGAAGCCCGATCGTCCCCTTCCTCTCTGTACCCCCCGTGGGGTTGATATGGGTAAGCCCCGAGGCCTCGGCCAGACCGAAGCCCTCGATTACCTTTATCCCGGTGAGCGATGTGAATCTGTCCTGGACGTCGCGGCTCAGCGGCGCCGAGGCGGACATGGAGAGCTTGATCGATGAGAAGTCGAAGCTGTTTAACGGCAGGTAGTGTATTATCGATCGGTACATCGACGGGATGGCGGGGAAGAAAGTGGGGCCGAAGTCCTTGACGAGGTCAACGATCTTCTTCGGCGTAAATCTGTTGATGACGAGGATCGTGGCGCCGACCCTCACGGGAAAGTCAAGCGCCATGGTCATACCGTAGAGGTGACTGTACGGGGCGGCGGCGATTATCCTGTCGCCTTTCCCTATTACGCTTTTGAACCACAGGTATACCTGTTCCACGTTAGATAAGATGTTGCCGTGGGTCAAAACGGCCCCCTTGGAGATCCCCGTAGTGCCGCCGGTGTATTGAATAACGGCGGTGTTTTCGAGATCGACCTTGACGTTGGGGGGGGTGGACGGATTCTTCTTGATGAGGCCCCAGAAGGAGAGTATGTCCCTTGCGAACTTCACGTCTCGGTAGTAGCCGGATATGCGTGCGAGGAACTCCTTGTATATTTTGCGCCTTAGGGGGAAAAACCGGCGTATGTCCGTGAGGATGAGCTTGATCCCGGTTCTCTCTCTGATACTCAACAAACGCTCGATGTTGACCATAAGGCTGATTATCATCCCGGCCCTGGAGTTCGTGATGATGTGCTCGATCTCCCGCTTGGACGAGTCGGGATTGATATTTACGACGACGCCTCCCGCCTTCAAAATTCCGTAATAGGATATGATCGTCTGGGGAAGGTTGGGAAGCATAATCGCAACCCTGTCTCCCCGGGATATCCCCATTGATATTAGGGCGTTGGCAAACGAGTTTGAATACTCCTCCACCTCCCGGTAGCTGATCCTCCTCCCCTTGAATACAATGGCGGTATGGTTTGGATTTTCTTCGGAGGATTTCTTCAGGTTATCGACGACGCTCTTTTCGAGCCTTCCCAATGACTTTGGGATTGTATCATCGTAGGAATTGAGCCAGGGTTTCTTCATCCTAAATGCCCCTTGTCCTTTTAATAAGATAGCGGTCTAAAACTCTAATTGTGTAAATGAAATGCCCGTTGAGTTATTTTTTTGGGGTTTAAAGAAAAATCCTAACTGCGCTGGAAATTCTCACTCAGCCTGAAGATGACGAAAAACCGGTTTCCGGTTTCAAATTACGAAATTCCGCTTCGGTCCCGATCGAATATTCACATCTATCGTAAAGGAGCTTTTTAGATCAATGCAGCGTCCTGCCTCGATGCAGCCGCCCGCCGCATACAGTACGATTTTATTTAAACTGAATCCATTATGCAAGGAAAAAAGGATTGATATATGTTTATTCTGTTTGGGCCGTTTTTTGTGTTGGATTTGTGATGGAGAGGCTGTCTTATCCTTTGGATCTCCATCGACTATTTTTAATTTTTATGATATACGCAAACATTAGGTTTCTGCTGAGGCCTTTTCGATTTAAAAATATGTCTTGAAATAGTCTCCCGTTTATTATATAAGAGAGGGACATTGTTTTTTTCTGATGGTATAGATCGTTTATGGGACTGATCTCCCTCTGTCATCCGGACGAGAATAAATCGTGCGGTGCGTGCTGCGGCCTCTATAACTGGGAGGACAACTCCAGAGAGACCCTGACCGAGCTTATGGTCAAGAGGAGAGAGGTCTACCTCAGGGCCGGTGGTGGCCGTGGAAATCCCGTAGATCTTGATGCAATGGTAAGTGAGCTCGACGGGATCGACACTCCGGGGGTCCTCTTCGACGTCATCCACAACTGCCCCTTCGTCGGCTTTGTCGATGACGGTGGGAAGAGGGTGGGGTGCATGATACATCCTTCAAACAACGGGGGGGTCGATCTCAGGGACGCCTCCCTCTACGGAGCCGAGCTCTGCGGCGGCCATGAGTGTCCGAGCTACAGGGCCCTGACCGAGAGGGAGATGAGGGCGGTCTCGGTCGTTATCGACGACTGGTATCTCTACGGCCTGGTGATAACGGACATCGACCTCGTAAAGGAGTTCTTTACCATAACGGCAAACAGGATCGGAGAGGAGATAGACCCGGAGAGGCTCGAGCGTCCGGCGGTTAAAGAGGCGGTACTCGATTTTTTTCGGTTGAAGGAGACGTGGCCCTTCACTAACGGCCGCGGGAGGTTCGGGAAATACTCCTTTTCCGAGGCGGAGTACAGGATCGAGAGGGAGGTGGCAAGGAAGGGGCTTAACATCCCCCCCTCCCCCTACGACAAGATCTTTTTGAGCCTCGCCACGAATTTCAGGGCGGCGGGGGAGGCAAGGGAGGCGGAGGGGATTATCGACGGCATCCTCACAGACTTCATCCAAGCCTACGAGGAGGCACGGCTTCAAGACGGCTCCGGGGAGGCGAAGCTCTCCGCCGGGGGGGTTGGGGGTGGATCCCGATAACATTGAGGGGGGTTAAGTAGACTACAAGATGCTGGCGGTCATTCAGCGGACATCGGAGGCGAAGGTTACGGTTGGGGGGGAGGCGGTCGGGGAGATCGGCAGAGGCCTTCTGGTGCTCCTCGGCGTGGAGAGGGGGGATGATGTCGGTGACGCCGATTATCTCCTGGAGAAGATCATAAATTTAAGGATATTTGAAGACGGGGACGGGAAGATGAACCTCTCGCTCACCGACGTCGGCGGGGAGCTTCTGGTGGTGTCGCAGTTTACGCTCCTGGGGGATGTGAAGAAGGGTAGGAGGCCGTCCTTCGTCAACGCGGAGGAGCCGGAGAGGGCGAACGAGCTCTACGAGTACTTTATCGATGGGGCGAAGCGAAGGGGGGTTGGGGTGTCGGGGGGGGTGTTTCAGGCGATGATGGAAGTATCCCTCGTAAACGACGGGCCGGTGACGCTGATCGTGGACAGCAAAAAGAGGCTTTAGGAAGATGGTAGATGTGAAAACGGAATCAGAGATCAAACAGAGCAACGTCGGGCAGAGCTACGTTATCTCCATCAACAAGGAGGGGGAGTGGTTCTACAACGGCGCCGAGATAATTCACCCGAAGGTCCTCAGGATATTCAACGACGCCCTGGCAAGGGACGGAAGCGGGGTCTTTTACATGACGGTCGAGGGGGATTACGCGACGGTTGTGGTCGAGGACGCCCCGTTCGTGGTAAGGAGGATTTCCCCCGTCACCGAAGGGGATGACGTTATAGGCTTTGTGGGGAAGCTGTCCGATGATACCTACGAGCCGATAGACCTCAGGACCGTGGAGATAGACGAGAACAACGTCCCCTACTGTGCGGTAAAGAGGGGTGAGGAGAAGAAGAGGGGGAGGCTTACGGCCCGGTTTTCCACCACGGCCTATTACGCGCTCGCAGAATACATAGACTACGATGAGGCGGGGGACTCGTACTATATCATGTTAAAATCGAAGCGATTCGATATACCCTATTCGGGCGGGGATTAGCCTATGAAGGGTGATTTGCAGAGCTTTCTGAGGAAGGAAGTGGAGATAGTCGCCCACGGTGTTGTCTACAGTGGGGTCTTGATAGAGGTGGGCGAAAAGGAGGTGCTCCTCAAGTCCGAAGCGAGGTGGATTACCCTGTTGACCTCCGATGTGATGGAGATAAGAAAGCCCGGAAAAAGTGAGGGACTGTACAAGATGATAGACAAAGATTTTTTCAAACTTGATGAATAGGAGTAATCATAAATGAACGAAATATCATTTCTCTTGTTTAATATGGCATCGTCCGTATGCCTTGTCTTTTCACTCCTTTTCATAATATTGTACTTTTTTTCCGAAAGGGAGAGGGATTTTGCAGTATTTTCCCTCCTTCTCCTGGTTATCGCCTTACAGCAATTTCTCCTCAACCGCTTCGTCGTCTTTCAGTATCTGATCGTACTCTTCTTCTTGGCCGTCTCTATCTATTCGCTCTTTTTGATAATAAAAGGGATGAAGAGGAGAAGACAAATATATTATCTCTATTTCGCGGGGGGCCTGTTCCTGTTTCTGATAGGAAGCCTTGACCTGATAAAGGCGGGGGATTACGTCTACCGGGATATAGCAAGTCTCACACCCTTCGGGTCGGTTTTATGGGTTATAATCGGGGCGTCCGTCGTGCTGAATTACGTCCACAAGAGGCGTATACCGACAAGGGACAAGATGGTCTATATCGCCGACGTCAAGAGGGATGTCGAGGATAAGGGGAAGCTCGAGATAACCGATCCCCTGACCGGCCTTTACACCGCGGAGTTCTTCGAAGAGTGTATCGAGGAGGAGGTTATGGATTCCCTGAAGATGAACAGGTCCCTCTCCCTCATAATAGCGGACGTCGACGAGTTTGACAAGGTTGTCGAGGACTACGGGAAGTCCATCTCCGACCGCATCCTCTCGGAGATATCGGTGATTATAAAGAGCAGTATAAAGGGGCGCGATCTCCCCGCCCGCTATGGAGACAATCTGTTTGCCGTTATCCTCCCCAACACGAAGATCATCGGGGCCTGGGAGTTGGGGGAGAGGATGGCCAAGAATGTGGGTGAGGTGCAGTTTGTCATCGGGGGGAAGCCGGACGTGTCCGTCACCATGTCCCTGGGTGTCACGGAGCTTCGGGGGTCGGATTTAGTCGAAGACCTCATCAAGAGGGCCGCTGACGCCTGCGAATCGGCGAATGCCGGGGGGGGGAACGTCGTCAACGCCGTGAAATAGATGGACTACGATTCGGGACGGCGGGGGTGATTCAACTATTTGACCTGGGATGGATTGGGCGGGTTGAACGGCGGATACAAAAACTCGTTCGAGGCTGTTTGTAGGAGGCGGGCGTTATAGACGGTTTTTAGCCGATCGGTGGATTGGGCCCTGTCAGAGGGGCTGTTTTTATATTTCGCTCAGGCTCGGTTCGGGAGCCGGGATTTGTACGGCATCGGATCCCATTTTCTATTTTTTTAGTATGGTGCGTGGACGGCGGCCACACGAATTTTTTTATGGAGAACGGCCTTCTTAAAAGGCTCATGGATGAGGTGAGGAGAATCTGCGGGGACGAGCAGTCCCACGGAGTTGCCCATGCTGAGAGAACCCTGGACTTCGCACTGAGGATAGCAAAGGCAGTGGGGGGGGACGTTGAGGTAATCACGGTCGCTGCGATCCTCCACGACATCGGGAGGGAAAATATCTTCGGCGATCCCGGACACGGCGTGAGGGGGGCGAAGATAGCGGGGGAAATACTGAGGAAGCTTGAGGCGGATATCGACGTGGATATCGATGTCGAGAGGGTCGTCGATATTATCGCGAGACACGACGAGCCGGGAGATGAGGGCCAAGAGGGGGGTGAGTCTCTTGAGCTTACGATCCTTCGGGACGCGGACAGGCTGGAACTGTTGAGGATATCGCCCGACTACCTCGACCTTGAGAGGCTGAAGACTAACGAGGCGTTAAGGCTTGTCCCCTACGTTCTTAACATCCACTACCCGAATCCGGGAGGGGACCGGGAGCTGATGGAGGCGATAGGGAAAACGAAGACGAGGGCCCAGGAGATATTGAGGGAACGAAAAGGGGATAGGCCGGATTGATTCAATTGATCGTGGGGATTCGTTTTTTACTTCAGGCTTCGATAAATCGATAAAGTACGGGGAAAATGGAAGACAATATAAAACAGGCAAAACATACGGGCGAGATATTCTTCAGGGTGGACTTCGAGGGCCAGTGGTACGGCCCGGACGGCGCCGAGGTGAACGAGGCGAGCCTCTTCTTCTTGACCCAGAACCTGAGAAGCGACGGGGAGGGCTTTTTTGTCGGCATGGGTTTCGGCCCGGCCAAGCTTGTCGTGGAGGACGTTCCCCTTCACGTCGGCGGGATCGAGCTGGTCAAAAAAGGGGAGGAGAGACACCTTACGATGACGCTCGTCGGGGGGGCGGCCGAGGCCCTGAATCCCGAGACCCTTCACAAGAGGGGGGAGCATTTCTACTGTCTCGTTCGCGGCGGAAGGATACCGGCGAGGTTTGTCGGTTCGGCGCTCGACGAGCTTATGAAGTACCTCAAGGTGGAGGGGGAAGATATATATCTGGTGCTGTAGTCCCGCGACGGCGCGGCGGAGACGGGATCGGTTTTTTGCATTCGATGAGTGTGCGTTCTGTTAGATCGGATTTTTCTATAACTTCGGCGGTTTTGTTTCTTAAATAGTATTACGTATCGGTTTGGATTACGCTTATGGTCTTTGAAATAGTGGAAGTAAACCAGAAGAGGGATTTGAAAGATTTTATACAGTTCCCCTACGACCTCTACAGGGGACATCCGGTCTGGGTCCCGCCGTTGAGGAGGATGGTAAACAAGGAGTTCGACAGGGAGAGAAACGGCTACTTCAGGCACGCGGACGCCGTGTTCTTCATGGCGGTGGGTGAGACGGGGAAGGTCCTGGGGAGGATCGCAGCCTTCGTGAACCACAACTACCTGAAACACTATGACGACGCCGTGGGATTCTTCGGCTCCTTCGAGTGTATTGATAACGTTGAGGTCGCCAAGGGGCTTATCGATAAATCGGCCCGCTTTCTCAAGGGGCGGGGCCTTAACTTCATTCGGGGGCCGTACAACTTCACCTCCCAGAGCACCGGGTTTCTGATAGAGGGTTTCGACCAGCCCCAGACGGTGCTCTCCCCCTACAACCTCCCCTACTACGGGGAGTTGATGGAGGAAAGCGGCCTCAAAAAGATAATGGACCTCAACGCCTACTACGGCGACGTCCTCGAAGACTACAAGTTTCCCGAGCGGTTTATGCGCCACTACGACTATCTGACTAAAAAATACGGCGTCAGGGTCAGGAACATAGACATGAAAAAGGTCGAGGAAGATGTCGGGAAGATCATTCACGTCGGGAACCTGGCCTCGGCGGGCAACTGGGGATTTGTCCCGGTGGATGAGCCCGAGATAGACGAGATCGTGAACGACTTCAGGCTCCTTTCCGATCCCGAGGCGGTCTTCATCATGGAGAAGGGTGAGGAGGCGATAGGCTATGCGGTGGCGCTTCCGGACGTCAATATAATCATCAAGAAGCTCAACGGGAGGCTCTTTCCCTTCGGGATATTCAGGCTGAAATTCGGATACAGGAAGCTGAGGGAGTACAGGCTCTTCGGGCTGGGGCTTGTGCCGGAATATCAAAGAAAGGCGTTGGATACCCTCCTCTACTTCCATGTTTTCGACGGCCTTTACAAGAAGAACGCCAGGCTCGAGGCGAGCTGGGTACTGGAGACCAACAAGAGGATGAACCAGGCGCTGGTTAAGATGAACTTCAAGTTGGTGAAGAAGTTTCGGGTCTACCAGGCGGACCTGAAGAAGTGGGATTGAGCCGGTCGGCCTCGCTTCTTTTCTCTCTTGCCCAAATCGGTGTTGTTTGATGAGGGGGCTTAAATCAAGGGGAGCCTTCAACAAGGGGGTGAGAATAAAAATTTTCCGCCCGTTTGGGCGGGGGAATCAAGCCTGTAGCGGCCCCTCTATAATATAGGCCCGGGTTACCTGTCGGTACTTCGGGCCTTTTAAATCTGTTTCCCTTTTTAACTTTCGGTCTTATTCTGCTTTTGTCTGTCGGATCGCCCGGTTTTGACGCGTCCTTTGTGTTGCCCCCGCTTTTAGTCCCGTACGGTTAAATCGGCACAATCAAGCTTCGGGCCGCTGCGAAAGACCCCTTGTATCACACCTGAAATTCTCTCTATCTAATGTGACTATATCGTAAATCTTATCCCCCCAGTACCTTCAGCACCCACGGTTTCATCATCCGCTTGAAAAACCGTCCGCTTCCCGCCGGCAGATGCAAAAATCCTCGCCTTACTTGACCTCGATCTTCCTCGGCTTCGCCTTCTCCACCTTGGGGAGCTTGAGCGTCAAAACGCCGTTTGAGAGGTTGGCGTTTATCTTCTCCTGGTCGATGACCTCGGAGAGGGTGAACTGGCGGAAGAAGTTTCCCACGCCGTACTCCTGCATGATGTAGTTGTGCGCGTCGTCTTTCTGCTTTACATTCCCCACGATAGTGAGTGTATTGTCGGCGATGTCGATATCGAGGTCGCCCTGCTCCACCCCGGGAATATCGGCGATCAGCGTCAGCTCCGTCTCCGTTTCAAAAATATCCACCTTAGGTCGATAATATATCCCCTCTCGGGTCCCCTCCGCCTTGGCGGCGACGTCCGTCTCGTCCTTCTTCCTCGCCTCTATCTCTTTGTCTTTCATTTTTCTCCTCCTTGTTTTGTCGGAGCCTTGTCGTTTAGTCGATCTTTACCTTGATCTTTTTCGGCTTCGATTCCTCCGCCTTGGTGAGCTTTAAGGTGAGGACGCCGTTTTTGAGGCTCGCCTCCACCTTTTCCGGGTCTATCCTGTCCGCAAAGCTGACAACCCTCGAAAAGACACCCCCGCTCCTCTCCCTCCGGTGGTAGTTCACGTCCTCCTTCTCCTCCAGCTTCCTCTCTCCCTTGATGGTTACCTGATCGGAGACCACCGAGAGGTCGAGGTCCTTTTCGGCCAATCCCGGAATCTCCGCGGTCAAGAAGTAGTTATCTTGGTCCTCAAAGATGTTCACGAGGGGAAAAAGTCCTACCTCGGCGGACTGCCCTTCCGGGAAATTCTGGCTCCAGAGCCTCGACATCTCCCTCTGAAGTCTCGAGAACTCGTTGAGGAATGGATCCCTGTCAACATACCATCGATATCTTGCCATGATACACCTCCTGATAGTGATTTTGGGTATTGTTAGTAGTTGTTCATAGTATAAATATAATCCGACTGATCGCTTTGTCAAGTCGGCGATATTCAAAATCTTTACCCTTTTTCAATGGAGAGCACGATTTAAAATATTGACTTGACGACGTTTTTCTAATACAATACCCGAACCCTGGTTGTATTCGGAAGTGGACAGGTCGCTGGTGGGCCTCCCGGACTTCAAATCCGGTGGTGGGCGCTAAAAACGTCCATGGTGGGTTCGATTCCCATGCACTTCCGCCACGAATTTGAAAAGAAGAAAGGTGAAATATGTTTGGACTGGGTATTCCAGAGCTCCTGATTATCCTTGTAATCGTCGTTGTTATCTTCGGCGCCAGCAGGCTCCCGGAGATAGGGAGCGGTGTCGGCAAGGGGATAAAAAACCTCAAGAAGGCCCTCAAGGGAGAGGACGAGATCGACGTATCCCCCAAGAAGGAAGAGGGCGAAAAGGCCGAGGAGATCGATTCCAAAAAGAAGGCCTGATCGAGACGGCGGTCAAGGGCCACGGCCAAAAAAGCCGTTTTTCGTTGGGCAGTCGTCGGTCGCCCTTGAAATCGCCGCAGCCGCTTGTTTTTGATATTTATTCTTCTCCCTCGTCCCTCCCGGCGTCTTTTCCGGCGTCCTTCCTTGCGTCTTTTCTAGCGTCCTTCCTAAATACCAGCTCCCTCGCCATATCCTTGACCACCCTGTGGAGGGTCCCGTCGGTCGACACGTCCCTCAGGTCCTGGAGCTTCAGAAAGAGCAAAAGCCCCATCGCAATCCCCACCGGAGTATACGGGTTTTTCACCATCGATCGCTTTACGTTGTAGGAGCTTATCCACCTGTCGCTCTTGTAGATTGTGGTGATTACCCCCTCGCTGTTGGGACGTCTCGATACCATCTTCAAAACGTCCTGTTCGGTGAGCCTCGGATTCTCCAGGAGGTTCGTAACGACCATAGGATTGGGGTCATAGAGGAGCCTGTCGAGCAGCTCCTTTGTCCTCGTCCTGGCCAGGCTCCTCTTCTCGCCCAGTGTAACGTATTCGAGCTCTCGATTCTCAACGAAGTCGTATTTGCTGAACGGCTTTCGCTTCGGCTCCGGACAGATGAAGAGGTGGGCCGTGTTTTCATATCCCCGATTGAGGCAGTGGGCGTACAACTTGAGAAGCCTCTGGTTTTTCATGTCATTCGGAATTGAGAATACATCCACGACGCTCAGGATGAAGACCGCCCTGGGAATATCGCCGGGGCGGGCCTTGGAAAATATATCGTTTACGATCTCGACGATGAATTCGTCCGGCATTCGGTCAAGCTTGTCCTTTAGCCTCAGGCTTCTCATCCGCCTCTCCGAAAGGGCGGACGTGCTCATGACCAGATCGTCCGCCATGCGTCGGGACTTCATGTCTTTTATGTCCGTCAGGAGCGCCAAAAGCGAGCGCCTCCTTTTTTTCAAGTCCCGATCTTTTCCTTCGGCCCGCATACCTAAAACCTCCGGCCTTAAAAGTAGGATTGTCTGAATCCGAGCGTCCCGTGAGATTTACCCTGTACATATATTATTACAAATATATGCCCCCTTTGCAAGTTACCTTTCCCTTGACATGGAGGGTGTGGGGGAATATCATAAAAGCGGGTCGCACCGATTTTCCCGATTTTGGATAAAAGATATGATAAATTTTCTCATTCTAATTATCCTTATCCTCCTTCCCCCCCTCTTTTCCGGGGTTCACTACGCCGTGTCATTTTTGAGAAGGTCTGTGGATGAAGAGGGGCGGGAAAGGAGGCGGTGGGCCTTCCTCAAGAGGTCGAATGGGGTCTTCTTCCTGTCTCTGATCGCGGGTCTGATAATCATAATGGCCTTTTTGCCGGAATCGATCCCGTCGATCGCCCGGATATCGGCCTCCGTCCTCTTCATCGCCGCCGCCTTCCTCTCTCAAGCGTGGACGGTGGGGATGATAGATAAGGGGATTCGGGGCATATCGTACCGGATGGTGGGGTATATGAAGTTCCAGTCCTTCTTCTTCGCGGCGAGGTTCTCGGCGCTCTTCGTCGTCTTGATCTTTCTATACTATCCATTCTTCCAGGGGCCATTTTTCGAGGGGCCGTTTTTCGAATGGATATTTTACGATGTGGGAGGGATCGGGGGGAGGTTTTTTCTCGACCTGGCTCTCCTGCTTACGGCCGTTGCCATATTCGTTTTGACGGTGCTCTTTCAGGTGAGGCTCATGGGAAGGATAACCGGCGTTTTGTCTCCCATGTCGGGGGGTGAGGGCGATATCTCCGATTCGATTTTGGAGCTGGCCGAAAAGGCCGGAGTCACAAGGGAGAAGGTGGTGCTCTTTGTAATAGAGACCTTCGGCTACCCCTATTACAACGCCTTTGCGGCCCCCTTAAAGACCCTCTACTTCACCAAGCCGCTGTTGAGCGGGCTTGAGAGGGGGGAGATACTCGCTGTCTCCGCCCACGAGATAGGGCACCTCTTGAGCATGAAGAGAAGGACCATATCCGTGCTCCTCCTCTATCTGGGGTTCGCCGTTTTCCTCTGGCTCCTGACGCCGATACTCTCCATATTCGCCTCTGGTAACCTGCTGTTGTCCGCGGCAATAACGGCCGTATTGCTCCTCTTTTTTGTCTTCATCGCCTTCTTTCGCAGGATGAGCCAGAGGTTCGAGACGGCGGCGGACGAGACGGCGGCGTCCCTGACGGGCGATCCGGAACTCCTGGTCAAGGCCCTGGAAAAGATATACCGGTTCAATATGATACCAAGGAGGTTTGACAGGCGCGGCTCCGAGGGGGAATCGCACCCGAGCCTGGAGAGGAGGATCGCTAAGCTCAAAGGGGAGGAGCTTCCAAAGCCGAAGGGATCGATATTTCGCTTGGGCGTAAGGCTGGTCTTCTTTATAGTCTTGGCCCTTTTTTTGGTCTACATCCTGCTATACAGGCTTTTATAGCCGGGGCGGCGGAAAAAGACCACACGATCCGTGCCATTTGTTTTGCTGTGTGGTCGACACTGTTTACACAGGGGGCTCGTCACCCCGCGTCTGTTAAGAGTATTATATTTTCGAGCCTTGTTACGATAGATGCTCGGGATTGGCAGGATTTGTAATTTCTATATCTAATTTTTATTTTGGGGAGAAATTCAAGATGCCGGAGACAAAAAACGACCTTTACCTCGAGATCGCCATGGAGATCATGGTGGCCTTTTCGGACAAGATGGAGCTTTTCGGTCAGAGCCCCGAAAGCTACGGGGAGGGCCTCGGGCAGACTTTCAATATCCTCGCAAAGGAGATAAAAAAGACCGCCCTCGACCTGAAAAGCTTCAATCCGGAGTGATCGCCGTACACGGTTGACCCTATGAAGCCTGTGGGATAAGCCGCTGGATATCCTCGGGTGTCGACCCCGTTACCCGGATTCTCTTTGTCTTAGATTTTTCGCCAGATTCGATTCTGACGGCTGACTTCGGGAGGCGGAGGGATTTGGCGATCAGCTTTACCACAGCTTTGTTCGCCCTTCCCTCTACTGGCGGGGCCGCAACCTCGACTTTTAACGCCGAGTCGATCTCGCCCGTGATACCCTCCCGGCGGCTTCCGGCCCTTACCTGAACCGTAAACAGGATGTCGTCCCCCTTTTTAGTCGTGTCGATCATCTGCGGTACTAAATATAAAAGGGTATGAAATCGAGTGCCTTGACAAGGGGAGCCAGCGCGCCCATCAGCAGGTACTTGACGGCGAACAGAATAAGGATAACCAGAAGGGGCGTCAGGTCTATCATTCCCACAGGCGGGATTATCCGTTTTACGGGTCTCAGGATAGGCTCGCTTATGGCGTAGATGGAAAGCACTATTGGATTTCTCGGATCGGGGCTTACCCACGACAGGATCGCCCTGACGATCACTATGAAGATAATCACGTTGATGATCATGTTGAGCATCATAATAACGGCGTATATGATAATTCCCAGGACGAGCAGTGTGTCGATGAGATCCGGCGCCCTGGATATGTAAAGGAGCACTTGCACGATGATGATCCTGAGAAACAGGAGGATCAAGATCACGATGATGGGGGATAGGTCTATCATCCCCCCGACCGGAAAGAGGCGCCTTGCCGGCACGAGTACGGGATCGGTTATGTCCCTCAGGAACTTCACCACCGGGTTGAACGGGTTCGGATTAACCCAGGAGATCAGCGCCCTGATCATGATTATCCATATATAGACCATCACGGCGATATTGACCGCCATCGCGATAAATTCGATATAGTTTCTGGACGCAAGCATATTTTTACACCTTTCGCTTTATATTCAGTGCTATTATATATTACGAATCGGGGTTATCAAACTAAAAAAGTCAAACTAAAAAATTAAACTAAAAAGTCAAATCAAAAAGTTGAACCAAAAAGGGATTAATATCCGATTGGCCGCTTTTTTGGTCAAAGAAATTCTTTACAAAATCTCTCCTTTAAATGTATGATATGGATGTTTGGAACAAAATCTTGATGAATTGTCGAACTTGAGATGAGGGTGATAGTAGCACATACCGCCGGCTTCTGCATGGGGGTCAGGAGGGCGATGAACAAGGCCTTCATAACCCTGGGGCACGAGAAGGGCCCCATCTACACGCACGGGCCGATAATCCACAATCCCCAGGTGGTGAAGCTCCTGGAGGAGAGGGGTGTTACAAAGCTCGAGGAGATCGGCCGCGACCTTGACGGCACCATAATCATCAGGGCGCACGGGATCTCCCCACGGGAGCGGGACGAGATAAGATCGACGAGGCTCGAGGTCGTCGACGCAACCTGCCCCAAGGTGGCGAGGGTTCACGCCGCCGCAAAGAAGCACCATCAACTGGGTTATCTCGTGGTCGTGGTAGGCGACGAGGACCACGCTGAGGTCAGGGGTATCCTCGGATATACCTGGGGTGAGGGGAGGGTGTTGAGCCGTGCCGAGGAAGCGAAGCGCCTCCCGGGTGCGGAAAAGGTCCTGGTCGTCGCCCAGACCACGTTCGGCCGCGAGATGTTCTACGAGATTCTGGACGCAATCCACGAGAGATACCCGAAGTCCGAGATAAAGGCGATAGACACGATCTGCGACTCCACGAGGCGGCGCCAGGACGAGGTGAAGGAGCTCGCCCGGAGGGTCGACGCGATGGTGATCGTCGGGGGGAAGACCAGCGGAAACACGAAGAGGCTCTTCGACGTCTCCACACAGTCGGGCGTTCCGTCGTTTCACGTGGAGGACGAGACGGAGCTTGACCCAAAAAAGCTTAAGAAATTCAAGACAATTGGCCTTACCGCCGGGGCGTCGACGCCGAACTGGGTTATCATGAAGGTCGCCGACTTCCTCTCCGGAATTGGAAAGGAGGTGCCGGAGGGGCGCTTGAGGATAAGGTGGGCAAGGCAAAAGCTGATAAAGGCCTTGAGGTTCATGGTCCTGACCAATATCTACGCCGCGATATCGGCGGGGGGGCTTGCGATCGCCGCGGCCTGCCTCCTGGGCGTGAACGACTTCTGGAAGATGCCCCTGATCTCCGGCCTCTTCATCTTCTCCATGTACATCTTAAACAGGACCCAGGACCCGGAGGCGATGAAGTTCAACGATCCCCAGAGGGAGAGGTTTTACAGGAACAAGAGGGGGGCGCTGACAGCGGGGAGCGTGGTGAGTTCTCTTGTTTCGATGCTTCTCGCCCTGACGATAAGCCCGACTGCGTTTCTCCTCTTGATCGCGGCTACGCTTCTGGGGGTGGCCTACAGCGTTAAGGTGCTCCCACCCTTTCTGACCAAATATCTGAAATACAGGAGGCTCAAGGATATCCCCGCATCGAAGACCTTCTTCGTGGCGGGGGCCTGGGCGGGGGTCTCGGCCGCGATGCCCTATCTCTCGGCGGTCGATAAGACCCGATTCTCCTCGTTTGTCGTCGTCTTCGCCTTCTGTTTCTTCGTCGTCCTGACCAGGGCCGCCCTCTACGACATCAGGGACATCCAGGGGGATGCGGTCGTGGGGAGGGAGACGATACCCATCCTGATAGGGAAGAAGTGGACCCAGATCCTGGTGTTGATGTTTATTGGGCTCGTTACCGCCCTGATGATCGCCTCGGCCGTCGGCGGCCTTATTACACCTCTTGCCTATCCCCTTTTGATAATCCCCGCCTACTCCCTCCTCTCCCTATATCTCTACCACAGGAGGGTAATTTTTCAGGGGACCCTCTTTGAGCTGGTCACCGATTTCGAGTTTATCATGGCGGGGCTCGTCTCCGTTTTGTGGTTCTGGATAAAAGGGGGGGCCGGGATTTAGAAGATCGGTTTTTTGGCTGCGGGGGTTTGCGGCCCACGAATTGAATGTTGCGTAGTGAAGGTTAAAAGTTAAAGGGTGATATAGGAATCTTAACAATATCTTGGAGGAAATATGGATGTAATCGATGCTATCATGGAGAGGAGAAGTGTAAGGAGGTTCAAGCCGGATCAGATTCCCAAGGGGGATATCGACAAGATAGTGGAGGCGGTGAGGATGGCGCCTTCCTGGGCCAATACCCAGTGCTGGGAGCTGATCCTCGTCTACGACGAGGGGGTGAGAAAGAGGCTCTCGGAGGAGATCTTCCCCGGGGGAAATCCCGCCCAGAAGGGGCTGGTCGAGGCTCCGGTGGTCTTGGTAGCGCTGGGAAAGGAGAGAGTCGCCGGTGCGTACAAGGGGGATTTCATCACCGACAAGGGGGACTGGTTCATGTACGACATTGGGGTGGCCATGCAGAACGTCTGCCTCGCGGCGAAGGGGCTGGGGCTGGGGACGGTTCACGTGGGGGCCTTTGACGCGGTAAAGACCGAGGAGATACTGGGGGTGCCGGAGGGAGTCCGCGTGGTGGCGCTGACGCCTCTGGGCTATCCCGCCAAGGAGGGGAGCGCCCCGCCGAGAAAAGAGGCAGGGGAGTTCGTCTTCAAGGACGGCTACGGCAAGAAGTGATCGGAGTGGCGATCTTTGACAACCGGTTTGATGTTGAAAGCCCCCGGTTATTCGGGGGCTTTTATATTGTTGTGCAATGCTCCTCTTTTAGCTAAACTATTTCAGCTGAAATTTTAGCCACAGTTTATATTGGAGGAAAATGGTGAAAAGAACGACCCTTTTCATTTTCATGGCGGTCTTCCTCGTATTTCAGTCGAGCGGATTCTCTGAGGAAAACAAAGTTTGTGATTTCATCAAGAAAAGCCTTCATCAGTTCGGCGATACGAAAAGCTCGGTAATATCTAAAATGGGAAAGCCGAATAAGCTTTCGATCGAGGAGTTGGACAGCATGTGGTACCCGGGGGAGAAAGACTATGTAAACAGCCTCAAGTATCCGGGCCTCTTGATAGAGACGCTCTACCTCTTTCAGAAGGAGAATTCCACGGAGTACCCCCTTACGGTCGAGGTTACATCTGATATGTATACTCTTCACAACGGCTTGAAGGTCGGGAGCTCGAAGGAGGACGTCCTGTCGGCGCTGGGCGATCCGGGGGAAAAATCGGAGAAGGGGGAGGAGGAGAAGTATTGGCTCTATACGTGTAAGGTTGAAAAGGCGTATTTCTATTTTGAGGGCGATAAGGTAACCAAGATTTCCTGTCAAGGGTACTTTCCATGATCTCAAAAACTTCTATAGTAAAGAGTAAGGGACTGTAGAGATGAAAAGGGATAAAATCTCTCCTCTGCTTATTTTATTGTTCTTGTTCCTCTCGAATTTTGCCGCGGAAAGCGGAATAAAGAACAGCATAGATATATCGATAAAGGAGCCGCTGCCGCCCACAGCGATGATTGAAGTGGAGTTTGTCAAGCAGCTCCCCGACTACTGCGGCGAGGCCTGCTTCGTGATGGCCGTGAAAAAATTGGGGATGGACATAACCCAACAAGATGTCCACGAGGCGTCCGGCCTGAAGTTGAAGAGGGGCTGTTATATAGTCGATCTCGTTCGCGCCGGATTGAAGCTGGGGGTCGATGCGGACGGCTACTGGATAGAGGGTTTTAAGACATCGGGGGAGAGGGAGTATTACCTGAGCGTCCTCAAGTATTTTATCTCACGGAATTATCCCGTGATTATTTCGTGGAACGAAGACCCGGAAGATCACGACTTCAGCTCGTTCGAGCACTTCGCCCTTGCGGCCGGCTACGATGACGAAATGGGGGAGATGACTATAATGGACCCGCTGTTGGGGCCGGCGGCGGGCAGGAGAATCGGCTACGCCGATTTCCTTGACCGGTGGCAGTGGAAAAAGTGGAACGGCGCCTACGGCCTTGTCATGTACGTCATAAAGGGGCGGGTTGAGTGAGGGGCGGGCTGAGGAGTCGATCTGATGTTGAAAACGTCCGGGGGTGGAGGGGGTTGCTGTGAAGATTTTTAATATTTTGCTGTTTTTATACAAATGAAATGTTTTTTTACACCTTTATTACAGGAAGGCAAACTGTCAACACAACTCGTGACTAATGCAAATTATTTAATAGCATATAGATAACCATCATCACTACCAAAGTATATTATACCATCCACTAAACAAGGGTCAGAGTCAATCCCATTACTGGCTTCAAAACGCCATTTCTCTTTTCCAGTAATTGAGTCTATTGCATACAGATAATGATCAAAACTACCTATATAAACTACGTTGTTAACTAAGCAGGGTGATGAACCAATACCACCATTTGTTTTAAATCTCCATTTCTTTTTACCTGTATTTATATCTATTGCATAAAGATAATCATCTAGGCTTCCTACGTACGCTAACTTATTGTCTATACAACAAGGGGATGAAATATCGTCTTCAGTTTTAAATCTCCACTTTTCTTCTATCAATACAAGATTCTATATAGGACGGACTTCTAGTACAACTCCTT
>CAZIWT010000005.1:0-852 GCA_964542895.1 uncultured Thermodesulfobacteriota bacterium
CTAAAAGTGTTACGTTCTATAGTCAAAAAGCCATTTTTTGTGGGGTGATAATATGTTAATTCATTCAAGCAAATTAATATAAGTAATTTGCGATGTTGAAAACAATTGATAACACATGGTTATGGAATGCGATAAGAAAACTTTCTCCCGAAAATGGATGAAAGAATGCGGATTTAAGGCACATTGATAATAAAATAACGAAATTTCACCCCACAGGGAAAAAAGTCTGCTAAAATAGGTGAAACCCGCTTTTCAATAGTGTATAATGGTAATTGAAGATCAACAAAAACACTAAAGAGAAAGAAGGTTTCACAATGGCTATTATACCACAGATTGAACTGTTTGACTTCATAAAATGCGAAGATTTAGGAGAATTAAAAAAATTAAATTTAGTAATGGAGAATTTACCTGATGAAAAACTGATAAGAAAGCTTGAAAAAAAGCGGGGTAAGGGCAGAGATGATTATCCGGTAAGGGCTATGTGGAATTCAGTTATAGCAGGTGTGGTATTCAGACATGAAAGTACAGAAAAGTTGATAGAAGAATTGTCAAGAAACGGGCAGTTAAGGTACATATGCGGTTTCAGAAAGTATGAGACAATTAGAGATGAGCAAGGCAGAATAGTTGAAAGAAAAGCTATGATACCAAAACCATGGAATTACAGCAGGTTCATTTCAAAACTCATTAAGGAGCAGGAACTTGTAAATGAGATGTTTGATAAAGCTTTGGAAGAGATAATGGAGCTGTTACCCGATTTTGGCATGAAGCTGGCTATAGACGGAAAAGCGATAGATTCGTATGCCAATAGAGAGAATAAAAATACAAAAGAAGATAGAAGAAGAGATTTAGATG
>CAZIWT010000005.1:862-59751 GCA_964542895.1 uncultured Thermodesulfobacteriota bacterium
GCAAATACAGGAATAAAGCAATACAGCGGCATCCGGGAAGACGGTACCAAATGGGAAAAAGTAATGAGCTGGTTTGGATACAAGCTTCATCTTGTGATAGATGCGGAATATGAACTTCCTGTGGCATTCAGTGTAACAAAGGCAAGTGCTCCGGAGATACCCGAAGGGAAGAAACTCATAGAGGAACTCTCTTCCGACGACTGGCAGACCCGCGAGAACGCCGTCAAGAAGCTCGTGGAAAAAGGCGTACCCGTTCTTCGCGAAGTGGCGAAGCTGCTCGACAGCGACGACCTCGACCGCAAGGACCGCGCGGAAAAAATCATCAGCGAAATCAGGGGAATATTTGCGGTCAGCAGGTCGAGGCGGTTCAGCTTAACCTCGACGATAATCCCCATAAGGAGGAACGTCAGGAGGGCCAGAAACGGTATCTCGGACGTTATCCACTTTTCAATCTTCACCTCAATCCTCCTCCACGACTGAAAAAATCATGAACTTCATGTTTCTCCCCTTGAGCTGCAAATTTACAGGCTTAAAAAGGGCCAATCAATAAACGGCGGTTTACTTGAGAAAAACACTCCAAAGTATTAAAGCGCTTCAGACCTTTTTCAGCCCCTCGTGATACTCCTGTATGGACTTGACCTCGATGTCCCCCTTGATGATCTTCTCGATGCCTTCTACGGCGGCCCTCGCCCCGGGGATGGTCGTAAAGACCGGGATATTTGAGAGCAGCGAGTTTCTCCTGATGTAGCTCGAGTCCCTGACCGATTGCTTCCCGGTCGTCGTGTTTATCACCATCTGGATCTCCCCGCTCTTTATCTTGTCGACGACGTCGGGGCGCATCTCCTCCTTCAGCTTGTAAACGAACTCGGTCTCGATCTTGTTTTCCACCAAGAACCTGTGCGTGCCGGTGGTGGCGATGATGCCGAAGCCGAGGTCGGCGATCTTTTTCGCCACGTCCAGCACGTTGTCCTTGTCGCTGTCCTTCACGCTGATAAAGACGTTTCCCTCGAGGGGGAGGTCGAGACCGCAGGCGAGCTGCGCCTTGTAGAACGCCCGGGCGAAGTTAGTGTCGATTCCCATAACCTCGCCGGTCGATTTCATCTCCGGGCCCAGGAGGGTGTCGACGCCGGGGAATTTCGCGAAGGGGAAGACAGACTCTTTTACCGACATATGTTTCGGGATAACCTCCTTCGGCAGGTTGAAGGCGCCGAGCTTCTCGCCGGCCATGACCCTCGCGGCGATCTTGGCCATCGGAATCCCTATCGCCTTGCTGACGAAGGGGACTGTGCGGCTCGCCCTCGGGTTCACCTCGAGGATATATATCTCCCCGTTCTTCACGGCGAACTGTACGTTCATAAGCCCCACGACCTGAAGCTCAAGGGCGAGCTTTTTGGTCTGCTTCTTTACTTCCCTTACCACCCTGGCGTTTACGGAATACGCCGGGAGGCTCATCCCGCTGTCGCCGGAGTGTACCCCCGCCTCCTCGATATGCTCCATGACGCCGCCGATGAAGACATCCTCCCCGTCCGATACGGCGTCCACGTCGAGCTCCAGGGCGTCTGATAGGAACTTGTCGATCAATACCGGGTGCTCCGGGCTGGCCATGACGGCAAGCCTCATGTAGTTTCTCAGGTCCTCCTCGTCCTGGACTATCTCCATCGCCCTCCCCCCCAGGACGTAGGAGGGTCTCACAAGTACCGGATAGCCGATCTTCTTTGCGATCTCGATAGACTCCTCCACGGAGCGGGCTATTCCGTTGTCCGGCTGTTTCAGCTTCAGCTTGTTTAAAAGCTCCTGAAACCTCTCCCTGTCCTCCGCCCTGTCGATGGAGTCGGGCGACGTGCCGATGATGGGGACCCCGGCCCTCTCCAGGGACACGGCAAGCTTGAGCGGCGTCTGGCCGCCGAACTGGACGATCACGCCTTCGGGCCTCTCGGTGTCCACGATGTTCAGGACGTTTTCGAAAGTCAGCGGCTCGAAGTAGAGCCTGTCGGACGTGTCGTAGTCTGTGCTGACCGTCTCCGGGTTGCAGTTTACCATTATCGTCTCGAAGCCGGCCTCCGCTAAAGCAAAGGAGCCGTGGACGCAGCAGTAGTCGAACTCGATCCCCTGGCCTATCCGGTTCGGCCCGCCCCCCAGGATCATTATCTTCTTTTTGTCGGTCGGCTTGGCCTCGCACTCCGTCTCGTAGGTGGAGTAGAGGTAGGGCGTGTAGGCCTCGAACTCGGCGGCGCAGGTGTCCACCCTCTTGAAGACTGCGGTGACGCCGTGATCCATCCTTATCCGCCTCAGCTCCGTTTCTTCGATCCCGGTAAGCTCCGAGAGCCTGAGGTCGGAAAAGCCGTACTCCTTCGCCTCCAGCAGGATATTTTTCAGCTTCCCGCCGTCGAGCTCGTCGATGTGGCCGGAGAGCGCCCTGATTTCCTCTTCCATCTCCACTATCTGGGAGACGTTTGTCAGAAACCATGGGTCGATCTTCGTGACCTCGAAGACCTTTTCCACCGATATGTACTGGCGAAAGGCCTCGGCGATAAAGAGCATCCTGTCCCCGCTCGGATTGCCCAGCTTTCTTAGGAGCAGATCATTCCGCTCTTTTTTAGTAAGTTTTCTCTCATCATCGGTTAAGGGATCTATAAATCCGCTGTAGCCGGTCTCGAGGGAGTTGAGCGCCTTCTGGATCGATTCCCTGAACGTCCTGCCGATTGCCATTACCTCCCCCACCGACTTCATCTGGGTGGTGAGGTACGGCTCCGACTGGGGGAACTTCTCGAAGGTGAACCGGGGGATCTTGGTTACCACGTAGTCTATCGTCGGCTCGAAGGAGGCGGGGGTCTCCTTGGTGATGTCGTTTCTGATCTCGTCCAGCGTCAATCCCACGGCGAGCTTCGCGGCAATCTTTGCGATCGGAAAGCCGGTGGCCTTGCTGGCCAGGGCCGAGCTTCTTGAAACCCTGGGGTTCATCTCGATGACCACGAGCCTCCCGTCCGCGGGGTTTACGGCGAACTGTATGTTGCTCCCGCCGGTGTCCACCCCGATCTCCCTGATTATCGCTATCGAGGCGTTTCGCATGATCTGGTATTCTTTGTCGGTCAGGGTCTGGGCCGGGGCGACCGTTATCGAGTCGCCTGTGTGGATGCCCATCGGGTCGAAGTTCTCGATGGAGCAGATGATGACCACGTTGTCGGCCGTATCCCTCATCACCTCCAGCTCGAACTCCTTCCAGCCGAGGACCGACTGTTCTATCAGCACCTGGCCTATGGGGCTCTGGTCTATCCCCCACCTGATGTAGCCCTCGAACTCCTCCAGGTTGTAGGCGATGTTTCCCCCGGTGCCGCCGAGGGTGTAGGAGGGACGGATGATGTTCGGAAAGCCGATCTCGGAAAGAACCTCCTTCGCCTCATCCAGAGAGGTTGCGTAACCGCTATCCGGGAGATTCAGACCAATCTTTTTCATCGCCGCCTTGAAAAGCTCCCTGTCTTCGGCCTTTTCTATCGCCTCGAACTTTGCGCCGATAAGCTCCACGTTATATTTTTCGAGGACACCCATGCGGTGAAGATCTACGGCGATGTTGAGCCCCGTCTGACCGCCGAGGGTGGGAAGGAGGCAGTCCGGGCGCTCCACCTTGATGATCTTCTCGACGACCGCGGGCGTAATCGGCTCGATGTAGGTTGCGTGGGCGAACTCCGGGTCGGTCATGATGGTCGCCGGGTTTGAGTTTACGAGGACGACCTCGTATCCCTCCTCCTTCAGCGCCTTCACCGCCTGGGTGCCGGAGTAGTCGAACTCGCAGGCCTGGCCTATGATGATAGGCCCGGAGCCGATGATCAGGATTTTCTTTATATCGGTTCTTTTGGGCATATGATCAATTATGTTTCTTCATCATTTCGAGAAAGTCGCTAAAGAGGTACCTGGAATCGTGGGGGCCGGGCGAGGCCTCCGGGTGGTACTGCACCGAGAAGAGGGGAAGCTTTCTGTGCCGCAGCCCCTCCACGGTGTTGTCGTTGAGGTTTATGTGGGTCACCTCCACATCCTCCGGCAGGGAGTCCGCCTTAACCGCAAAGCCGTGGTTCTGGGAGGTTATCTCCACCCTCGAGGTCGCCAGGTTCTTGACCGGCTGGTTCGCCCCCCTATGCCCGAACTTCAGCTTGTAGGTTTTCCCCTTAAGCGCCAGGGCGATCAGCTGGTGCCCCAGGCATATCCCGAAGATCGGAATCTTTTTCCCTTTCTTTTCGATCAGCTTTTTGATCTCGTTTATGGCGTATGGGACCCCCTCAGGGTCGCCCGGGCCGTTGGAGAGAAAAATCCCGTCCGGCTTGAACTCCATTACCATATCCGCCGGGGCAGACGCCTTGACAACCTTCACCCTTATCCCGAGGGAGGTCAGGTTAAACAGGATGTTATCCTTCATGCCGTAGTCGTAGGCGACCACTAAAAGCCCCGTGTCCTTTGCCACATTCGGTTTCGTGCCGGTGACCGTGGAGAGATCCACGGGCTTTTTCTTGAAGTCGTAGGTGTCGTCTGTGGTGACCTCGCTTACGAGGTCCCTCCCGATGAGGCCGAACGACTCCTTCGCCTTCTGGACCATGATCTTGGGGGAGAGGTCTACGGTGGAGATCACCGACTTCATGGCACCCGCCGTCCTGATGTGCCTTGTCAGGGCCCTCGTGTCGACGTTTCGTATGCCGATTATGTTGTGCCTCTTCAAGAAGGCGCCGAGGCTCTCCTCGCTTCGGAAGTTACTCACTATGGGCGAGAGGTCCTTCACTATGAAGCCGCTCACGTGCGGCTTCTTCGACTCGTTGTCGAAACAGTTCGTCCCGTAGTTTCCGATCTGCGGGTAGGTCATGGTCACGATCTGCCCCTTGTAGGAGGGGTCGGTCATTATCTCCTGGTAGCCGGTCATCGACGTGTTGAAGACCACCTCCCCGTCCCTTATGCCGTCTGCGCCGAAGGACTTCCCGTAGAAGATTGTGCCGTCCTCCAGGGCGATTGCCGCATTGTTCATATTTCGTACGCTCCTTAAGTAAAGAAATATATAGTAATTTTGAATTTATTTCAAGTCTATTTCTGGACTTGGGCAAAAATATAGCTTATAATTAATAGTTTTTTTAGAGGCGTAAATGATACCTAACAGGGATGAGTGCATTGAAATACTGCGGGAGCACGACGTCCCGGAGCATATAATCGGCCACAGCCTCACGGTGGAGCGGGTGGCCCTCTTCATCGCGAAGGAGATAAACGGCGCTCTCGGCACAAACGAGCCGAGGCTTAACCGTGAGCTGATAAGTGCTGGGGCGCTCCTTCACGACATAGCGAAGATAAAGGCGATGGAGACGGGGGAGCTCCACGGTATATTGGGGGGGAAGATGGTAAGGGAGATGGGGTTTCCCGAGGTGGCCGACCTGGTCGAGCAGCACGTTCGCCTTCGCAGCTACGACAAAAACGGCCGGATCTCGGAGACGGAGGTGATCAACTACGCCGACAAGCGGGTGACCCACGACGAAGTTGTGACGCTCTCCGATCGCTTTTCGGATATACGGCACCGTTACGGGAAAAACTCCGACGAGATCTTCGAAAGAATCGACAAGACAATGGAGCTGACGATGATCATCGAAAAGAAGATATTTGACATTGTATCCTTTGATCCGGATGATCTCGCTGAACTGATGAAACAGAAATATTGAAGAAGGAGGAGATGGAAGTTGGACTTCATACTCGACAGGCTCGCCATCGGCGACCTATCAGACGCAAAGAACGAACAGATTTTGAGAGACAGCGGAATCACCGCAATACTGAACGTCGCCCAGGAGGCGAATCCCGAGCCCGACCTCGACCATTTCGATTACTACAAGGTAAATATAGACGACGGACAGGCGATGGACCTCTCCCACATCGGGGACGCGGTGGACTTCATCCACTCGCGCATCAGGCAAGGCAAGGTCCTCGTACACTGCTTGATGGGGGTCAGCCGCTCGTCGACCATCGTCCTCTGCTACCTCCACGAGTGCGGCTTCAGCCTGAGAAACGCCATGAACCTTATCAAGCGAAAGCGCCCGGACGCCCAGCCCCACGTGGCCCTATACAACTCCGTCCAGGAGTATTATTTGAAGAAGGATAGGGAGATCGCACAAGAAAGGGAAGCAAAAAGAAATAGCGTATGAAGGTGAGGAAAGACGCGGCGGGTAGACGGCCTTTGAAAGCACAATCGCTTCCTCTCACCCATTGAGATCGGTTGGGGGAAACCGTGAAGAAGAGGGACGACTTGAATGCAAAAATCAGGGAGATGACAATCGATGATTACGAACGTGTCATCGAACTCTGGAGGGAATTTGCCGGGATCGGCCTTTCGAGCGCGGATGGGAGGGAGGAGATCGGAAAATTCCTCGACCTCAATCCCCACACTTCGCTTGTCGTCGAGATAGACGGGAAGATCGCAGGGACGGCCCTCGGGGGCTTCGACGGGAGGAGGGGATATATCTACCACTTCGTGATCGATGTGGAGATGCAGGGGAGGGGTATCGGGACGAGGCTCTTGAAGGAACTGGAAAGGCAATTTAAAGGGCTCGGCGCTAAAAAGATCCACCTAATGATCTATAACGACAACGAGGCATGGAGATTCTACAAGAAGAGGGGATACTTCAGGCGGGAAGGCGAGATCTTCGTTATGAGCAGGGATATTGATTGAGATTCCCGTATATTAGGATTTTTGTATGAGGATCGGTTTGGCAGCGTACTCCAAGGTCGCCGTCGTTTCGGGATTCGCCGTCTCGATCCTGGGGGCGTTTTTGATGGGGGCCGGGTCGTTCCCAAAAGTCGTCGCCGGGCTTGTTATCGCCGTCGGCGTAATATTGGTCTTCGTCGGCGCCGTGGTATACGCGGTCACATCGATAATCTACCTGGTATCCAAAAAGCCCAACTACGAGACGGGGGCGGCGATAGAGGGGGAGTACTATCCTCTCACCGAGTCGGGGGAGATGGAGGAGGTGCCGGCAAGGCTCTCGGCCCGGAGGATGCTTTCGGGGAGAATAGATGAAGTGCCCCTCGTCATCAGGTTATATTTCACACCTACCGGCAGATACACGGCATCAAGGACCGAGTTCTTCTCGCCGTTTGAAGGCGGCGGTCGAAAGAAGCCCTTCAGGCTATATCCCACGGGTCAGGAGGTGAGGTCGGACCTGAGTGTTGGGGAGAGGTTCGCCCGGGCGTTCTATCTGCCGAAATCCGACTACGAGGCGTTCAGGGCCTCGGGGCTGAGCGTCGAGGCGATGGGGGCCCTCCTCGATTTTCAGGACGAGAACGGCGGCGTCCTTAGCATGGACGGGCGGGGCCTGTTCTGGAGCGTCGACCGGCTCGACTTCGGGGGACTCGGCTCCGATATGGCCAGGGAGTTTGCGGGAGTCTCTAAGATCGTCCTCGATTCCCTTCAACGAGTTGATAGATCGGGTATCGGAGATTCTAAATCCGTGCCGGAGGAGCTCTTTTACGGCTCCCGTAAGGGCATCGGGGTATCATCACTGCCGATTTACACCACAAGGAGAACCCTGATTGGGATCGTGGCGGCGCTTCTTTCGATCGGCGGCTTCTGTCTTATCGGGGCCGTCGTCACATACGGGAGGGACAGGGAGACCTTCATAACACTCACGGCGATATCCGCCTTCACCATTACCCCGGGCCTTATCATGCTTCCGCTCTTGATCTACCACATAGTAACGAGCAGGCGGGCGCTGAAGCCATAAAATTTTTAAGACTTAATCTCTAAAACTTTTAATTGGGGGGAAAAATGGGAAAGGAAATCGATGAAAAGAGGGAGGATTTTTGTACAGACAGGAGAGGATTTTTAAAAGGCCTTACCATTGCCCCCACAGCCGCCTATTTTGGAAGAATGGCGATGTCAATGGGGACTTTGGGAACGGCCGGTGCAATCGGCGGATTGACCTCGATGGCGTCCTGCTCAAGGCCGAAAAGCCCCGGATCCGTCGACGTCGGCGCCAACCCCGACCTCAGAGAGCATACGAAAGAGTTCAACAGGGAGGTAATCGAGGTTACGGATGGTGTCCATGTAGCGGTGGGATTTGGACTGGCCAACTCGATCCTCATAGAGGGTGACGACGGCGTCGTCATCGTGGATACCATGGAGAGCTTGGAGGCGGCCGTGCCGGTAAGGGAGGCTTTTTCCGGAATCACCGAAAAGCCGATAAGGGCAATAATCTACACCCATTACCATCCAGATCACACCTTCGGGGCGGATGTTTTCTATATGGATGACAAACCGGATGTCTATTCCCACGCAACCACACCTTACTATCTCGATAGACTTATAAATGTTGTTAGGTCTATCATATATAAACGCTCCACCCGGCAGTTTGGCACTATGCTGTCAGGGGAGAGCTTCATAAACGCAGGTATAGGGCCGGAGCTCCTATTTAGGGCGGAAAATACAATAGGGTTGATAAGGCCCAATGTTACCTTTAACGGTGAGATGATGGAGGTAGATATTGCGGGGATAAAGTTGGTGCTCGTTCATGCCCCGGGAGAAACCCCAGACCAAATTTTTGTATGGCTGCCGGAAAAAGGGGTCCTCCTGCCCGGAGACAACTACTACAAATCTTTTCCGAACCTTTATGCCATAAGGGGGACACCCTACCGGGACGTGACCGATTGGGTCAGGAGCCTTGACAAGATGCGAAGGTTGATGCCGGAACATCTCGTCCTGGGCCATTCCCGCCCATTGACGGGAAAGGATTTAATTTACGAAAACCTCACAAACTACAGGGACGCCATCCAGTTTGTCCACGACCAGACGATTCGTGGAATCAATGAGGGATTGACGCCCGATCGTCTGGTTGAGCGGGTAAAGCTCCCCCCACACCTGGCGAATCTTCCCTACCTTCAGGAGTATTACGGCACAGTGGAGTGGTCGGTCAGGGCCATTTTCGAGGGATACCTCGGGTGGTTCGGCGGAAATGCAACCGATCTTTTTCCCCTCCCGCCAAAAGAGCGGGCCGAGAAGATTTCCCGACTCGCCGGCGGGAAAGACGTCATACTCAAGAAAGCCAGAGAGGCAATGGAAAATGGGGACTACCAGTGGGTCTTGGAGCTGTCCGACATCCTGCTGGCCCTTGACCCGAACGATGCGGAGGCAAAGGAGATTAAGGCAGGGGGATTAACTGCCTTGGGAGAGAGACAGGTTGCGGCAACCGCAAGAAACTACTATTTAACTCAGGCTCTGGAGATTCAGGGGAAGATCGAGATAGGGGAAAGGGAGGTAAAGGAAATCAAGATGGTTCACGATGTTCCACTGGCCGCGATATTTGATTCGATGGCGGTGAGCCTCAATCCAGAGAAGTCATCAGACACGGACAAGGTCGTCGGCTTTCGCTTTCCCGATGTTAAAGAGGATTTTACGCTTCACGTCCGCAGGGGCGTATGCGAGGTGCAGCCGGTGGCCCCCAAGTCACCGGACGTTACGGTTACGGTCAACTCGACCGTCTGGAAGGAGATTGGCGCGGGCATGAGAAATCCCGCCGCGGCCCTGGCAAAGGGCGACGTTAAGGTGGAAGGGGGAACACTGAACATCGTCAAGTTCCTGTCCCTATTCGACAGAAGTGATTAACGGGGTACAGGGATTACGGTGAAGTATCAAGTACTCCCTGTTTATTCAATTCCGGTCGTCACGGCAATCTACGTCCCTCTCATAAAACAGAGGGGCGCTCCGCTTACTCTTCGGGATGAAGAAGAGAAGGTGAGGGAAAAAGTGAGAAGGTTCATTTATTAAAGTGAGAGAAGATTTGTAAGGCTATGTATTGAGAAAATTAATAGTTTTTTTGAGAAAGCAACCTTAACGAACAAATCCCAATTAATCCTAAAAGAATCCCCTTACGATCAGCAGCACCCCGAAAATGATAAGCGGTATGCCGATTACGGCGCCGACTACCGTTGTTGACAGGATAACGCCTACGATCATAAAGACCAGGCCGAGGATCACGGCGACGAGCCTGCCGGTGAGCTTGATGATCGTGGCCAAAAGCCTCCAGAAAGCGACGAACGGCCACAGTATCCAGGGCGTCTTTTTCTTGGTATCGGTCATCTTTCCACTTCCATAAAAAAATTTTGAAAATAAATTCCAATTTAACGAAAAAGGGGGGCAAAAAACAAGACCCCCTTTTCCTATTATCCATCTCAAAAGAAAGACCATGACCCGTAACTTATTAACTCTTCAACTGTCAAGGCTTTTAGTGACCAGGGCACATTAACTCATTACTTGTCAAGGCTTTCAATGACACGGGCATTCTATTGAATTCTCTTCTCTAATCCACCACCACGAAGTGCTCGATGTCGACGATCTTTCCCTCGCGCTTCTCCTTGAAGATAGCCTTTACCCTTGCCCCGACCTTTACCTTCGACTCGTCTTTGATCTCCACGAAGTGCTGGAAGCAGGTGTCGGCGCCGTCGAGCTTTATGAAGGCGTATCCGTAAGGAACAGGCTTTTCCTTTCCTGTCTCCGGATCGAGGAAGGCAAAGCGCAGGATCGTGTAGCTGTAGAGGACTCCCTCGTCTGCCACCTCCACCCACTCGTCCATCTCGGTGAAACATGGCCCGCAGAGCTTTCTCGGCGGGATGTATACCTTTTTACATTTAGGGCACCTGACGCCCATGAATTTCTTGTTGTCGCGGATCTCCGCCAGAAATCTGCTGCCGAATTCTCCGACCGCGTAGCTGAAGGGTTGTTCACCCTCGCCGGAGTGCATCGTCAAGAGGTCGACTCCTTGGCCGCCCATAAAAGACCTCCTCTCTATTTACGGTTTCGTACTTCTAAAAACTGTGACGTCGCTCCAGAAACAGCCGCCGAATCCGGTGGCGAGGGCCGTCTTCACGTCCGGGACCTGCCTGGCCCCGCCCTTGCCCATGATCTGGATTGCGGCCTCGGCCATCCTGAGGAGGGCCGTCGCCCCGATGCAGTTTGTGGCGATTACCCCTCCCGACGGATTTATCGGAAGCTCGCCGTCCATATCCGTTTTGCCGTCGGCGATCAATTTCGGCGCCCCCCCGGGCTTACAGAGGTCCATCGCCTCTATCCAGGATAGGCCCGCGTATGAGTAGGGGAGGTAGAGCTCCATGACGTCGATCTCCTTTAACGGCTCCTTGATTCCCGCCTTCTGGTACGCCTCCTTCGCCGCAAGCTGCATGGAGGGGAGGTTGACCAGGTCGGTGTCGCCCAGAAGGTTGTACGGATGTTTTACCGCGCCCGCGTGAAACCAGGCCGGCTTAGGGCATATCTTTTCGGCGTATTCCTCCGTGGCGTAGACCACTGCGCACGCCCCGTCGGTCCTGGGGCATACGTCCAGAAGCTTGATGGGGTCCGACAGCATAGGGGAGCTCATGACGTCCTCAACGGTGATCTCCTTTCTGAGCTGGGCGTAGGGGTTGTTGCAGGCGTGCTTCCTGTCCCTTACGGCAACCCTCGCGGCGTCCTCCTCGGTGGCGCCGTACGTATCGAGGTACAGCATCGCCTCGACGGCAAGCCCGCCGATGGCGCCTGCGAATACCAGCCTATCCCAGATCGGGTCGAAGGCCGTAGTGATGGCGGCGGTCGTGTCCGACTCGGAGTTTTTCTCCCAGCCGACCGCCAGGACCTTGTCGAACATCCCCGAGGCGGTAAGGTAATAGCCCGCCTGGCCCACCGTGGAGCCGGTGGTACCGCCGGTGGTGAGTTTGAAGACCGGCTTCATAAATCCGCCGATCCCGTCGATGCTCCACATGTCGACATAGTTGATCCCCTCGAAGTGGTCCATGTTTCCTATGACTATAGCGTCGATATCGTCGATGGTCAGATCGCCGTCCTCCAGGCAGCGATCCACGGCCTCGTTGATCATCTCTATTCCATTCACGTCCAGACGGCTCGATCGGTGATGGGTCTGGCCCGTGGCTACTATTGCAGTTCTTTTCTTACCCATATCGATTACCTCCCTACTATCCAGACACAATGTGATTGGCCGCAGGCGCCGTTTATTCCGTGGGCGAGGGCCGTCTTGACTCCGTCGATCTGGTGCTCGCCGGCGTCGCCCCTGACCTGCAGGATCGCCTCGATAAGCCTTATCATTCCCCCCGGCGTTACCGGGTGGCCGGAGAGGAGTCCCCCCGAGGGATTGACCGGCAGCTCTCCGTCCATCTCCGTTATCCCCTTGTCGATCAGCTTTCCGCCGCCGCCCGGCGGGCAGAAGGCGAGACCCTCGTACCACATAAGCTCCATGTACGAGAAGGCGTCGTAGACCTCGGCCACGTCGATCTCCTTCAACGGGTCTTCTATCCCCGCCATTCCGTACGCCTCCAGGGCCGCCTTGTCGAGGGCACTGGCGTCCGCCAGGTCCCTGTCTCCCAGGAAGTAGGCGTCGGCGGTGTATGAAACCCCCTTGACCCATACCGGCTTCTTGGCCTTCTTGGCCTTTTCGCCCCCCGCAATTATTACGGCCGCCGCCGCATCGGATACCGGGGAGCAGTCGTACAGCTTCAAAGGGTCAGATATTATCTTGGAGTTGAGTACGTCGTCCACGCTGATATCAATGGCGATCTGGGCGTAGGGATTCTTGAGGGCGTTTTTGTGGTTTTTCACCGAAACCTTAGCGCACTGCTCCTCGGTGATGCCGTACTTGGCCATGTAGCGGCGCATCTGAAGCGCCGAGCTGTTCAGTGAATCGAGGCCGATGGGTCTCATGTATATGGGGTCGAAAATTGCGTTGGTGATGTAAACGTTGTCCGACTCGGAACCCTTTACGTGGGAGACGACGAGCGTGGTATCGTAGGTGCCGGATAGGATTCTCGACATCCCGTAGAATGAGGAGAAGGTTCCGTCCCCCTCCACCGCGGACATGTTCTTGGCAAGCCCGCCGCCGCAGGCGTCGTTCACCGCCATCGTCGAGATAGTTCGGCCGTCCCAGAAATCGTTGGATGTGGTAATGACGTTATCGATGTCGTCCATGGTCATGCCGGCGTCCTCCAGCGCCTTTTTGGTCGCCTCGTATACCATGTCCGCGAAGGTATCGCCGAGCTTGTTCCTCTCTATCTTTGTCTGGCCTACACCGACAAAGGCGATGTCATTAATCTCTGTCATTTTTACCCTCGCTAAACAGGTTTAAAGTGCTTTATATCGAGTATATGCCCTTTTCTCTCCTTGTTGAAAACGGCCTTTACCCTCATGCCGACCTTGATCTTTTCCGGGGGCACCTCGCCGATGAGGTGAACCAGCCCCGTGTCGGCTCCGTCGAGGAGAATGACCCCGATTATCTGGGGCGAATCCTGAGGGATTAGGTCCGTTTTGTATCTGGCGATGGTGTAGGTCTGCAGGACGCCCTCGTCTTTGACCTCCGTCCACTCGTGGACAGGGACGAAGCAGTAGGTGCACGTCTTTTTCGGCGGCACAAAAACAAAGTCGCAGACGGGACACCTGGTGCCCCATATCTTCTGGTTCTCCTTTATCTCGGTGAGAAACCGGCTCCCCACCTCTCCAACTGACCAGGTATAGGGCACTTTTATCCTACTTTTATAGGCTATAAGCTCCTGGTCGCCCGCTTTTTGGGTCATAATCAACCTCCGTAAATTCTACAAAACTGTATTGGGTGTTATTATTACGTTTCCCATTAATCGACGATCATTGGACACCGTATTTCGTAAACGGGTTGGTTTAAGAAAAGTATCAGAGTTGGTCAAATATGTCAAGGGCGGAGAATATTTTATAAAAATTTTACCCGATTTTTTTAAAACGATTGATTTTTGGGGGGAATTCGTCTTATAATGGCAAAAAGGGCCATCACAATATGTAGTTATGGGGATTTAAGACCCCACAAAATATCCAAGGTTATAGTGAAAAAATGCATAATTTCGCTATAAATTTACTTAATTTCTTGACAATTTAATGAAATTATATGAGAATTTTACCAAGAGATGCCCGTTTTTTATTTATAAGAGAGTTTTTTGATGGAACGAAAGGACATCCTTAACCTCCTGGCCGACCAGCTTCGAACCGGCGGCAGGAAAGAGCGGGAGGTGGCGGCCCTCTTTCTGAAAGATGTACTCATTCGCCGCAGCGAATCGGTATCGAACAAGATATTTGCGGCCAAACACCTCTTTGTCAACTGGTTCGGCGAGACCCTCACAAACGAGATACTGCTTATAAAGAGGGGCTACTACTCGTACGTCATAAAGGAGTCGATTTTCAGGCTGAAGAGATCGCTCTTCGGCTATCTGATAAACATCAAGAACGAGCTCTTCTGGGACGAGGCCTATTCGGACCTCTTGATCAGGAATATCGTCTCGGTCGCGGCCGTCGTCGTCCTTCTGGTCCACGTCGGCAACTGGAAGACGTTGGAGGATCTGAAGAGGCCCACCCACACTTACGTTGCGATGGACAACAAGAACTGGGACGACGAGATCCTGTCGACCATCCTGGCCGCGGAGGAGTTCGACTCGGTTCTCAGCGAAAGCATAAGGGAAAACAAGATTCAGGAGCTTTTGGAATCGGGACATTCTTACGTCAGGCTGATCCGCGTGACTGGTTACTACTCCCCGCTGCCGGACCAGGAGAGATATGCAACGGGGAGCTACCGGGGAGACATCAGGCTGAACGGAAGGGGGGTCGCCGGAGCCGATTCGACCCCCGTCTATCTGGGCATGGCGGCGGGCCCTCCCAGCATGGGCTACGGCACTAAGCTGATCATAAAGGACCTCGCCAAGTTCGATATGCCCGATATCTACACCGTGCACGACAGGGGCTCGGCCATCAAGGGGAACAGGGTGGATATCTGGATGGGGGCGGGCGAGGATGCGATGGATAAGGCCTATGATATAACGGGATACTACAAGGTGACGGTGGTAAAGGAGAAGAGGTAGCCCCGGCCCGACATATAAAAGGCGGCCTCCGTATCCCGCATGGCCAGTTCACGAAGAAGCAGGCCCGGCCTATGTTGTGACCCGGCCTTATATTGTGATCCAAACTTATCTCATATCAAATTGATATAAGAGGCGGTTGGCGGGAGCCGGCGGCCGTGATCGAAACAGGCAGCGATCCCCTCAATTTTGAGGGGTTTTTTTTGCCCAAATTCAGGTTGTTTTTTGGCTGGGTAGATATGGGGTGTTTTAATATTTTTTGGCTCTCCAGAGGGGATTAAGTTGTTTATGGTTAAAAAATGTGTTGATTTCTTTATACTTTTCTGATAAATCATTAAGTTATTCTAATATCAAAATGATCAGGGGAGAACAAAAGAACATTGAAGGAGAAGCGAAACCTAAAGGAGCTGAGGGATCAAATTGACCTCCTGGACGACGATATCCTGTCGCTCCTGAAAAAGCGTGTGGGGCTGGCGAAAAAGCTGGGAGAGGTCAAAAAGGACGCCAACCTCGACATCTTCGACCCGGCGAGGGAGGAGGAGGTAATAAAAAGGCTCTTGACCTTTTCCTCGGACGATCTGCCCGAAAAGTTCATCGGCTCGATCTACCGGGAGGTGATCGATTTTTCCAGGTCGCTCCAGAGGCCGCCCAGGATCGCGTATTTAGGGCCGGTGGCGAGCTTTACCTACTCGGCGGCCCTGCGGAGGTTCGGGAGCTATAGTGACTTTTTCGCCTCGGTGAGCACCGACGACGTCTTTGACGCGGTGTTGAGAAAGGAGGCGGATTTCGGCGTCGTGCCGGTGGAAAACTCCACGGAGGGGATAGTTAGCCACACCATAGATCAATTCATAGAGTCGGACCTCAAGATAGCGGGGGAGATATTCTTAAGGATCACGTTCGACCTGATGTCGAAGACCGGAAAGATCGAAGATGTCAAGCGGGTGATCTCTCACCCCCACGGTCTCGCCCAGACCAGAAGGTGGATATCCCACAACATACCGAGGATCGAGCTTGTCGAGGCGAACAGCACCTCGGAGGCGGCGCTGATTGCCTCGAAGGACAAAGCGGCGGCCGCCATAGGGAGCGAGGAGGCGGGAAAGATCTACGAGCTTGTCGCCGTGGAGAGGGACATAGGCGACAAGTCGGACAACTACACGAGGTTTCTCATAATAGCGGAGAAATCGCCGAAGGCCACCGGAAACGACAAGACATCGATCCTCTTTTCGGTCAAGGACAAGCCGGGCATCCTCCATAAGGTGCTGGGGTCCTTCGCAAAGGGGAACATCAACCTGACCAAGATAGAGTCCCGCCCTTCGAGAAGGGGAATCTGGGACTACGTCTTTTTTTTGGACATGGAGGGACACGCTGAGGATAAAAAGGTAAAGAGGGCGTTGAAGGAGATGAGCAGATACACGACCTTCGTAAAACTTATGGGTTCATACCCGAGAGGTGATAAAAGGAGCACGACATGATTAAAAAATTGGTTCCGGAGCACATCAAGAGCCTGACACCTTACCCGCCCGGAAAGCCGATCGAGGAGCTGGAGAGGGAGCTTGGAATCACGGGCTCCATAAAGCTTGCGTCAAACGAGAACCCCCTGGGCCCGTCGCCAATGGCGGTCGAAGCGATGAAAAAAGAGGTGGCCAAAGTCCACCGATACCCGGACGGGAGCTGTTTTTACCTGAAGGAGAAGCTGAGCGAGATCCAGGGGCTGAAGCCGGAGAACTATATCATAGGCAACGGCTCCAACGAGATCATCGAGATCCTGATAAGGGTACTGGTGAGGGAGGGGGACGAGGTTATCATGGGGGACCCGAGCTTCATCGTCTACAGGCTTGTGACGCAGGGGGTGGGGGGAAAGAGCGTGATCGTGCCCCTGAAGGACTGGGTTTTCGACCTCGACGCCATGAGGGGGGCAATTACCGACAGGACGAGGCTCATCTTCATAGACAATCCGAACAACCCGGTGGGAACGGCGATAAAGAAGGATGACTTCTCCCGCTTCATGGAGGGTCTTCCGAAAAGCCTGGTCGTTGTCCTGGACGAGGCGTACAAGGAGTTCGACACCAGCGGCGAGAGCCCGGTATTCTCCGATTACATGGAGGGGGACGTCCCGATAATCTCCACGAGGACCTTCTCGAAGCTCTACGGCATTTCCGGAGCGAGGATAGGGTACGGCGTTGCCGTGCCGGGGATAGTCTCGATGCTAAACAGGATCAGGTCTCCCTTCAATGTGAACTCCTTCGCCCAGGCGGGGGCTCTGGCGGCGCTTGACGATCACGATTTCGTGAAGAGGACCCTCGAACTGACCCGATCCGGGATGGATTACCTCTACGATGAGTTTGAACTACTCGGGCTCGAATACATACCCTCCCAGGCGAATTTCGTCCTCGTGGACTTGGGGCTTTCGTCGCCCGACGTCTACAACGCGATGTTGAAGGAGGGGGTAATAGTCAGGCCGATGGCCGGCTATGGACTCAAAAACCACATCAGGGTCACCCTGGGGATGATGGAGGAGAACGAGCGTTTTGTGGCGGCCTTGAAAAAGATTTTAGATAAGGGATTATAGATATGATTTTAATTCTAAAGCCGGGTTATACAGAGGAGGAGCTTAATTACCTGCTGGAGAGGATCGAGGAGGCGGGCCTGACGCCGCACATCTCCAAGGGTAAGGAGAGGACGATAGTGGGGGCGATCGGGGACGAGCGAATCCTCCAGACGCTGCCGATAGAATCGCTTCCTGGGGTTGAGAAGGCCGTCCCGATCCTGAAGCCTTATAAGGTGGTCAGCCGGGATTTCAAGAAGGAGGACTCGGTCGTCAAGATCGGGGACGTCCCGGTCGGTGGGGAGAAGATACAGGTAATAGCGGGGCCCTGCGCGGTCGAGGGGCTCGATATGTTGAAGGAGATAGCAAAAGAGACGAAATGGGCGGGATCGACGATACTCAGGGGCGGGGCGTACAAGCCCAGGACGTCCCCCTACTCCTTTCAGGGGCTCGGGGAGGAGGGATTGAAATACCTCGCCGAGGTGAGAAACGAGACAGGCCTCCCCGTGGTGACGGAGCTTATGAACATCAGGTACTCCGACCTCGTCAACAAATACGCGGACGCCATTCAGGTTGGAGCGAGGAACATGCAGAACTTCGATCTCTTAAAGGAGATCGGCAAGATGAAGAAGCCGGTCATCTTAAAGAGGGGGCTCTCGGCAACGATAATGGAGCTTCTTATGAGCGCGGAGTATATCGCCTCCGAGGGAAACACCGATATTATTCTATGTGAGCGGGGTATCAGGACTTTCGAGACCGAGACGAGAAACACCCTCGATATCAACGCCGTCCCGGTCCTAAAGGCGCTCACCCACCTTCCTGTGGTGGTCGACCCGAGCCACGCCACCGGCCGCTGGGAGCTGGTCACCCCCATCGGGCTTGCCGGAATCGCGGCTGGGGCGGACGGCCTCCTGGTGGAGGTGCACACAAATCCGGAAAAGGCGGTGAGCGACGGAAACCAGTCGTTAAAGCCGGACAAGTTCCAGGACCTGATGGAAAAGGCGAAGAGGGTCGCGGAGGCGATCGGGAGGGTGATGTAAATCCCCGATGGGAAGCCGGGTTATTAGACGGGGGGGTGGGTTGTTAGATGGAGGGGCGAATTACTTGATTTGGGGCAGGGTTATTCGGTGGGGGTCGAGGCCGGCTGAGATTAATATCAATGGCGGTGGACGTATTTGCGCGGCGGTCTTTCGATGAAAAATGATATTGAGATCAAGCCGGTTAAGGGCCTTAAAGGCGAGATTCAAATGCCCGGGGACAAGTCGGTCTCCCACAGGGCGGTCATCTTCGCCTCGATGGCATCCGGGAGATCGGAGGTCAAAAACTTCCTCTTCTCGGAAGATACGCTGAGGACAGTCGAGATCATGAGGGTTTTGGGGGCGGAGATTTCCTCCAATGCCGAGTCTCTCGTGATCACGGGTGTGGGGAAGGGGGGATTTGTGGAGCCCGTGGGCGTCCTCGAGTGCGGAAACTCGGGCACAACGATGAGGTTGATGATGGGCTTGCTTTCCGCCCAGGATTTCTTTTCAGTCCTCGCGGGAGACGCCTCCCTCTCGGAGAGGCCGATGGGGAGGGTGACGAAGCCGTTAAGGGAGATGGGCGCTAAGATGATGGGGAGGGGGGACGCCTCTTACGCCCCCATCGCAGTGAGGGGCGGGGGGCTTGTCGGCATAAGGTACGATATGCCGGTAAGCTCGGCCCAGGTGAAGTCGGCGCTGCTTTTGGCCGGGATGGGGGCTGAGGGGGGAACTCAAGTCTCGGACCCGGGAAACTCGAGGGACCACACCGAGAGGATGATGCGCTACTTCAATATCCCCATAGGTGAAGAGGGGAAATATATTACGGTGAAGCGCTGCGGAACATTTAAGAGCCGCGACATAGAGGTCGTCGGAGATATATCTTCCGCGGCCTTCTTCATCGTAGGGGCGCTGATAACCGAAAAGTCGGATCTCCTTATCAAGGGTGTTGGGATGAATCCCGGGAGGCGGGGGTTTATCGACGCCCTGATGGAGATGGGGGCGGATATAGAGATATTGAACGAGCGGGAGCTCTCCGGTGAACCGGCGGCCGACATCAGGGCCAAATCCTCATCCTTAAAGGGTATAGAGATCGGGGGGGACATAATCCCCGGTATGATAGACGAGGTACCCGCCATTGCCGTGGCCGCGGCGTACGCCGAGGGGGAGACGGCAATCACCGGGGCAGAAGAGCTCAGGGTCAAGGAGTCGGACAGGATCAAGACCACTGCCGAAAACCTGATGTCGCTGGGTGTTTCCGTGGAGGAACTGCCGGACGGCCTCGTGGTGAGGCCTAAGGGTGAAATCAGGGGGGGTGCGGCGAAGTCCTACGGGGATCATCGGGCGGCGATGGCGGCGGCGATAGCCGGACTCGCATCGGAGAAAGGTGTTACGGTCTCCGATGTGGGCTGCGTTAAGATCTCCTTTCCCGGCTTTTTTGACATGCTGGGCGAAGTATCGATCTAATACTATTACATATCAAAGCGGCGGTTTGATTACGATATGACGGGCGAAGAGGGGCTCATAATAGCGATGGACGGGCCGGCCGGCTCCGGTAAGAGCACGGTGAGCAAAGAGATCGCAGCAAAGCTCGGCTATCAATATATCGACACCGGGGCGATGTACAGGGCGGTGGCGGTGAGGTCGAACGAGCTTGGGATTGAGCCGGACGACGACGAGGGGCTCGAGAGACTCTGTGATGAGATCAAGATAGAGTTTATCGACGGGAATATAACGGTGGACGGCAGGGATCTGTCGAAGAAGATCAGGACCCCCCTGGCTGACGGCCTCTCCTCCAAAGTGTCTTCCCGAAAGCCGGTAAGGAGGGCGATGATCGACCTCCAGCGGAAGATGGCCGCCATCGGCGGCGTGGTCATGGAGGGGAGGGACATCGGGACCGTGGTCCTTCCCGATGCGGACGCCAAGTTCTTCATAACGGCGTCCCCAAAAGTAAGGGGGGAGAGAAGACACAGGGAGCGGCTTTCCAAAGGGGAGGAATCGAACCTCGACCAGGTGATCGGGGCGATAAGGGATCGGGACGAGAGGGATTCCAAGAGAGAGCTTTCTCCGCTCAGGCCCGCTCAGGACGCCAGGATTATCGACACGACGGAATTAAATATTTCCGAGGTTGTGGACACGATTCTAAAAAGGCTTGGGAAAGACGATTCTTGAAACTTAATAGTAAAATTATAGGCTTTTATTCCATTTTTAGTATGAAAGATGTCTTTTTAGCTTGACTATTTAGGAGATATAGTTTAACTTTAAGTTTTAGTTTTACATATAGCCGCCGAATGGTGGTTTATATAGAAAATTAGGGGGTATAACCGAATGATGAATAAGGAGGAGGAAGGCAAATTGCCCGAAGAGAATCTGAATGAGATTGCGGCGTCCGCAGTCAAGGAGGAGAAGAAAGTAGTCAAGGAAGTGGACATCGAAAAGCTCTACGAGGAGAGCCTGGAGAGACTCAAGGAGGACGAGATAGTCAAGGGTAAGGTCATTCAGGTAACAAAGGATTTTGTCCTGGTCGACGTGGGGTATAAGTCCGAGGGACAGATTCCGATCGAGGAATTTGCCGACGGTGGTAAGGGTAAGGTGGAAGTTCAGGTAGGCGACGAGGTGGATGTCTACATCGAAAGGAGCGAGAACGAAAACGGAATGGTCGTTCTCTCCAAGGAGAAGGCGGATCAGTTCATCCTGTGGGACGAGATTAGAAAGGCGTGTGAGGATGACGAGATTGTCGAGGGTAAAATTGTCGGCAAGATAAAGGGGGGATTGATAGTTGATATAGGCGTTAAGGCATTTCTCCCCGGCTCCCAGATCGATCTCCACCCGGTGAGAAACCTCGACTCCCTCCTCGGCCAGACTCACCGTTTCAAGATAGTCAAGTTCAATCGCAGGAGGGGAAACATAGTCCTCTCCAGAAGGGCGCTCTTGGAGCAGGAGCGCGAGGAGCAGAAGAAGGAGACCATAAAAATCCTGGAGGAGGGGATGATCCTCGAGGGCGTGGTGAAGAACATCACAGACTACGGGGCGTTTATCGACCTCGGGGGGATCGACGGGCTCCTCCACATAACGGATATTTCCTGGGGCAGGGTAAACCACCCGACCGAGCAGCTCTCCATCGGAGAAAAGACTCAGGTAAAGGTCCTCAAGTTTGACAAGGAGAAAGAGCGGGTCTCCCTCGGAATGAAGCAGATTACCCCGAATCCGTGGGATCATGCCACGGATAAATACGTCCACGGAAACAGGGTTACGGGCAAGGTCGTAAGCCTGACCGATTACGGGGCGTTCATCGAGCTGGAGGAGGGGATAGAGGGGCTGGTCCATATATCGGAGATGTCCTGGACAAAAAATATCAAGAGCCCGACCCAGGTGGTGTCCCTCAGCGACGAGGTGGAGACGGTGGTCCTCAATGTGGACGCCGAGAACAAGAGGATATCTCTGGGACTCAAGCAGGTCGAGCCGAATCCCTGGGAGACAATAAAAGAAAAATACAGCCCCGGGACGGTTATCAAGGGGACCGTGAAGAACGTCACGGAGTTCGGCGTCTTTGTCGGGACCGACGAGGGCGTGGACGGCCTCGTTCACATCTCCGATATCTCCTGGCACAAAAAGATAAAACACCCCGCCGAGTATTACAAGAGGGGACAGGAGGTGGAGGCGGTTGTTCTGAACGTGGATCCCGCGGCGGAGCGCTTCTCGCTGGGGATAAAACAGCTTTCCGATGATCCGTGGAAGACAGAGTTTGCGGAGAAGTACAAGCCGGGCACGATAGTCGAGGGCGAGGTCGTCAGCATAACGAGCTTCGGCGTATTCCTGAAGCTTCAGGAAGATATAGAGGGACTCGTCCACGTATCCGAGCTCGCCAAGGGAAGGGTGGAAGACCCCCAGAAGTTCTGCAAGGTGGGGGATACGCTCAAGGCCGTAGTGATAAACCTCGATTCCCATGAGAAGAAGATCGGTTTGTCCCTGAGGGCCCTTATCCAGTCGGAGGAGCAGGGTGATGTCTCAAGCTACATGGACAACCAGGAGGGGCGAAACGTAGTGCTCGGCGATGTCCTTAAAAAGAAGTTTGAAGAGACAAATGTCTCCTTTTCCAACGGAGAAGATAAGGGCGAAGATAAAGGTGAAGAAGAGAGCGAAGATAAGGCGGAAGAGGATACAGAAGAGAAGGAAGAATAGTTTTCTGAATTCATTGGGCGGAAAGAAGGGTAGGGGGAGAGAAGGGGAGGAGGAGATTTCTGGCGATGGGAACTTAAATGGCGGGAAATCGCTTAAAGAGGTCTTTTGGAGCAAGAGGCCCTTTGTTTAGCTGCTTTTATTTAACCAATATACTGGTTCAGGCGCTGTCTGAACCGGTTTCTTTTATATAGAAAATGAGGTGGAAAGAATGGCCAAACGAAAGGGGATAATTATTACCGCAATCATCGCGGTCTCACTGGCGGTGATTGTAGGTATTTACTCCTTATCTATATATATAGTTATGGGGGTAAAGCCCTTTTCCAAGGGCGTGGGTATAATCGAGGTCGAGGGGGTAATTTACGATTCCGGGGATGTGATCAAAAATATAAAGGATTTCAAAAAGAGGGAGGATATAGCCGCCGTCGTCTTGAGGGTGGAATCCCCCGGGGGAGGGGTGGCCGCGGCCCAGGAGATATACGAGGAGCTTAGTAAGCTGGCGTCGGAAAAGGTTGTGGTGACCTCCATGGGAGGCGTTGCGGCCTCGGCGGGCTACTACATCTCGCTGGGTACGAACTATATCTTCGCAAATCCGGGCACCACGACCGGCAGTATCGGCGTTATACTTCAGGGGCTGGAGTTTCACAACGCCCTCGATTCCCTCGGAATAAAGGGATTTATCATCAAGAGCGGAAAGTTCAAGGACACCGGTAGTCCCTTTCGGGAGATGACGGTGGAGGAGAGGCAGTACCTGCAGGACTATATCGATAATATCTTTCAGCAGTTTGTAAATGTCGTGGTTAAGGAGAGGAAGCTTCCCAGGGAGAAGGTGCTGGAGATCGCGGACGGAAGGATCCTGAGCGGCGAGCAGGCGTTGAAGCTCAAGCTCATCGACGAGCTGGGAAACATGGAGGACGCCGTCAAAAAGGCCGCCGAGATGGCCGGTATCGAGGGGGAGCCGAAGCTCGTATATCCCCCGAAGGAGAAGGTCTCTCTCCTCTCGATCCTCCTCTCCGATATGAAGACCGAGCTTGTCGATGCGATGTATGACAAGCTTATGGAAAACAGGGTCAGGGTCGAATACAGGCTTGTGCCCTGATATCTCTCCTTGAAAACTATTGGAAAGATGACCTGTTTTGGAAAAAAAGAACTTCTAAGCGTCGCATCTCTCCTCATCATCTTCGGTTTGATAATATGTCGGGGGGCCTTCGCCCTCGATTACATACTCATCCAGATCAAGCACAGGCCCGCGGACGAGCTCGTTGAGCTGGTTCTCCCGCTCCTTTCGGAGGGCGGCAAGGTCACGGCGGACTTAAACACCAACTCCCTCCTTGTGGTGGACGAGAGGGAGAACCTCGAAAAGGTAAAGGAGTTTATAGCCCTCGTGGACAGGCCCTCCACGCAGGTGAGGATAAGGGGGACGTTCTTCGACGAAAACACCTTCAGCGAGCTGAAGCTGGGCGTAAACTGGCTCTATTCGGACCATCACTTCGCCGTGGGAAATGTAGCCGGCATTCCCCCCGGTAAAGGTCTCTATCTCGAGGCGTCCCCTAGGGGAGGTGCCGGGAGGTCTCATCGTACAACCGTTCAGGAGCTCCTGATCACCTCCGGCTCCTCCGGTGATTTTATTACCGGAAGAAGCGTGCCGGTGGACGGGAGGGTGACGGTATATATCAGGGACCGGGGGATAAAGATCGAGGGGGTTTCTTTTCGGGACGTGTCCACCGGCTTCAGGGTGACGCCGGTTGTTACCGGCAACGGCAGGATCCGAATCGACGTCGAGCCCTTTCTCTCCTATTTCGTCGACGAGAGGAGGGGGGAGATCGTATTCAAGGAGGCAAAGACAAGCGTTGTGGTCACAAATGGGGTGGATGTCGTGATAGCGTCGAGCGACTCTTCGGGGGGGAATGTGGTTTATGACGTCTTCTCCGGCTTCTCGAGCCGAGGCGACGGGGGCAGATACTACTTTGCGATAAAAGCCTCGATAGAAAAATAAAAGTGTAAACAAAAGGGAGCAGCACTAAATGGAGAATCTTGAGACAAAGGTAAAAGGACTGAAGGCGGAAGTCCAGAAGATGGCGGGGACGGCGGAAAAGTACGACCCAGAGCTGAGAAAGAAACGTAAGGATCTGAAGAGGGCCCAGAGGAAGCTGAGGAAGTTCAGGACCAGGAAGCAGTCCATCGACGCCAAGATGGAAAAGGTCAGGGAGAAGCACGAGAGGGCCAAGAAGAAGGCCGAAGAGCTTCATAAGGCCGCCGAGGAGGCGAGGGTCGAGGGGGAGAAGGTAAAGGAGGAGAAAGAGAAGGAGGTCAAAGAGGAGGTGGAAGAAAAGGGAGAGAAGAAGGCCGAGGCCAAGGCGGAGCCGGCCGAGAAGGCGGATGATTCAAAACCGGAGGATAAAGAGGCCGGGGGGGATGCCAAGGAGGAGGGGAAGGAGTAGCACAAAGGCCGTTTCAGGGGCCGCTCAATCCATGGAGTCAATAGCTTTAATGCCCTCATTTGGCGGATGGAAAGTAATGTCGGGGGGGAGAAGGACATTTTTACAGTGGTGAGAAAGGAGTGAGGGGAGGGGACGGGGCCTTGACGGGATCGAGGGCCGGTTTACGGCGGTCTATGAATTTCGAGCTCATGTTTTTAATCAAGAAATGAAAGATATAAAACCGCCGCTTCTGGGAGCGCATGTTTCCATTGCAGGCGGAATCTATACAGCCGCGGACAGGGCGGCGGAGCTCTCCATGAACTGCTTCCAAATTTTCACCAAGAACAACAACAGGTGGCAGACCAAGAAGTTTGCCCCCGGTGAGCCGGAGAGATTTTTGGAGGCGGTATCAAGCGGGGGGTTCAAGGGAGTGGTGGCCCACGTGGATTACCTGACGAGCCTGGCATCTCCCGACGACGCCATCCGGGAGAAATCGAAGGCGGGCCTGGTGAAGGAGCTTGGTAGGTGCAGGGAGCTCAAGATCAAGGTTCTCGTGATCCATCCCACAAGCCACGGCGGCGCGGGGGTGGAGGGCGGGATAAGGCGCTACGCCGCAGGATTGAGGGAGGTAATCGGTGAGTTCGATGACGATGGGGGAGGGGATGTTACCATCCTCCTCGAGACCGTCGCCGGGCAGGGAAACGCGATAGGCAGAAGCTTCGAGGAGCTCGACGCAATCCGGGAAGAGACGGGATTTAAAGACCGTCTCGGCGTCTGCTACGACACGTGCCACACATTTGCGGCCGGCTACGACATCACGACGGGGGAAAAGTACGAGTCGGTAATCGAGGAGTTCGACAGGGTGCTCGGTCTCGAGAGCCTCAGGCTCTTTCATCTGAACGACTCTAAGAAGGGCCTCGGCTCGAACGTGGATCGGCATCAGCACATCGGCTGGGGCGAGATGGGCCTCGAGCCGTTCAGGCTGATAATGAACGACGACAGATTCGCCGGGATTCCCAAGATAATAGAGACCCCCAAGGAGGGTGACTATCTCAAGTACGACAGGATAAACCTCGACACGCTCATCGGCCTTGTGGGGAAATAACTTTTTCGACCTTGAGGACCAAAACGATGACAAAGCAATATAAAAACATTATCTATGAATACTCTGATGGGGTGGGGATCGTCACCCTGAACCGGCAGAGGGAGATGAACGCCCTCTCGAAAAGCCTCTGTCAGGAGCTCTCTCATCTGATGGAGATTGTAAAGGATGATGACGCTGTAAAAACCCTCCTCATCACCGGCGGAAGCGAGGTGTTCTCCGCCGGGATTGACATCGAGGAGCTCGTGAAGCTCGCCCCCCACCAATACCAGGATCACTTCGAGCCGATAATCGACTACTATCTCGACCTTTACGATTTCCCGAAGCCGATGGTCGCGGCGGTGATGGGTATCGCGATGGGCGGGGGCTTCAACCTCGCACTCTCGTGCGACTTCATCATAGCGTCTGATACATCCATCTTCGCCCATCCGGAGGTGAAGTTCGGCCTCAATCCGATCTTCGATCCCCTCTGGAGGAGGGTGGGCATTGCAAGGGCGAAGGAGATAACGATGACGGGCGAGCCGATAGGCGCCCACGAGGCGGAGCGGATGGGATTGGTGAACAGGGTGTTGCCGGCGGAAGAGGTGATGGAGGCGGCGATGACACTGGCAAAGAATATCGCCGGAAAATCCCCCAAGGTCCTCTCCATGATCAAGCGGGTCTCGGATCTCGTCCCCAGGCTGGACAGGCGCTCCGCCATAGAGCACGAGGTGGAGCTCTCGGCGCTCCTCCTCTCCTACGAGGAGACCAGAACGAAGCTGAGCGAGGCGCTGGAAAAGCTCAAGAGTAAAAAGAGGAAATAGGTGTAAAAGATGACCGGAGCTCCCCCGGGACCTGATGACAGGTTTTTGGATTCTCCCGTCTTCGAGGAGATGAGCGGCAAAGAGGTGAAGCGCCTCTTCCGCTACCTTGAGAGGAGGGAGTTTCCCGAAAACAGCACGATATTTATCGAGAAGATGGACGGCGAGTCCCTCTTTCTGATCGCCGATGGGAGGGTGGAGTTGACCTGGATGGTTGCGGAGGGGAAGGAGAAGAAATTGGCGGAGCTCTCTTCCGGAGAGAGTTTCGGGGAGCTGGCTCTCTTCGATCCCGGCCCCAGGGCCGTTACGGCTAAGGTAATCGAAGGCTCGGATATATATATTCTTACAAAGGAGAAGTTCAAGGAGATGAGGAAGAAGGATCCGGAGATCTGCTTGAGTCTCGTGGTCGCCCTGTCGAAGAAGATCGCCCGGAGCCTGAGGGGAAGCATAAAGACGCTGTCGGATTCAATCGTAAAGGGTTGATGGATGGGGGCTGGAAGTGACAGCGGAAATAGTGACAGTAGGGGGAATAGTATTAATTATAAAAGTGATCGTGGAGGAAATCGCAGGAGGGTGGCCGCCGTGGATGTGGGAAGCAACACAGTCAGGCTCATGGTGGCGGAGGAGAAACCGGGACCCAAAAGGGGGGACAAGCGTCCCCCCTTTGACGTTTTGGAGAGGAGCAATAAAATAACGAGGCTCGGCGAGGGGATGGGCGACGGGTGGAGAAAGGGAAGGGGGCTGAAGGTGGGGGCGATCGAGAGGACCGTGGACGCCCTCTCACGGTTTAAGAGTATGTGGGAAGAGCTCGGGGCCTCGGACTACAAGGTTGTGGCCACGAGTGCCGCGAGGGAGGCGGAAAACGGCGGGGAGCTTGTCGGTGCCGCCGAAGATCTGGGGATCGGGGTAGATATCATCTCGGAGCTGGAAGAGGCGAGGCTCTCGCTTGCGGGGATAGCGGGTTCTGCGGGTGTCGATATCGACAGGGGGTCGGCGCTGATATTTGACGTGGGCGGGGGGAGCACAGAGTTTACCCTGACAGAGGGGGGCCGCGTGGTCGACACGATAAGCACCGACCTGGGCGTGGTGAGATTGAAGGAGATGTTTTTGGCCCACGACCCCCCGGAGGAAATAGAGATCCTCGATCTCAAGAATTTTGTGGAAAAACGGCTCTCGTTGGTATATAATCGCTACACAAGCGGAGCGGGCAAAAAGAGGAGGAATCCAAGAGGCGTGGGGGAGAGGAATCGGATCGATTTCCCGACGCCGCCATTTGACAAACTCGTTGGGACGGCGGGTACGGTGACCACCATAGCCGCCATCGATATGGAAGTTGAGTCGGTCGACAGGTACGATCCCGTGAACGTGGACGGCTACACATTGAGTTACTCGCGGATATCTGAATTGTTCGATACTTTGAAGTCGATCACGAACGAAGAGAGGTTAACGAGATTTCCGGTGCTTGAGAGGGGAAGGGAGGACGTGATCGTCGCCGGGATCGTCATCGTGCTCTCCGTAATGAAAACCTTCGACCAGGGGCTTCTGACCTCCTCCGACAGCGGGCTTTTGGAGGGGATTGCAATCGATTTGTTGGACTCGCCCTGATAGATGAGGCTTAAAGGATCGTTTTGAAAGACAGAGGGAAAACCGTGAATGCAAAAAACGATAACTGGGGGCTTACGTTTGACGACATCCTCCTTATTCCGAGAAAGACCGAGGTAATTCCGAGGGACGTTGATGTCTCGACCCGCCTTACGAAGAAGATCAGGCTCTCCATTCCACTCTTAAGCTCCGCCATGGATACTGTGACGGAGTCGGCCACGGCCATATCGATGGCCCAGGAGGGGGGTGTCGGCATCATCCACAAAAACATGGATATCATGGAGCAGGCCCTGGAGGTGGACAAGGTCAAGAAGTCGGAGAGCGGGATGATAGTCGATCCGATAACGATCGATCCGAAGAAGAAGATCCACGAGGCCCTCGAGATAATGGAGCGGTACCGTATCTCCGGGGTTCCGGTGGTGGAGGGGAAGAAGCTCGTTGGGATACTCACCAACCGCGACCTCCGCTTCGAGACCAACCTCAACCTCGCCGTCGAAGACGTGATGACGAAGGACAACCTCGTCAAGGTCAAGGAGGGGATTACCATCGAGGAGTCGAAGAAGAAGCTCCACGAGCACAGGATCGAGAAGCTCCTGGTGGTAGATGACAAGGACAATCTCAAGGGACTCATCACGGTAAAGGATATCCAGAAGAAGATGAAATATCCGGACGCGTCGAAGGACGGGATGGGAAGGCTCCTTGTCGGCGCCGCCGTCGGGGTGGGGCCGGACAGGGAGGCGAGGATAGAGGCGCTCCTGGGCGCAAAGGTGGATATAATAGTTATCGATACCGCCCACGCCCACTCCAAGCTTGTGATAGACGCCGTCTCCGACACGAAGAAGAACTTCGACGACGTAGAGCTGATCTGCGGAAACGTGGCAACGGCGGAAGCGTGCAGCGCGCTGATAAAGGCGGGGGCGGACGCGGTCAAGGTGGGGATAGGCCCCGGCTCCATCTGCACAACGAGGATAGTGGCCGGGGTTGGGATGCCCCAGTTTTCCGCGATAAGGGACTGCTTTGCCGCCGCAAAAAAGACGGGTACCCCCATCATTGCGGACGGCGGGATAAAGTTTTCGGGGGACGTCACCAAGGCGGTCGCCGCGGGGGCGGACACTATAATGATCGGGGGCCTCTTTGCGGGAACGGACGAGAGCCCCGGCGAGATCATCCTCTTTCAGGGGAGGTCATACAAGACCTACAGGGGGATGGGCTCCATCGAGGCGATGAAGGAGGGATCGAGCGATCGCTATTTTCAGGGGGACGTGGAAGAGGCGGGAAAGCTCGTGCCGGAGGGGATAGAGGGGAGGGTGCCGTACAAGGGGCCCCTCTCGCTCTCGATAACCCAGCTAGTCGGCGGGCTCAAGTCCGGGATGGGATACCTGGGGGCGAAAAACTTAGAGGAGCTCAAGGGGAAAATCCCCTATGTCCGAATCACGCCGGCGGGATTGAGGGAGAGCCACGTCCACGACGTAATAATTACGAAGGAAGCGCCGAACTACCGTTTGGAGTAGTCAATTGACAGAAGATATCCATAAAGAAAAAGTGCTGATCCTCGACTTCGGCTCCCAGTACACCCAGCTCATCGCCAGGAGGGTGAGGGAGGAGAAGGTCTACTGCGAAATCTACCCGTTCAATATCCCTGTCGATGAGATCAGGGAGATCTCGCCCAGCGCCATAATACTGTCGGGAGGGCCGGCCAGCGTCTACGACAAGGGGGCGCCGATGATCACCGACGAGGTTTTTAAGCTCGGTGTTCCGGTTCTCGGAATCTGCTACGGGATGCAGATAATCGCATACCTCCTGGGGGGTAAGGTCGTCTCTTCCAGGAAGCGGGAGTACGGCAGGGCGGTTGTCAGGCCCGTTTCCAACAACGGCATCTTCTCAGGCTTTAGGGAAGGCGAGAAGGTCGAGGTGTGGATGAGCCACGGCGACAGCCTTAAGGCCCCGCCGAAGGGATTCACGATCACCGCCGAGAGCGAAAACAGGCTTATGTCCGCGATCGAGAACGTGGAGTCGAGGATCTACGGCGTCCAGTTCCACCCGGAGGTCGTCCACACCCCCAGGGGGGAGGAGATATTGAGGAACTTTCTCTTCGATATCTCGGATCTCCACGGCCTCTGGAACATGAGGTCGTTCGTCGAGATGGAGGTGGAGGAGATAAGAAAGAGGGTAGGAGACGACCGGGTCATCTGTGCGCTCTCCGGCGGGGTGGACTCCTCGGTGGTGGCGGCTCTCCTTTTTAGAGCCATAGGCGACAGGCTGACCTGCATCTTCGTCAACAACGGTGTGTTGAGAAAGGGGGAGGCCGATAGGGTTAAGAAAGTATTTCGCGGCCACTTCAACGTGGACCTCGACTACGTAGACGCCGGGGATTTCTTCTTGAAGCGTCTCTCGAACGTCGAAGACCCGGAGAAGAAGAGAAAGATCATCGGCAACACCTTCATAGAGATATTCGAGGCGGAGGCGGAGAAGATATCCGGGGTAAAGTACCTCGCCCAGGGGACCCTATACCCGGACGTGATCGAGAGCGTATCCTTCAAGGGCCCCTCCGCCACCATAAAGTCCCACCACAACGTGGGCGGGCTGCCGGAGAAGATGAATCTTAAGCTTATCGAGCCGCTGAGGGAGCTCTTCAAGGACGAGGTGAGGCTTTTGGGGAGGGAGCTGGGGCTCCCGGACGAGATGATCAAGCGCCACCCGTTCCCCGGGCCGGGGCTCGCGGTGAGGATACTGGGGGAGGTGACAAAGGAGAACGTCGCCATGCTTCAGGAGGCAGACGTTATCATGGAAAACGAGATAAAGTCGAGCGGCTGGTACGACAAGATATGGCAGGCCTTCGCCGTGCTACTGCCGGTAAAGAGCGTCGGCGTGATGGGAGACGAGCGCACCTACGACAACGTCGTGGCCTTAAGGGCCGTTGACAGCCTCGACGGCATGACCGCCGACTGGTCGCGGATCCCCCACGAGATACTGGCCAAGATATCCAACAGGATCATAAACGAGGTCAAGGGAGTTAACCGGGTCGTCTACGACATATCCTCCAAACCCCCCAGCACCATCGAATGGGAGTAGCCCCGATGGCCGATAAGAGAACATCAAACTTCGTTCACCTCCATCTCCACACGCAGTACAGCCTGCTTGACGGTGCCATAAGGCTGGACGATCTTTTTTCCGCCGCCAACGATTTCAATATGCCGGCCGTGGCCATGACCGACCACGGCAACCTCTTCGGGGCGGTCGATTTTTACATCAAGGCGAAAGACGCCGGGATAAAGCCGATAATCGGCTGCGAGATGTACGTGGCCAGGGGCAAATACGACTCGAAGGGGGGAGGGGCCAAGGACGATTCCCACCACCTGGTGCTCCTCGTGGAAAACGAGGCGGGCTACAAAAACCTGACGAGGCTTCTGACCCACGCCCACCTGGAGGGCTTCTACTACAAGCCGAGGGTGGACAAAGAGCTCCTCTCAAAACACAGCGAGGGGCTTATCGCCTCCTCCGCCTGTCTCAAGGGGGAGATAGCGGAAAAGATACTGGGGGACGACAAGAAAGGGGCCAGGGAGGTCGCCGGCAGGTACGCCGAGACCTTTCCCGGCAGGTTCTACCTCGAAATTATGGAAAACGGCATCGACGACCAGAGGCGGGTGAATGCCGAGCTCATCCGAATAGGAAAGGAGATAAACCTCCCCCTTGTGGCCACCAACGACTGCCACTATCTTAAAAAAAGCGACGCGGAGGCGCACGACGCCCTCCTCTGCATCCAGACCGGGAAGACGATAAACGAGACGAACAGGATGAAGTTCTCGTCCGACCAGTTCTACTTCAAGTCCCCGGAGGAGATGATAAACGCCTTTAAGGAAGTACCTGTGGCGATCAAAAACACGCTGGCCATAGCCGAGAGGTGCAATTTCTCCTTCTCGTTTGGCCAGTTCCAGTTCCCGGAATACAGCGTCCCTTCCGGGGAGAATCTGGACGACGTCCTCGACGGGGCGGCTTACGAGGGTTTGAAGGCGAGGATCGAGGCGATCAAGGCGAACAAGGGGGGAAGTGTCGAATCCATCGAGAGGGAATACCGGGATCGGCTCGAGAGGGAGCTCAAGATGATCAAGGAGATGGGTTTTTCCGGCTATTTTCTTATCGTCGCCGACTTCATAAACTACGCCAAGGAGAACTCCATCTCCGTAGGCCCGGGGCGGGGGTCCGCCGCCGGGAGCCTCGTGGCCTACTCCCTCGGGATAACCGATATAGACCCGATCGAGTACGACCTTTTGTTTGAGAGGTTCCTCAACCCGGAGAGGATCAGTATGCCGGATATCGACATAGACTTCTGCAAGAACGGCAGGGACGACGTCATCAGATACGTCTCGGAGAAGTACGGCGGGGAGGAGAAGGTCGCCCAGATCGTCACGTTCGGGAAGATGCAGGCGAGGGCGGTCATCCGGGATGTGGGGAGGGTCCTCGACATGCCCTATCCCGAGGTGGACGGCATAGCGAAGCTGATCCCCACAATGCCGCTCAACATCACCCTCGACGACGCCTTGAAGGCGGAGCCCCGCTTCAAGGAGATGGTCGATAGCGACCCGAGGATCAAGCGCCTCGTCAAGATCGCGAAGGGGCTGGAGGGGCTGAACCGCCACTCCTCGACCCACGCCGCGGGGATGGTAATCTCAAACCTCCCCCTCGTGGACTACATGCCGTTAACTAGGGGTCAGAAGGGTGAGGTGGTGACCCAGTTCGACATGAAGTGCGTGGAGAAACTGGGGCTGATAAAGTTCGACTTTCTGGGCCTGAGGACGCTCACGGTCATCGAGGACACGATAAAGCTCATCAAGGAGAACAGGGGAGTCGATCTCGATATAACGAAGCTCTCCCTCAAGGACCCGAAAACCTTCAAGCTCCTCCAGTCCGGCAACACCGACGGTGTCTTTCAGCTGGAGAGCTCCGGCATGAAGGACCTGATGGTCAGGCTCGTGCCGGAGAAGTTCGAGGAGGTGATTGCGCTTGTGGCCCTCTACAGGCCGGGGCCTTTGAACACGGGAATGGCCGAGGAGTTCATCAAGCGCAAGCACAACCGCAAGCTGATAAAATACGAGCTTCCCCAGCTGGAGGACATCCTGGGCGACACCTACGGTGTTATGGTCTATCAGGAGCAGGTGATGCAGATTGCGGCCGCCCTGGCCAGCTTCACCACGGCGGACGGCGACCTCCTCAGAAGGGCGATGGGGAAGAAGATCAGGGACGAGATGGCCGCCCAGAAGGAAAGGTTTATGGAGGGCGCCCTGAAAAACGGGATAGATGAGAGGAAGGCGGAGAAGATATTCGACCAGATGGAGGAGTTCGCCGAGTACGGGTTCAACAAGTCCCACAGCGCCGCCTACGCGATGGTGTCGTATCGGACGGCCTATCTCAAGGCGCACTACCCGGTGGAGTTCATGGCGGCGCTCCTGACCTCCGAGATGGACGACACCGACAAGATAATGAAATATATAGGGGAGGCGAGGGAGATGGGGATAAAGGTCCTCCCGCCCCACATAAACGACAGCGGTCTCACGTTTTCCGCCTCGAAAGAAGAGATCCTGTTCGGGCTTGCCGCCGTGAAAAACGTCGGCGCGGCGGCGATCCAGTCGATCATAGAGTCGAGGAGGGAGGAGGGCGATTTTTCGTCGCTGTTCGATTTCGCGAAGAGGGTCGATCTCAGAAAGGTCAACAAGAGGGTTCTGGAGAGCCTGATCAAGTGCGGGGCGTTCGATTTCTCCAACGTTTCCAGGGCCAGGATAATGGCCGCCATAGACAGGGCGGTCGAGATGGGACAGAGCTACCAGGACGAGAAGAGGATCGGGCAGGCCAACCTCTTTGAAAACCTGGATTCCCCCGGCGGCGGTACGATCGATTTGGAGGACTACCCGGTGGTCCCGGACTGGAGCGACCAGATGTTGATGGCAAACGAGAAGGAGAGCCTAGGGTTCTACATAACCGGTCACCCCCTCCTTGCCTACGAGAACGCCTTTAAATCGAAGACGAATTGTGATACCATTACCGTAAATGAAAAGCCGGACAGGTCGTCTGTGTGGATGGGGGGGATATGTGCCGCCAAAAAGGAGATAATGACGAAGAAGGGTGACAGGATGGCGTTTCTGACCCTCGAGGATATGAAGGGATTCATCGAGGTCGTGGTCTTCTCCGAACTGTATCAGAAGTCCATTCAGCTCTTGGAAGATGATGTCCCGATCCTGGTTAGCGGTGTTCTGGACAGGGGGGACGAGACGAGCAAGATCCTCGCAAAGGAGATAGTGAGTTTGAAGGACGCGCCGATAAGAAGCGAGAAGAAGGTCTACATCGAGGTAAATGACCTCGGTATGCCGGCCGAGGAGATGGAGAAGTTAAAACAGATTATGGAGAGACACAGGGGCAGGAGCCGTGTCTTCCTCCTGGTAAAGGGCAATGACAGCGGCAGCGTCATACTCTCGCTGCCGGGGAGCCTGGGGGTCGACCCGAACGGCAGTTTTATAAACGAGGTGAAGACCCTCTTTAACGGCGGCTCCGTCTGGACGGACTGATCTTGTTCGAGGCCGTTATTGTGATCGGGGCAAATATGATAATCGAGGTGAATAGTATTCTGGGGTGGGGGTATTGAGAATCGTGGGCTTTTTGTTGGAGTTTTCAGGCCTTTTACGATCTCTATTCCGATTAGGATAAATCGAGGCCATGCAAAATATGATAGAGGTGGATCGGGGGGACTTCTTATGAATGAGGTGAAATTTGACAGGAGCATCCGGGAGCTTACGAGAAAGATCAACGAGGTAAAAGAGACCGCGGATAATCTCGACGGATCGAAGATATCGGGTAACGTTCACGATTTACAGGAGAAGGCAAAGAGGCTCGAGGAGGATTACTACCTGAAGGGCGACCGGTGGATGAAGGTCGAGATATCGAGGCACGAAAAGAGACCCCAGATGCTCGACTACATCTCCCATATTTTTGACGGATTTCTGGAGCTCAAGGGGGACAGGGCGTACAGTGATGACAGGGCTGTTATCGGCGGTCTCTCAAAATTCGAAGGGATCGGCGTAATGTTGATCGGCAACCATAAGGGGCGGGGATTGAAGGAGCGTCTCGAGAGGAATTTCGGGATGCCCCACCCGGAGGGGTATAGAAAAGCGATCAGGCTCATGAGGCTGGCCGAGCGCTTCGGACTCCCGCTGATCACGATGATAGACACCCCCGGCGCCTATCCGGGCGTGGAGGCGGAGAAGAGGGGTCAGTCGGAGGCGATAGCGAGCTGCATGTACACTATGATGAGGCTAAAGGTTCCCATAATCTCGGTGGTCCTCGGGGAGGGGGGGAGCGGGGGTGCCTTGGCCCTCGGTATCTCCGACAGGGTGTTGGTGATGGAAAACGCCAACTATTCGGTCGTCTCGCCGGAGGCGTGCGCCTCGATCCTCTGGAAAGACAGGAAGATGAAAAGGAAGGCCGCGGAGGCGCTCAAGTCGACGGCGAAGGACAACCTCGAGAACTGGCTTATCGATGATATCGTTACCGAGCCTCTCGGCGGGGCGCACCGCAGTCACAAGGAGGCCGCCGACGCCCTTTACGGCGTGCTGAAAAAACACTTTGCGGAGATCATTGCGATGGATCTCCACGAGCTCCTGGAGCAGCGCTACGGCCGTTTCAGGGCGATAGGGGTTTTTACATCCAAATAGCTCTATTGATTTGGAAGGCGCCTGAAAATATGATATAATTAATAGTATTAAAGCTGAGAATTATGCTTAATTTTCTAAAGACAATTAGAGAAGATATCAGGGTCGTATTTGAGAGGGATCCCGCGGCGAGGTCCACCCTCGAGATAATCCTCTGCTATCCGGGGCTTCATGCCGTCCTTTTCTACAGGGTGGCACACTGGTTCTGGACAAAGAGGCTTTATCTTATAGGGAGGATAATCTCTCACCTGGGGAGGTTTCTTACCGGCATCGAGATCCACCCCGGGGCGAAGATCGGGCGGAGGTTTTTCATAGACCACGGCATGGGCGTTATCATCGGGGAGACATCGGAGATCGCCGACAACGTTACCATCTATCAGGGGGTGACGCTGGGGGGAAAGAGCTGGAGGAAGGAGAAGCGCCACCCGGACCTCGGGGAGCACGTGGTTGTTGGCGCCGGAACGAAGATCATCGGCCCCTGCAGGCTCGGCGCATTTTCGAGGATAGGGGCGAACTCCGTCGTGGTAAAGGACGTCCCGCCTAAATCCACCGTTGTGGGTGTGCCCGGCAGGATCATCTACTCGATGGAGGGGGAGATCCACGACGACGTGAACCTGGAGCATCACCTCCTGCCCGACCCGGAAGAGCAGGCTCTGCTGTGCATGATCGAGAGGGTCAAGGAGCTCGAGAAAAAGGTGAGGCTCCTTGAGGGTGAAAACAAAAAAAGGGAGAACGAGGAGGCGGGGGAGGCCTATTCCGAAGGTGAAAGGGAGCGGAAGGACCTCGGAGTTAAATGAGTGGGGAAGGTGGTGCAGGGCCGGTGGGGACGGAGGAGGGGAGAATAATATTCAGTCTTTCCAATATATCGAAATATCAAACCGGCAAAATATCAGACCGGGCTTAAATTCAAACAAAGGCCGTGAGACCTAAAAATTGCGTGATATTTTCGCGAACAGGCTGTATCGAATAGGACGGGGTGGTCGTGATCTCAAGGCGTTTACCGTTACCGTCAAGGAGACCAACCTGTTTATTCAGGCCGAGGAGGACCTCACCAGGCAGGCCACGGACGCCGTCCTGTCGATTCGCGGAAACATCGAGAGCTACATAGAATCGAGGCCGGAGTTCGCCGCATCCCTCAATCCGATAGGGGCGGATCCTTACGCGCCCGCTGTCGTCAAGGAGATGATCGAGGATTCGAGGCGTGCGGGCACGGGGCCGATGGCCGCCGTTGCGGGGTCGATAGCGGAGTTTGTGGCGCGGACGCTTTCCGACCGCGGGGACGGGAAGAGGGGGGAGGTGATCGTGGAGAACGGCGGGGACGTCTTTATGGTGACCGGGGGTGAGAGGGTCGTCGGCCTGTACGGCAGTGATATTCTACTGGGTCTCGGGATAAAGATTCCAGCCGCCGACTCTGGACGGGCGGGCGTCGGCATATCTTCATCCTCGGCTCTCCTCGGCGAGTCGTTAAGCCTTGGAAGGTGCGAGCTCGCGACAGTGGTTGCAAAGCGGGGGGCGCTTTCGGACGCGACGGCCACGGCCCTCGGTAACATGGTCAAAAGCGAGAGGGACATCGAGAGGTCGCTGGAGGAAATTTTGTATATCCCGGATGTGGTAGGAGGGGTTGTGGTGATCGACGGCAGGATGGGGATAAAAGGTGATATTGAGCTTGTCGCCCTGGGCGATTAGTTTTTAATACGATTTAACTATGGCAATTTGACGATTCGGCCTGAATCACTATGATACGGAATATCTACGGAGTGTCTATTGACAACCGCCGCTTCTGATAATACACGCTCTTTACAATCCCCCGTTTTCCCCAATTCTCGGCTCCTCGCTATCCCCCGCTTCTCTCAATCCCAAATCAATTTTGTGCCACCGCCCCCAGTTTTCCCTGCCCTTATTTGAGCCTTTCCCTATATCGTTTCTCTCCCCTTTAGGCCCACACTAACTTGCAACAATCCCTAATTTACGGTATCCCCTCTATTGCGCCACCCCCAGATTGCGCTGGCCCCCGCCCCAGCTTGACCTGCTTGTGATTTACGCCAGCCTTCACTATACCCTGCCTGTCCACCTATTTGCACCGCCCCCAACCTGCGCCTCCCCCCTTTGCGCCCGCCCCAACTTGTCCCAATCCCCTCTTTCTATCCTTTTTATGGTTCGGTGGATTTACCTATCGAAGCCAATCCCACCGAGGCCTACGTTGCCGCGGGGTGCCGCCTCTTTATAGTAGCCGTACCCGACGTAGGGGCTTGAAGTAGCGCAGGCTGAAAGGATGAGAACGGCGAATATGGATAAAAGCAAAAAGGCCAATTTCATTTTTCTAATCATTATATTACCCCCCGAATAATTCACCCTTAAGTGGTTTTGTATTAGGGTATTAGAGTATTATAATTTTATGGTCAAGTCAAGAGGAAACTTAATGGACGGTGTAAAAATTTGAGGTGGAAGGGATATCGGAAAGGGGGGGCAGAAAACCGGCCGGGACGATACCCCTTTTCTTTTTTATCAACGGCTGTACGATCAGCCCCCCATGGCTCGATTAGCTCATTGTGAGTATCTCTTTATCGCTTCCTCCCAGACACCCCGGCTCTTGAGGATGAACTCGACCACCTCTCTGACGGCACCCCTTCCGCCCGGCTTTTCGGTAATAATATCCGCGGTCTTCAGGACCTCGTCGACGGAGTCGGCGACGGCTACCGCAAGCCCTACCATTCTCATCGCCGGGATGTCGATGAGGTCGTCCCCTATGTATGCCGCATCGCCGCCGGTCAGCCTCGCCTCCTTGAGGATCTTCTCGACAGTCTCACCTTTTTTGATCGCCCCCTGGTAAAGGTAGTCTATCGAGAGCTCCCTGGCGCGGTGTTTTACGACTTTGGAGCTCCTCCCCGTCACGATAGCGGTCTTTATTCCCGCCCGGCCCAGCATCTTGATTCCGTGGCCGTCCCTCACGTCGAAGAACTTGGATTCGACGCCTTTGTCGTCGATCACGATCCGGCCGTCGGTCAAGACGCCGTCCACGTCCATAATTAGAATCTTGACGTTGGAGGCCCGTTTTTTAGCGTCCTTTGCTTTTATCTTCATCGATTCCTTTCTCAGAGATTTTAGTTTTATCTACAGTCCCTTTTTCGTCTCTTCGAACGTGTCCTTTGAGCAGGCAAGCGCCGTGCCTATGGGGAGGACCTCGCCCGCCAGTCTTACCATCTCGGCGGACAGGTTCCTTATGTCCCACTGGGCCGTCCTGTCCATCCTGATCCTCGCGATGTGGTAGAGCTCCCTGAGGTTTAAGGAGATAAGGGCCCTGAGCCTGTGGGCGTTGGTCAGGATGTAGGGTGCGGCCTGGGGCGATACCCCCCTTATCTTTTCGTATATGTCCCTTGTGCCTTCGGCGGCCCTCATAAAATCGTCCTTCAGGCCCGCCTCGACGATCGTCTCCGGGACTTCCACGCCGAGGTCGGGATCGTACTCCTGTCTTGTTATCGTCGCCATCCTGTGGCGCTTCAGCTGGGCGAAGCAGGAAGAGGAGACAACCGCCTCGAAGGTTAGGCCTATCGTCTCGAACTCCCTCAGGGCGCGGTCGTAGGACTCCATGTATTTGAAGGAGGACTTGACTATCTCCTCGATTTTATCTTTTTCCATCCCCTTTATCGAGTTCAGGAGTGTTTCGTAGTCGAGGTCGGTCTGGGGAAAGACCAGCGCCGCGGCAAGGCGGGCGTCCCCGTCTTTTGTGTAATCGGCGAGCTTTAAGGGAGTATCTTCTATCCCCTTGTCGCTCCGGCTGGTTTGTGAGTTTTTTGTGAACGACTTCCCTATCAGCTCTCTCGTCTTCGTGTCGTAGTCGGTCCCCTTGGCGTATTTTATAACGGAGGGGGCGTGGGGGTAGAGGGCATCGTAGATCGTCTTGGAGAGCTCCCTCGCCTCGTTCAGCCCGCTTGCCGAGAGCCTTCTCATGGTCATCTCGAGGACCCTGGCGTTTGCGGTCATCCCCATCTGGGTCTGGGTGGCGAGGGGGACGATGTATCGTGCGTCCTCCTTGGCCCAGCCGTCGAGGGTGACCTTGCCCCTTTTATCTTTTGCGAGGTCAGGGTGTTTTTTGTGTATCATGGGGAGTAGCGCCTCGTAGAAGGTGTGGTACGTACCGTTTAGGCTTTCGACGGCGTTCCTGAAGGGGGTTTCGAGGCCCGCTTCGACCATCTCTTTCGGGATGACGTGATCGTCGGTCAGGGTTATGTACCTCTGCGATTTCTCGGTGTAGGAGGCGAGCCTCGTCCTCTGGAGCTCTTCGGTAACGAGCCTCGATATCCCGATGATGTCGAGGTTGAAGACGGCGTGCTCCGCCACCGACGAGTGTCCCATGCCGAAGATGATCGATTCGTTTGACCTTCTCGACGTCTCGACCTCCTTTAGGGCGTCGAGCCTTATCTCGTTTACCGGCCTGGGGTCCCTGCTTATGCGGGCGTAGGCCGCGCTGAAGGTCTCCGGAGTCAGCTCTTCCGAGGCCCCGAACCTGTCGAGGAAATCTGAAATCTCTTCACCGCTTCCACTTTTGATCCTTAAGGCCGCGCTTTTGTATTCGAACAGTCGCTCAACGTCAACGTTAAATCCGGAAAGAATGACCTTCATTTTAGTTTTACTCATTAAAAATTTGCTCCTTGAAGTTTTGCTCCTTAAAATATTTTCGTTTTACTCGTTAATATGTCCTTTTAAATCCCAATCCGCCTATAAAGAGAAACATCAATATAATGGGGATCCCGCCGAGGAGGGAAGCGGCACAGAACTCCGGCCAGTTTGTGGAAAAATCCCCCTCCAGAAACGACCTCAATCCCAGGGCCAGCGTGTAGAGCTTCGAGTCGGTCAGTACCACCGCCGCGAGGAGGAAGTCGCAGTAGGCGGCGATGAAGTTGAAGGCGAAGGCGACAAGGAGGATCGGGGCGGTGGTGGGAAGGACAATGGAGAGATAGATTTTTAAGGGCCCCGCACCGTCGAGGGTCGCCGCCTCCTCCATCGACCTCGGCACCGTGTCGAAGAAGCCCTTGATCATCCAGGTCGTGAAGGGGATCGCCCCTGCCAGGTAAACGAGGACAAGGGCGGTCAGTGTGTCGAGAATCTTGAAGAACTGGAGTATCTTGTATATGGCGACAATCGACATGATCCCCGGGAAGAGCTGGACGATAAGAAGCGTCGAGGTCATTACCTCCCTCCCCTTAAAGGCGTACCGGGAGAGGACGTGGGCGGATAGGGACGTGAGAAGGACGGCCAGAAGGGCGGTCATCCCGGATACGTAGACCGAGTTCTTTATCCAGAGGAGGAAGTCGGTCTCGGTAATTAACCTGACGTAGTTGTCGAGGGTGAAGCCCTCGGGAAGGAGCCTCCCGGAGTAGAGTTCCCCCCCGGCCGAGAAGGAGACCGACAGGATGAAGAGGATCGGGATCGAGGAGAAGAGGGCGATGAGGACTATAAAGGAGGTCCCCGTCAGGGATGCGGGAAGGTCCCTCACCATCTTGACACCTGCCCCGGTCAATTTGATTTCGGCTGTCGGCTTCATTAAAAAGCCTCCTTACTTCTCCTCGTCTCTCTCAAAATACCTCCTCCCTCCCCCTTCTTATCCGTCTAAGATTATACAGGGTAATTAGGCCTATGGCAACAAATACGATTACCGCGTATGCGGCGGCCAGCCCGTATCTCCTGCTCTGGAGGGTGAGTTTGAAAATGTAGGAGATAATGATGTCCGTAGAGCCCGCGCCGCCGATGCTCCCCGGGCTCGTGGGGCCGCCCGCCGTCAGGAGGTAGATGGCGGTGAAGTTGTTGAACGAGGCGGAAAATCCCATCACCAGAACCGGGATCATCCTTCTTACCACCAGCGGGAGCGTAAAGGAGGTGAAGATCGCGAGAGACCCGGCGCCGTCGAGGCGCGCCGCCTCCATCACCCCGCCCGGGATCGTCCTTATTATTCCTGTGGCCATGGTGGTCATAAATGGTATCCCGAGCCATACGCTGACCACGATTACGGATAGTCTGGCCGTGTTGTGATCGGTAAGCCACGGGGTCTTTGCGAGGCCGAGCTGATCGAGGAGGAGATTTACCGCCCCGAAGTTGTAGTTCAAAAGCCCCTTCCATATCAGGATGGTGATGAACGCCGGCACCACCCAGGGGAGTATCATGAGGGGCCAGGCTGTGGCGGATATAAAGCGGGGGGTCTTGTTCAAGGCATCCGCCGCCAGGACACCGATGATAAAGGGGACGACGATCGATACGACGGAGTAGACGACGTTCCAAAGCCCCACCCTGAAGAAATCCGAGACGGGGCTTGTGAAAATCGTCATGTAGTTCAAAAGCCCCACGAAGTCGTAGCTGTCGTAGTGGTAGAGGCTCATGTTCGTGGTGGAGATGTAGACGTTGTAGAGGATGGGCGCAACGGAGAGGATCAGGACGAAAAAGACGATCGGGGCCAGTGTTGAGATTATGAACAGGCCTTCCCTTTTTCTCACGTTCTTCATCGCTTCATCTCCGAGATTACCGTCTTTAAGCGCTCCTCCATCGTGCAGAGGGCGTCCTTAGGGGTCGATTTTCCCTCGAGGGTGAGGTTTACGCCGTCGGCAAAGGCGTCCCAGACAAGCTCGCCCGCCGGGTCGTTCGGAAAGGGGAGGGAGTCCCCGGCGATTTTTACCGAGGTCTTCAAGGTCGGCTCCCTCTTGTAGTCCTCATCGGTGTAAACTAACGGGTTTGCCATGACGCGAACGCCCCCGGAGGCCTCGAAGTAGGTTCTCAGGTTTTCGGGCCTGAGGAGAAAGGCGACGAACGTGAGAGCGTCCTCCTTTTTATTCGAGTAGGCCGAGACGGCGACCCCCATCAGCGTGGAGAGGGGGCGCCCCCGCCTCCCGTCGGCGAAGGGGGGGATGGGGTGATATCCCACGTCGATGCCGAGCGACCTGTAGTAAGGGATAAGGTACGTCCCGTGGATCATCGCCGCCGCCTTCCCCCTGGAGAAGAGGTCCGAGATGATCGGATAGGTGATACCCTTCGGGATGAGCGGCGGAGCGCCGCCTTGGATTTTTGTCAGTCCTTTCATAAACATCAGGGCCGAAATCCCGCCCTCCGTGCAGAAGCCGAGGTTCCCCGTGTCGTATACCCCGGCCGTATCTTCGGCGAAGATGTAGGCTCCGTTCGCGTCGTAGAAGGGAAAGGTGAAGTAAAGGTTCGTCGGGTCGGTTAAAAAGCCGTAGGTGTCCACCTTCCCGTCGCCGTCCGTGTCCCGGGTGAGATTGGTGGCCGTCTCGATAAGCTCCTCCACCGTGTCGGGGGCGCTTTTTACCATCTCCATGTTGATGACCAGGCCGTAGGACTCCACGGTAAGCGGCACGCCGTAGAGCCCGGCGTTTCTACCGTCCCCGCCGCTCCACGTGAATGCGGAGACGAGGGATTCCGGGCAGTCTTTCAAAGACGCCGACATATCTATTATATCAGCATCCAAAGACGCAATATCCATCGCCATCGGCGCTATAAGCTTCATCAGCGCCAGGGCCCCCACCGAAGTGTGGGTTATGCTAAGGACGTCCGGCCCTTTACCGGCCGGGGCGGCGAGCTCCAGCTTCGTCGTTATCTCGAAGATACCTATCTCCCTCACGTCGACTTTGATCCCGCTCTTTTCCGTAAACCTCTTCCCGATCAGTCTTACGGCCTTCGCCTCCTCACTACTCATCGTGACCCAGAAGGTCAGCGTGGGCGTCTCAGCCTCCGGTGTCCCCCTGCATGAGCCGAAGAGGGCCAATGAGAGGAGGAGAGGGATCGCGATTATGGATACGGCTCCTCTTTTTGTTGTGCCGTGTACAAAATACATCGGGGATTCCGAAAGCCTTTAAAAACGTTTTAGTCTGCGGTTAAGGTCGAATTGGGAAAAACCGTAAAGCCGCTTAATAAGTCTATTTCAAGGCGTTTTTCGGGTCAAGCTTAAAAGGTCGGTCAGGGATATTTTCCGCCTTGATAAGATCGAGGGATGAGTGTTACGGTCCGCGGTTTTGGCCGGGCGCCCTTTCTTGATGTCCGTGGGGTTTTGGATGCTTGGTCGATAAAAAAGTCCACGTCGACGGGCCCTTCAATATGGACGGTTTTCCAATTCAGGGTATTATTGGTGATCGCTTCCTTGCTCCCCGCCCGAATTATTCAGGCTTTCTTGGAGCCGGCCCTTTTCAGGATATAGGCTGTCAGGTAAAGGGCGAAGACGATGATGAGATATATCATCAGGTAATAGAGCGCCCCCTCGATCTGGCCCATGACCTTGAAGTTAAGGGCGGTTGGGTTGTTTACGAGGGATTCGTACCTGTAATTGCAGCCGTAGAATTTCCGGGATATCCCCCCGACGAGGACCGCGGCTATGGCGGTGAGCTTGATCATAGTTGCGAGACGCTTCGGGTTGACGGGGATGGATACCGAGGAGAGCACATCCTCGACGTTCCTTAAGACTAAAAGAGTCAGTATAACGCCGACCGCGGTTGCGGCGATAAGCCCCGAAACGTAATATATGAGAACGGTGTTCATTTAGTGGCCCTTTTTGGGTCGATGGGCATGGGGGGTTTTTCATACGTTTTGTCGGCCCAAATGTCCGGCATATGGGCCATAGCCTGCAGCCCTATCCCCCTGGAGTCCGTAAAGATTTACCTCTCCCTTTATCTTGAAGCCCGATAAGAAGTCCTTTCAAATCGATTATCTATGCTGGACAAGGTCAAACGATAACCTAAAAATCCAATCCTACCCCTGCCTTTAGAAAAAAGCCCCTTGGTGCGCGTGTTTGGAAGGTCGCTCGAGGCTCTCCCGGCGGGTTACTTTTTCTTTGCGCCGATTGCCCACCCGATGAGGAGAGCGGAAAAGAGAATAAGAAACACCCATAGGAGCCGAAAGAGCATAGCCTCGAGCTGATCCACCACGGCCCAGACGAGGACGAGCTGATCTTGTTTGGCGCTTTCCGGATAGGTTTCGGACAAGGCCCCGGAGACCGATGCCAGCATTACAACGGTGTAGATTATCTTCGCCCAAAATTTTTGTACCTGTGATTCGGAAAAAAGAGTGCCGATGAAGGATTTTAAGCCACCCCTGAATATAATACAGAGGAGGATGCCGAGGATTACGGATATTGCGGCTACGGTCAGATAAATGCAGAAGATGTTCATTTTTTTATCTCCAATTTATATCTCGAATGGATTTGAACGAGGTGCAAAATTACGAAGCCCGGCGGATATTTTAGATTCAATTGTTTAAACGACCCCGGGATTCTGAAATCTTCCTCTGTTGGAATAAAAATAGATTTCGCAGTTGTAGAGCGGATCTGCGGGGGAAACGGGGCCGCTGTTTAAATGGCGGGAGAGCTTGAGGGAAAACCTAATCCATGAATATCTTCCTGCTCTCGGAGAAATCAATCCCGAGGGCGGTCAGGATTTTCCTCTTTGTCTCCATCCGGCAGCTCTTCCCCTTCTCGATGCGGTCGACGGTAAGCACGCTGACGCCCGCCTGTCTGGCCAGCTCAGATTTGCTCAGAAGCATCTGTTCCCTTATTTCTGTCAACGTATTCTTAGCCATCTCTCCATCCGATTCCTGATTGTAAATTTGCTTTGTAAAAATGCATCTCTCGGAGTCTTATAGAGTCTTATGGGATTTTCACCCCACCTGTTTGTTGTGGCCTCTAAAATACCCGTAAAAAACAACGAAAAACCTGGATTCCCGCAAACGACTAAAACCGAAACAAACAATCGTCCGTGGACTTAAAGGTATAATTCCTCTGTTAGTATTCCACAACGGGAGGGAGGTCCTTCGCCTGATCGATCCAATTGGCCACGCTCTTCTCCGAGGGGAGCCTCCTTACGAGGTTCTTCTTCTCGTTTGTCTCTTTGATCTGCCGATAGAGGTTATCCGCCCTCCTGTTTCTGAGCTCCTTTACAGTGTCGACGCCCGCTTCCTCCAGGAGGTCGGAGTACTCCTCCGCCACACCCTTTATCCTCATCAGGTCGGCAAGATTTACCCACTCGAGGATCAGCTTGTGTCCGATGCCCGTGGAGTCTTCCAGCTCTTTTCTTCCCCTTGGGGTTTTGCCCCGTTCGAGAAGCTGGTTGGTGTTCGTAATTCCAACATCGTTGAGCTTTCCCTTGTAAACGTCTCCGATTCCCTCTATATCTTTAATCGGGTATCCCATGTTTGGCTCCTATAAAGTTTAAAAAATCTGTGTTAAAATTCCAAATTTTGATATTGATTCCGTCAATCTATAAATGCCGGCTACACGCTTCATCACAGTGGGTAGATGGAAGAAAATCTCGGGGTCCGCATTTAAATCGAGGAGCTTTTTCGGCCCGCTGTTGAGTTTGTAAAGATGAAAGCCCCTTTTGTCTTCAACTTATCGAAAAACCTTGCAGTGAAGGTCTAAACACCCCCTTGGCAAGAAGCCCTTTTCAACAAGTATACTTTCTGGCGCGCTGTCGAATTTTTTTCTTGCTTCCGCCGTTTCCAGAGATAGTTTTATTAGTATAATAGAGTTATCAATTTAATTTAATTATTTATAAAAGTCAAGTAATTTTATAAAATTGTACGCTTTTTTTATAATATTTTCTTATTTTTTCCTCTCGGTGTGGCTCTGTTTGGATATCGACACCTTTTCGGGGCGGTTTAAGCGATTTCTCGGCCGAGGTGATATCGAATAAGGCCAAAAGCAATAGGGCGTATCTTGTATAATTGAGTGCCACAAAAAAAAACAGAGATTGACCGCCGTATCTCCTTCGCTCTTGGTCTTTTAAGGGCGCACATCAGCGACTATGAACGATTTGGGCACTGTTTTTCTTCACACAACCGCTGTCACTTGCATTTTTTACACAAGAATTATGTGTTCAGCTTTGAAATCCTCCAAGCGGCGACGGTTTGAATACAAGAAGAGGGCTCGCAGTTGGATCGACGGCGTTCCTATCCGTCAACGCCTTTAGTCCGATCGACGTTTTCAGAAACAAGCTTTTCGAGCTTTATATTCCCTGCATCCTGTCGGGGCTCCCGGCGGCATTACAAAAGGCGCGTCCGCTTAAAAACCCCTCCCGCATATATAGACTTCGATCTTGAGCGCAATCTCCTCCCCCCGTCTACTCCTTCGGCTCAAGTTCGAGGGTGTACCTGGCGTCTTTGTCCACCCTATCGCGGCTCAACACGAACGGGCGGTATTTGTGGTCGATCCAAAGCTCCGTCTGGTCGTCGTAGTGGGTGCTCATGAAGTTTCCGGAGACGCCGTTGGGGGTCACCATCTTGGAGTTGTTCATATCCGAGAGGTCGATGATGTATCTCAAAGACGCGCCGTGATAGACCTCCCACGGGTCCGTCAGCCGGTACGTAGCGGGATTGACCGTAAAAAGACTTCCCCCCATGGGAAGCGGGCCGATGTTGAAGAGTTTCCCCATGAGGGCCGACTTCTTCCCGAAGGGGTGGTAGATGGTAAGCGTGTGGAGGTCGCCCCAGGCCCAGTCGTCGATGTCGGGTCCCATCTCCGATTCGAGGTAGCTCACGGCGTCCTTGAAGCTCATGGTGATGACGAAATCGATATCTTCTATCTCCTCCGTCTCAGGGTCGTCAAACCAAGGTGATTTACCCCTCTTGAACATTTTCCTCAGGGAGTTGAAGACGAGGTACTTGTTGCCGATGTACATGGTGTAGAGCTCTTCACCGAGCCTGTTTTTGAACGTCCTCTCGACGATGCCGTTTGCGGTCGCGTGAAAGACGCTCGCGGCGCGGCTCTCCGGTGTGGCGACGAAGTCCCAATCTTTAAGGAGCTCGAGGGCGGCCGCTTCCCGCTCCGACAATTCGGCGCCGGACAGGGCTTCGATCATGGTCGGCACCCAGTCCCGCGCGAGGACCACGTATGTGTCACCCTGCATCTTCGCGAAGTCGTCGGCGTTAAGCTTATCCTTTTCGGTCAGCATCTCCGTTATCCGTATGTACCTGTCCGGGGAGGCGTAACCGTTCGATATGATGTAGGGGTAGCCGTCTTTCTCGATCCGGTTGTTGGCCGTGGCTATCCAGCCGGAGGGCGGGTTTATCAGCTTGGGCTGTTCTCCCTTTGGAACGTATCCCGCCCACTCGTGTTTCCCGTCCCAGCCGGGAACCGGAACGGAGCCGTCAAATCCACTCCTTATTGGGATTCCCGCCACAAGCCAGTAGCCGATGTTCCCCTGGTCGTCCGCGCAGACGAGGTTTATGCCGGGGCACTGGAAAAGCTCCACCCATTTGTCGAAATCGTTGACGGTCTTCGCCCTGTTTACGTAATAGAGGGACGTTATGGCCTGGGCCCTTTCGGGAGCCACCCAGCGCATCGAGAGGGCGTATCCCTTCGGCTCGTCGAACTTGTTCAGGTCGTCGATGATCGGGCCGTGGCGCGTCATTCGGATATTGAAATTGACGTCGTCCGCACCCTTGACCTTTATCGTCTCTTCCCTTGTTTTTATTTCCTCCCAACTTCCCATGTAGAGGCAGCGGTTCGGGTCTTCGGGGTCAAGCTTTTCGAGGTAGTAATCGGAGTCGTCCACCATCCCCACGGTGCCGCCCCAGGCGCAGTTTCCGTTCGTCCCGGCGAAGACAAAGGGGATTCCCGGGAGCATGGCACCTGTGACGTTTAGGGTCGGTGTCGTTATGTGTGCCTCGTACCAGACCCCCGGGGCGCCGTGGGCCACGTGCGGGTCGTTTGCGAGGATCGGTTTTCCGGTCTCTGATTTTACTCCGGAGACAGCCCAGTTGTTGCTGGCGCCCCCTCCCACGCGGCCCGTGATTTCACGGGCGAGGTTCAGGGTCTTTAAAAAATCGATATTTTTACCCACGCTTAAGGGGGGTTTGTTTCCAATGATTGTCGGGCCGTTTTCCGGGTAGGCCGAAAAAATCTCGTCTGTAAGCTCCTTCCCCAGCTTGTCGGCTATGGTGGCCCTCAACATCTCCGTCTTGAACGTCCCGTTAAACTGCCACGCCAGAAAGTAATAGACGCTGACGCAGTCTTCGGGCCTCCACGGATCCGGCTTATACCCCAGCATCTTGAACTCGACGGGAAGGGGGCCGTCCCCGTTTTCGATGTAGTAGTTTATCCCCTTCGAAAAGGCCTCGAGAGAGGAGAGGACCTCGGGGGGGAACTCCCCGACGATATCCTTTTGGGCCCTCGGGGCGGTGAGTGTCCTGAAGAGCTTGTCCACCGACACCACCGACTCCCCCAGGAGCTCCGAGAGCCTGCCGGAGGTAACCCGCCTTATAAGGTCCAGCTGGAAGAGCCTGTCCTGGGCCATCGAGTAGCCGAGAGCGAAGTACGCGTCGCCGTCCGAATCGGCGTAGATATGGGGCATTCCGTAGCTGTCCCGGATGATCGTGACTTTGGAGTCTATTCCGTCGACGACCACCTCTCCCTCATAGCCGGGGAGCGTCGCCCTCAGGTAACCGTAAATGAAAATTACAGCTATGATAAGAATGACAAAGACTGTTCCTAAGATCCACTTAATAACCTTCATCGTGACCTCCCAGGTTAAATATTTTTACGTATACTCATATTACATTTAGGCGGGATTTTCAAGGTAAATATGTGATTAGAGTAGAATTTTAGATAGGTGAGGTTTAGAGGACTTTATTATACAAGATTTCCCTTTATGCTTTGTCAATAAGGCTTAATAATCAATCAAGCTTGAATATCCGTCTCGCATTTTCGTAAAGGAATAGAGACTTCACTTCTTTATCGAGCTTGAGAGAATCAAGGTCTTCGAGGCATCTTTCTGCCGTCAGCATGGGGTAATTTGTGCCGAATAGGACCTTCTTTTTGCCGTTCCGTTTCATATAGTCTACAAGTTCTGCGGGGAATCTCTTTGCAATGTAAGCGGAAGTTTCGATAAAAACATTAGTATGTTTTGTGGCAACGGCTATCATCTCTTGAGTCCAGGGATACCCGATGTGTCCGCACACAATCTTCAATTCGGGAAAATCAAGAGCAGCTTCATCGATGTATGGAATAGGCCTTCCAGGCTCGGACGGGCAGAGGGGGCCAGTATGACCGACCTGAAGACACACCGGAATATCCAGCTTAACGCACTCGGCAAAGATCGGATAGTAGTACCTGTGGGTGGGCGGCAGGTTCCAGTACCACTGAACGATCCTGATGCCGATAAATCCCAATTCTTTGAAGCAGCGGTTGAGTTCTCTTATTCCCTCCATGGGCCGGGAAATATCGACTGAAGCTATTCCCCGGAATCGGTCGGGATTGTTATTGATAATCTCAGCCACCTCATCGTTTGAAATGAGCGCTCCTTGCGGGCCCCACCACGCACAGATAAGTCCCGTGTGAACACCGGCCCTATCCATAGTCCCCAATGTATATTCAATTGGTAAATCCTGCTCGAATTTTTCAATCCCCATCCAGCGGCGAAGTGAATCGAACATCGGATGATTTATAAACTTCATCGTGGGATGCTGCATCCATACGTCAACGATATTAGAATCACTGTTCATTACAATACCTCGATAGTTAACTCTGTCGGCTATTTGCTGTTTTGTTTCATCTCTGCTTCGCAGCTTATTAGGTTGTCGAGGATTTTTCGGAGCTTATCCTCCAAGTCGTCCAACTCCTCTTCCGAAAGGCCCCTGCACACGATATCAGTCATCTCTTCGGAGACTTTGGCATAGGTATCCATTAGGTTATGGTCTTTCTCGGTAAGCTTGATGAGGACCTCGCGACGGTCGCTTTTTGAACGGATTCGCTTAATATGCCCCGCTCTCTCCAGCCCGTCCAACATAGCCGTCAGCGTTGACTTGCTGAGGGAGGTTTCCTTGGCAAGTTGTTGGATGGGGATGTTGTCTTTGCGCCATAAAACGAAGAGTATCCTTCCCTGGGCGGGGGTGATGTGGCCGATTTTGTGTTCTCTGAGGATATTCGCAAAAATCCGACCCGCTGCCTGGTTTATCCTGGCGATCAGAAATGCACCCTCTCGTTTCAACTTCACTTCCTAATCCAAATTTTAAAATTACTTTGAATCATTCTACGATAAAAGAGTATATATGTTCTAATTCGTATTGTACTATATAGAACCATATTGAATAATACTATTCCTTTCAAAATGTTTGTCAAGCATTAATCAAGCTGTCTTATTTTTTTAGAATTTGAGCTGTCGAAGTGATAGCCTTTCGATTTAAGAAAATCGATCGCATCAGATTTGGATTTTCTCTCCTCCGTCTCGAATCATCGATAGCCTTCTCTCCATCCTTATCCAATCTTCTTCTGGAGCGAGCGCGCCGCCACGAGTATCGGGTCGATGGTGGGCGTGAACGGCGGTGCGTATGCGAGGTCGAGGTCTACAATATCGTCGATAGAGAGGTTTCCGGCAAGCGCCGCCGCCAGGATGTTTATGCGGTGGCCGGCTCCGTCTTTGCCCGCGATCTGGGCGCCGATGAGCCTTCGGGTCTTTCTCTCCGCAACGAGGTGCACGCGAATCGGGGAAGAGCCGGGATACAGCCTGGGCCGTGACCTCCCCTCGATAGTCTGGCATACGGCGTCGATCCCCTCCTTCTGGGCGGCGGCAAGCGTAAGTCCCGTGAATCCGACCTCGAGGTCGAACACCTTGAAGTGGGCGGAGCCCAAAACTCCGGGATAGACTATATCTCCCCCGGCGGCGTTCTCCCCGGCGACCCACCCCTGCTTGTTGGCGAGGTCCCCGAGGGCTATGTTCACACCCCTTGACGTGATACGGTGCTTCACCTCGACGCAGTCGCCCGCGGCGTAGATGTTGTCGTCCGACGTACGCTGGCGATCGTCGACCCATATCGCCCCGGTCTCGCCGATTTCGAGGCCCGCCTCCTTAGCCAGCCTGACGTCGGGCAAAAAACCCACCGAGACGAGGACCATCTCCGCATCAAATCTACCCTTGTCGGTTACGACCGACGTGACCTTGCCGTTTGAGACGTCAAAGGAGGAGATCTTGGCGTCGGTAACGAACTTAGTCTCCTTCTCGGCAAGCTCGTCCAGGACCATCTCCGCAATATCTTTTCCGAGCTGCCTCATCGGGAGGTCTCTGCGGTGGATGATGGTGTTTTCTATCCCCAGCTCTCCGAAGGCCTCGGCCATCTCCAGGGAGATAAAGCCCGCCCCGATCGTCACGGCCCTCCTGGGGGAGTTCTCGTTTATATAGTCTTTTATCCTCTTGCCGTCCGAGAGGGATTTCAGGGAAAAGACGTTGGGGGCGTCCTCGTTTTCGACGCCGAGTTTCCTGGAGTGGGAACCAGTGGTGATTATCAGCTTGTCGTAGGGCCTCTTCAGCTCCTCGTTCTTATCGAGGTCGCGGATCAGTATTTCCCTCTTCTTCCTGTTGATATTGATGACTTCATGTTTCGTGTGGATGTCGATATCGTGGTCTTTCTTGAAGACCTCGGGGGGCCTGACGACGTATTTATCTATGACCTTTGACTTGGCTACATCTCCGATGTAGTAGGGCATGAGTCAGGCGGAATAGGAGATATATGAATCCTTCTCGAAGAGGTCTATCTTCAGGTTTCGATCGGTCCTGCGGGCGCGGCTGGCGGCTGCGGTTCCGGCCGCAACGCCACCGCAGATCAGGAGGCCGTTTTGATCTTTCATTTTCAACTTCTCCCAAGCGTTTTGTAATGTTTCAGATCGATTTCTATTATCAGTGGGGAAGGGTAAAATGTCAAGGCCTTAAAAATCAAAAGGGCCAAAATGAGCGGGGAGAGGGGGAGAGGGGGAGGGGGGCGATCTTCGATCCGCAGCTGGATATCTTTTATATCAGTTTTGGTCTCGGCATTTTCCGGGGGGGCTTTTTGAAGATGAGCCGAAAAACCTATTGGTGGAGGATTTAACAATCCAGATCGACGTAGGGCCGGCGATAAAACTCGAGGTCCTGGAAAATGGAGGTCTCCAATTTCACTTAAGGATGAGGAGTCGTTTTACCCTATTCAATGAGAATTTCTCTTGGCCACCCTCTGCTTGATGTCCTCGATGACGAGGTACAGACATGGAATAATAACGAGGGTCAAAAGGACGCCAAACGCCAAGCCCCACACGATGGAGACCGCCATGGGCGTCAGCATCGGCTCCCTGCCGCCGATACCTATCGCCATGGGGAGCAGGCCTCCGATGGTTGTCAGGGTGGTCAGCAGGATCGGCCTCAGGCGAATCTTTCCCGTCTCGATGACCGCTTCATAAAGGTTTGCTCCCTTATCCCTTGCCCTGTTGATGAAATCGACCATGACTATGGCGTCGTTTACGACGATCCCTATCAGCGCAATAATTCCGATGCCCGCCATCAGGGAGAGCTCGATGTTGGTGATAAAGAGGCCGAACACCACCCCGATGAAGGAAAATGGGACCGTTACCATTATGATAAGGGGCTGCACGTACGATCTAAAGAGGGCCGCCAGGATTATGTAGATGAGCAAAACGGCCATAAAGAGGGAGCGGAGGAGCGATAAGATCGATTCCATCGTATCCTCATATTCACCGCCGTACTTGAAAGTATAGCCCGAGTACTTGACGCTTCTGGTTCCGAATTTCTCTATAAGGGCTTCGTTGACCTCCTTCGATGTGTTCTGACCCTCGACGAGATTGGCTGACACCGTAACGGTGCGCTCGCGGTCGTTGTGGTAAATCCTCAGCATCCCGTCGCCGTAGCTCACATCCGCAAAGGTCTTGATGGGGATCCTGTCCCCGTTGCCGTTGGAGACCGAAAAGTTCATAAGGTTGTTGAGGTCTGCCATATCCTCGTTGTATTTCACGACGATGTCGATCTTGTCCGTGCCACGCATGATCTTTCCCGCGTCCCCCCCGGAGAAGGCGCTGCGAAGCTCCGATGAGATATCGTTAACGTTGAGTCCCAGTGAGCCCATCGTGTATTCGTCATATTGAAATCGAATCTCCTCCTTCCCTCTCCTGTAATCGTCTTCGATATCCACCACCCCCTTCATCGAGGCCAATTCCTTTTTGAACTCCTCCGAAAGCTTCAAGAGGGTCTCGAACTCGTCCCCCTGGATACTGACCTCGACGGCCGAGCCCCTCGGCGGCCCCCTCCTCTGGGACCTGTACGTAACGGATGTAGGACCGGCGATGAGATCGCTCTCCTCCCTGATCTCTTCGGTAATTTTCTCGGCCCCGATCTTCCTGTATCCGTGTTCGGTCAGCTCCACCCGGATCCGCCCGTTGTAAGATCTGGAGGACCCGCCCACGGACGCCATGATAACCGAAATCTCGTCTTCCGGGCGCTCGAGGATCAACTCCTCGACTTTCTTGACCACCCGGTCGGTGGCATCAAGGTTGCTGTCCGTGGGAAGGTTTATATAGGCCCTGAATTGTTCTGCGATAGAGCTTCCCATAAAGACGAATTTCATCGTAAAGAGGCCGAAGAAGAGGGTTACAATAGCCACACCCACGAGACTCAAGAGCACCATATAGCGACGTCTCAATATTGATGTAAGGAGATTCCCGTAATATTCCCTGACCCGATTAAACCAGCCCCTCGCCTCCTTGTTGGCCTGGGACACCTTGTTCTTTACGAATTCGTTAAGGTGCGAGGGAAGGATAAAAAACGCCTCCAGGAGCGACGCCAGGAGCGTGACGATGACGACCACGGGAATCGTCTTCAGGAATTTGCCGATGATCCCGGATATGAAGAGGAGCGGAATGAACGCCGCGATATTCGTGGCGATGGCGGCAATGATGGGCATAACCACCTCCTGGGTGCCCGTGACCACCGCCTCCGTGAGGCTGTACCCCATCTCCCGGTATCGAAAAAAGTTTTCCGCCACGACTATGGCGTCGTCGACGACGATACCCAGAACGAGGATTAAGGCGAACATGGAGAGGAGGTTTAATGTAATCCCCGCGTAGCTCATTATGATGATCGTGAGGAGAAACGAGAAGGGGATTCCCATCGAGGCCCAGAAGGCCACCCGCGAGTCTAAAAAGGCGTAGAGAATGAGGATTACCAGTATCATGCCGAGGGCGGCGTTGAGCAAAAGCGTCTTTAGCCTTCTCTCCACGTATAGCGATTCATCGTCCGCCAGCGAAATATTTATGCCGTCATCGAGATGAGTCTGCTCGTTTTTTACAATTATCTTCACTTCTTTGGCTATGTTGATGACGTCCCCTGAGCCGCTCTTCATGACATCAAGTAGAATCGCCCGGCGCCCGTTAAACCTGACGAAGGTGTTCTCTTCCTCGAAGGTCTCGGTCACGTTTGCCACATCCCCCACCCTTACAACGCCGTCCGCGTAAGAGGAGATGATAATGTTTTTAATATCCTTGACCCCCTCCACCTCTCCGATGGACCTTATCAAAAGCTCCTTTTCTCCAGAGTCAAACGTCCCGCTGGGAAGGTTCAGGTTGCGCTTCTTGATGGCGCTTATGATGGTGCTGAACTTGAGGTTCAGGGCGTCCAGCTTCCTCGGGTCAACCTCCACCCAGACCTCCCGATCCAGGTATCCATCCATATCGACGGAGCTGACTCCCTTGACCAATTCTATCTCATCCTTCAATCGGTCGGCGGTTTTTCTGAGCCTTTCCTGATCGGTGTTGCCCCAGATACCGATCGTGATGACGTCGAATCTCGGCTCCCTCTTCACTATATTCGGGTCTTCGGCGTCTTCGGGGAGGTCCGAGACCTTGTCGACCTCGCTCTTTATATCGTTCAGGAGCTGGTCGAGCTTTGCCCCCACGATGTCCGCCTCCGCCTTTATGGTAATGGCGCAAGACCCCTCGCTGCTGGTGGATGTGATCGTATCGATCCCGTCCACATCGAAGATCTGCTCCTCGATCGGGACGGTAATGAGATTTTCGACCTCTTCCGGCGAGGCCCCCTTGTATGTGGTGTTTATGTTGATGTAGCCGAAATCGACGGAGGGGAAGACCTCCCTGTTGAGCTTGGTGGCGAAGTAGATCCCCAGTACGAGGACCGCAATCGTTATCATATTGACGAGGACGGAGTTTCTTACCGAAAATCGAGCTATAGACATTGTGCCGTGTTACTCCTTAATAGTTACTCCTTAATAGTCTTCCGTAACGACAACCGAAGAATCTTCCTTTAGATTTTCCTTGCCGACAACCACCACACTCTCCCCGACCTTTACGCCTGTGAGCACCTCGACGCTCTCCTCGTTCACTATCCCGAGGGTGAGGGGGCGCTTTTTCGCCTTGTCACTTTCGACAATGAAACAGTACGGCCCGTTTCTCCCCTGCTTCTCATACATAATTGCCTTGGTGGGGATAATTACCACTCCCTCTTTCTTTTCGGTTACAATGAAGATGTCTCCGAACATTCCGGCTATGAGGGAGGTAACGCCGTCTTTGAAGAGTAGCTCGACCCTGGCGGTGCGGGTGGTCGTATCGAGAACGGGGCTCACCTGGCTCACCTCGCCGATAAAGACCTCCTTGGAGACGGTGGGCACGGAAAGCTCCGCCTTCATCCCGACCTTTATCAGCGGAAGCTCGCTGTCCGGCACCTTGATCGTCACCGTTATACCGCGGCCGCCCACGATCAGGGAGACGGCGGTCGTCTCCGTTGCGAGCTCCCCCCTGTCGAGGTAGTTTCTGGCAACGATTCCGGATATGGGGGCCCTGACGGTGACCGGCATGTAGTCGTCCCACCTCTCCTGGCGCTCGAGCGTCGCGATGACGCTCCCCTTCCTGACGTGATCCCCCTCCTTGTAATAGTACTTGATGATCTTGCCCGCCGCGACGCTGAAGACCTTGACTTCCTCCTCCGCGTGGAGCTCACCGGAATAGAAGAGGGTGCTCCTTATCTCGCCCAGCTCGACCTTTCCCAGCATAACGGGGACGGCCCTGTCAAGCTTCATCCCTCTACCCCCCTTGCCGGGCGGCTTGGAGGCGAAAAGGCCTATCAGCAGAAGCACCAGTAATAAAAAAACTAGGACGATACCTATCCGGGCGTACTTTTTATTCAATAATTTATTTAACATTTTTTTGATCAATCCAAAAACTCCCTAATTAAAAATCGAAAATCGAAATTCTCTTGAAAAAAAATAGACGGCCCCTCCACGCTCATCTCCTCTTTGATCTCTTTTCGGTAGTCGGCTCCCCTGTCGTATCCGTTCAGCTGATCGGCCCCTCTCTCCCGAGGATCTTCCTTATCTCAAAGAGGGACTTCTCGTAATTGAACAGTGCGGTCAGATAGTTCAGCTTCGCCTCGGTGACCGCCAGGCGCGCGTCGAGAAGCTCCAAAAGGGTGCCGACACCGTTTTCGTAGCGGAGCTCCGCTGTTTTCAGATTTTCCACGGAAAGCCCTATGTTATACTCCTGCAGCTTGATTATCTCTCTGGACTCGACGAGGTTGTAGTAGGCGCTCCTGATGCTGTACTCCACATCCCTATTCGTGTCCTTCAGCTCGATCTCGGCCTTTTTGTATTCCGCATTAGCCTGTTTCTTCTTGGCCATCGAGATGACAAGGTCGGTGATCGGGATCTCCACCATCACGCCCGCAGTGAACTCCCAGTCAGGCTCGTTGAAGCTGATGTTCTCCCATCCGGTCGCCGAATGATCGTAGTTGGCAAAGGCCTTCACCACTGGGAAAAAGTCCCCTATGGCGATATCGACGTTCCTGTCGGCTATCCGCTCGTTCAGCTCCGCGATGTTTTGCTCGGGACTCTCGGCCTCGGCTGCGGCCATAAGCGACTTTAGATCCACCTCCCTCTCGTAATATTTAAGCTCCCCCTCTACCTCGATCGGTTTGTCCAGGTCGATGTTCAAGAGCTTCTTCAGATCCTCATAGGCTACCGTGAGGTCGTTCTTCGCCTCGATAAGGGAGGTGCGGGCGTTGATCGATTCTACCTCTATCCTCATTACGTCATACTTCGGGACGAGGCCGTTTCTGTATTTGCCTTCGGTCTTCTCGAGATTCCTCGTCAGGAGCTCCAGCTCCTCCGTTCGCATCTCGATCTTCTTTTTGGCCAGGAGAATCGAGTAAAAGGCGACCTTAGTGTCGTAAATCGCCTCGTTTACGGCGATCCTGTACTTCTCTTCCGCGACTTGGAGCTGAAGGTGCGCAACGTTCAGCCCCCAGACGATCTTCCCTCCCGAAAAGAGCGTGATGGAGGCGGTGATCCCCAAATCGTATTGATCGTTCGGCTCGTCCAGCGGGGTGGTGATCCCCGAAAAGAGGCCCGATGCAGAAGTGGTCTCAGGGATCAGGCCGGTGTAGGTGTATTTCGCCTCGGCGTTGACAGAAAGTATGCTTGACCATTTCTCGAAGACCACACCCTTTGCCAGTCTTATCCCCTCCTTGGCCGTGAGGATATCGGATGACCTCTCCAGCGCTATTTCTATGCAGTCGTCGAGGGTGTATTTGGATGCCGGCCCGCCTTCCTGGGCGTAAAGGGGGGCGCAGAGAAAGAGGATGAGGATTAGAGGGGAGAAAAACTTTATAATACCGGTTTTCATATCCGTGTCCTGAATTTGGGCTTCTCAAAGGTCTTTGGTTGAGAAGAATTTGAAGTATTGCACAAAACGTATTCTTTGTCTAACTGTAAATGAAAAAGGCATTAGACAAAAAATATTACAATATGTTAAACAGCCGGCCGAAAGAAAACCTTCGGAAAAACTTAAAAATATTTCATCAACGATTATTCTTCAGATCTTCTTTCGGTCAGCGGTAAG
>CAZIWT010000006.1:0-53093 GCA_964542895.1 uncultured Thermodesulfobacteriota bacterium
AATTTTGCCGTGGCCTACTACAACAGGGGGATTGCATACAAGAATTTAAAGAGATACGACGAGGCGATAGCGGACTACAACAAGGCGATAAGTATCGACCCGAATTATGCCTATGCCTACAACAACAGGGGGGTTGCATACGATGATTTAAAGAGGTACGACGAGGCGATAGCGGACTATAGCAAGGCGATAAGTATCGACCCAAATTACGCCGCTGCTTACAACAACAGGGGTTTTGCTTACTACCACTTAAAGAAGTACGACAAGGCGCTGGAGGATATAACTGTCGCGCTTCGTTTAGATCCGAACAATGCAGGTATACTCGACAGCAGGAGTAACGTCTACCGGGAGCTTGGGAGATATGAAGAGGCGATGGCCGATATAAACAGGGCGATCAATATTAAAGAGCATCCCTTTTTTTACTACACCCGGGGGTTGAATTACAAGGCTATGGGCGAAACGGCCAAGGCCCGGGCCGACTTCAAAAAGGCCTGCGACGGCGGCGAAGAGGAGGCCTGCGTGGAGCTGAAGAAATGACGGAACATTATTTGTTATTCCCTTTGTAAGCGGGAATCCAGATTGATATTTACTGGATTCCCAATCAAGTTGGGAATGACAGAATAGATTCCCGATCAAGTCGGGAATAACAGGATAATTTATTTCTCCCGAAACACGAGATTGCCACGCTCCCTAAGAGACAAGGGGCTTATCAGGGACAAGGGGCTCATTAGGGACAAGGGGCTTAAGCCCCTTGTCTGCCCCCTTGTCTATCCACTTGTCTGCCCTCTTGTCTATCCTTTTGTAAAACACGGACGCTGCAATCGGGTTGTGCCAGCCGGTGAGGCTGATCAACTAAAAAAGCCTGGGATTTTTTATGAAATATTGTACAAACCTAAAATGGATTTTTGCTTAAAAAAGAAATAATAGGAAACATTGGAATGAAAAACTTAAGACTGACCGTGGTTTTATTTATTATTGGCGTCTTTATCCTGGCGCCGGCCGTGGGCAATGCCCAGAGTTCTAAAGAGTGGGTTGATATGGGGATTGATTACGGGAGAAAGGGGGAGTCCGGGAAAGCGATTGAATGTTTCACCGAGGCCATAAAAATCGACCCGAACAACTACTGGGCCTATATGAACAGGGGGATTACATATGGTGTGTTAAAGAGATACGATGAGGCGATTACGGACCTGACAAGGGCAATTAGTATCGATCCGAATACCGCCGATGCTTACACCGCCAGGGGGCTTATATACAGCGAATTACGAAAACACAACGAGGCGATGGCAGACTGCACAAAAGCAATAAGCATGAATCCGAATGACAAGGTCGCTTACAATACAAGGGGAATTGCCTACGGGGTGTTAAAAAGATACGACGAAGCGATATCGGACTTCAATAAATCTATAGAGATCTATCCGAATGATGCCAACCCCTACTTCAACAGGGGCTTTGTTTATAGCCTAATAATGAATTACGAAAATGCAATAGCGGACTACAATAAAGCCATAAGCATCGATCCGAATTATGTCAAGGCCTACTACGGCAGGGGTTTTGCCTATTTAGCCGTTAACGAAGTGGAAAAGGCGCTCAATGATTTTAAAACGGCTTGCCAGAGGGGAATGGAGTCAGCATGTACAAAATATGAGGAGTTAAAGGGGCAGAGATAGAAGGCAGAAAGTCTGGTAAACAGGTATCAGTTGATTTTGATAAGGCATGCGGCGGCGCGTGGAGGGCTTTTCGTAATTGCATAGATGGATTAAAATGACGCGAGTAAAGGGCAATAAAAAACAGACGCCCACAGAATCTGCCTCGTTCCGTGGGCGCCCATTTTTACTAGAACTGGTAGCGGGGGCAGGATTTGAACCTGCGACCTTCAGGTTATGAGCCTGACGAGCTACCGGACTGCTCTACCCCGCGTCAATCTTCTTTTCTAATCTCTCAAAATATCAAATCAGCAAAATATCAGTCTATGCAGCAATCAAATCAATATTGCAATCAATTCGGCAATGGGTAGCGAACAGGCAATATAGCAACATAGAACAGCCCTGTCAATAGAAATTGGTCTAAAATAAAAAAAACCTCGTTTTTCCTCCCTGCATTTAAGAAACTTGGATACCTCGCCCGCTTCCCCCCATTTCCCCCATCTACAAAACCAATCACGGCCGAAAGAGCCTAACTATTTTTATCGATCTCTTCAGGACGATCAGGCTCATCCTTTTTGATCTCCTCATCTATGCTGGAGATGCCCTTTTTGAAGTTTTTGATCCCTTTGCCGAGGGAAGCCCCGACCTCCGGAAGCTTGCCGGCCCCGAAAACCACGAGGGCCAGGACAAGAATTATGATTAGCTCAGGCATACCGAGTCCAAACATTACCCGTCTCCTAAAAAGAAGAAAAGACTTTGGCTAATTTGATATTAGCCTTGTACGATATTCACCGCTAATTTTAAAAGATATCACAGATTTATTGATAAAGCAAGATATATATAATGGTTTTTTTGGAAAAAGGGCAAAAGGCTTGCATTTAGGCAGGGATTAAAATAGTATATCCGAAATGGAATCTATATTAGGAGTGGAATAATGGGAAAGAGACCGGTTACAGTGGCCCTCCTTGGAGCGGGCGAGAGGGGTCAGGTCATGTATGGGATTTTCGCAAAGAAACACCCCGACCTTTTCAAGTACGTCGCCGTGGCGGAGGCGAACGAAGAGCGGAGGGAGAGGTTTGTAAAGAAATTCAATATTAAAAAGGAAAACGTCTTTGCCGACTGGCGCGAGCTCATGGAAAAGCCGAAGCTTGCCGACGCCGTGATAAACGCGATGCCGGACGTCCACCATTACGATTCGACGATAGCAGCACTGAGAAAGGGTTATCATACGCTTCTGGAAAAGCCGATGGCCCAGTCCCCCGTTCAGTGCGTGAGCTTGGTGGTCGAGGCCGAAAAGCAGGGGTTGATCCTCCAGATATTTCTGGAGTGCCGCTACCTTGCACTATACGAGAGTATAAAAAGGCTGATCGACGAGGGAAAGATAGGAGAGCTGATGGGGATCCAGACGGCGGAAAACCTCGGGTACTGGCACTTCATAATGAGCTACGTCCGGGGATTCGCCAGTAAGAGCGTGGACGTGATCTCGTTTCTTTCTGCAAAGGGGATTCACGACTTCGACCTGATAACGTGGTTTGCAAACTCCCATCCAACAAGCGTCTCGTCCTACGGGAAGCTCTCCTACTTCAGGGAGGAGAACGCGCCCGAGGGGGCGCCGGAGCGGTGCCTCGACGGCTGCCCCGTGGAGAAGACGTGTCCGTTCCACGCATACAAGCAGTACATCAGGCCCGGCTTTCCCCAGATACCGGTATCCCTCCTTACCGGCATAACGCCGGGAACCCTCGTCGATGGATACATCAAGTATCCGCACCTCAGGAGCCTATCGGCCTACAACCTGACCAGCGTGGACAGGGAGGGGCGGATAAAGGAGCTCGAGGAGGGCCCCCACGGCAGGTGCGTCTTTCGCTGCGACAACGATGTGATGGATCACCAGCTCGTAAACATCGAGTACGAGGGGGGAAAGCTCGCCACGCTGTCGCTGTCGGCGTTCAGCCTGACCTGGGAGCGGACCCTCAACATCAACGGTACGGCAGGCGAGATATATTCAAAGGACCTAACCGGAAAGCTCGAGGTGAGAAACTTCAGCCCGAAGAACAAAGTCAGGAGGAAGAGGGTCAGGTTCAACCCCCTCTTTCACGGGGGCTCCGACGGTATCGTGCTTATCGAATTCGCCAAGTCGGTGAAGAACTTCGACAAGAACAAGGGGGCCGATGTCTTGACGAGCGCCAAGGACGCGCTGGACAGCCACCTCCTCTGTTTCTCCGCCGAGGAGGCGAGGAAGAAGAACACGGTTGTGGACATGGTCAAGTTCAAAAAGGATGCGGAGAGGGCGTCGAAGTCGCTCAAATAGCGTCTCCGGGATTAGAGCGGTTCGAATCGATTGGGATGGAACTCCAGAAGTAATCTTAACAACGTGGCGCATTAAGAAATTTTGATGCCGGATAGAAGGGAGACAAACGTTGGGAAGGTCGAAGTTTACATACGACCTGATGATGAAATTCTACAAGCTCTTTCAGCGTCTCGATGATCTGGGGTTTATCAAGCACAACGAGTCGGAGGTGGACACCTCCGCCCATATGATACCGGTAAACGAGGTGATAAGGGGCGGCAAGAGCGTTCTGTTGCCGATGGAGATATTGAAGCCGATCATCGAGCGGGCGGACTGTATTTATATCATGACCGAGTGCCTCTGCCGAAGGGGGGAGGGGTGCAAATCTTATCCAATCGATATCGGGTGCCTGTTTCTGGGAAGCGCCGCCAGGGAGCTCGGCCGGGGTATGGGAAGGGAGGTGTCGACAAGGGAGGCCGTTGCGCACGCCGAAAACGCGATTGAATTGGGTCTCTTTCCCCTCGTTTTACATAACGAGTTCGACGCTTGGCTCTGGGGGATCGATTACAGGAGGATGCTCAACGTCTGCTTTTGCTGCGACTGCTGCTGCTCGGTCAGGCACGGCGTCAGGGTCAGGCAGTCGGAGGGCTTTTTCGAGAATATCAAGAGGCTCCCCGGCCTTGAAGTCTCGGTTACGGAAAGATGCAGCGGATGCGGGATGTGTGTCGATGTGTGCGTCGCCGGTGCGATAACTATATCAAACGACAGGGCAAAGATAAATGAAGAGTACTGCAAGGGGTGTGGGAACTGCGTAAAGATGTGTCCCGAAGACGCCGTTGTGATGAGACTTGAAGATGGTGTCAATACCGTGGGGAATCTTCTCGAGACCTACGGGGAGAGGACCGACGTGGGGGATTTGAGCGGTATTTCCGTTAAGGGCAGGCGGGTTAAAGGCTGAAGTGTAAGCTTTCTGTAAGGTTGTTTTTTTTCTATTGATTATACATATGAATTGGTATTATATTTGTTCAAGGTTGTTTTATTATATCCGGAGGAATTATGACTGACAGAAAAAAGATTTTAAGCTGGTGTATGTATGACTGGGCGAATTCCGGCTTTGCCACGACGATCCTCGCCGCGGTCATGCCTATCTTTTACGTGAAGGTGGCGGGGGCAAATTTGGAGCCCGCCCAGGCCACCTCTAACTGGGCGTTTACCAACTCCATCGCCATGCTCACGGCCGCGATACTGGCCCCGATTTTGGGCGCCATGGCCGATCACAGCGGATCGAGGAAGAGGTTTTTGGCTCTCTTTATGGGTATCGGGAGTCTGGGGACCGCCTCCCTCGTGGTTATATCCACAGGCGACTGGTTTCTGGCGTCCGGCCTTTACCTCATCGGAAGGATATCCTTTTCCGCATCCAATATCTTTTACGATTCAATGTTGCCCAGCGTCGCGGGGGACAAGATAGACCAGGTCTCCACCGGGGGATATGCGATGGGCTACCTGGGCGGCGGGATACTGCTTGCAATAAACCTTCTCATGATTCAAAAGCCCGCTCTCTTCGGTATCCATGAATATATGGGCGTCTCGGCGGTTGAGTGGGGGACAAGGCTCTCTTTTGTGACCGTCGGTCTCTGGTGGGCGCTCTTCTCCATTCCTATTTTGAAAAACGTCCCGGAGCCGCCGACCATCAAGATGGCGGGGGAGTCCAAAAGCTCGATAGCCGCGAGCTTTCAGAGGATCGGGCTTACCTTTGCCGAAATCAAGAAATTCAGGGAGGCGTTGAAGTTCCTCATCGCCTACTGGCTCTACAACGACGGTATCGGAACCATAATCGTGATGGCGACCGCCTTCGGGACCGAGATCGGGATAGGACAGGGGCATCTCATCGGGGCGCTTCTGATGGTACAGTTTGCGGGCATCCCCTTTACGCTGCTGTTCGGCACGATCGCCAAGAAGCTCTCCCCGAAGACGGGTATCCTGATATCTCTGACCATCTACTCGGCCATCTCCATAGGCGGGTATTTTATGAGCAGTCCCCTCCACTTTTGGATGTTGGCCTTCTGCGTGGCGCTGGTCCAGGGGGGCTCCCAGGGGCTTTCGAGGTCCCTCTTCGGCTCAATGGTGCCCCGCAGCAAGACCGCCGAGTTCTTCGGTTTTTACGACATAAGCTCGAAGTTCTCCGGTGTCCTGGGTCCCCTGGTCTTCGGGCTTGTGGGAACGCTCACGGGAACCAGCAGGCTTTCGATCTTGGCCGTGGTGATTTTCTTTATTACAGGCGGATTTCTCCTCCTGTTCGTTGACCACGATAAGGGGAAGGCGCTCGCAAGAGAGGCGGAGGCGAAGATAGAAGGGATGGCATAGTAAATCATTGACTCTACTCGATCCCCCTTTAAGATGAACGTTGAGGGAAGAGAACGGTTTTCCAATTACGCACAAAATCTTAAAGGGGGATTGAAACGTCAATGGGAATCTTTATTAAAAGAGAGATTACGATGGAAAAGATAATAGATATTCACACCCACCTGGGGGATATACTTTATCCTAACGGCGGGGAGCTGATAGAAAAGACCGGGGCCAAAAAGAAGATTCTTGTCGATCTCATATCGGTATCGGAGATGATGCTCCATCCAGATTTCGGCGGCGCAATCTACGAAAGCCCCCTCTATCCCCTGATTACAAAAGCGAGTCGAGCCAGAAACCTGACCGCCACCCGGGAAAACATGAGAAGGAATATGGACAGGTACGGCGTTATCAAGAGTGCCTGCATGCCGATCCCCCCCTATCTTACGTTCGACGATCTGAAGGCCGCGGCGAAAAAGGACAAGGGTATAGTTCCCTTTACCGGCGTGGATTTCACGAAGAAATTCGACAAGGCCAAGGTCAAGGCGAAGCTGAAAAAGGACGTTGAAGAGGGCGCTAAGGGTATAAAGCTCCATCCGATACTCCAGAAGGTCTCCCTGACGGACAAAAAGACCTTCGAGGTGGTGGAGGCATTTGCGCCCCACAAGCTCCCAATCCTGTTTCACCTGGGGATATCTCACTACTACCCGAAGGGAGAGGAGGACGGCCAGGTCCCCGAGTACGGCGAGGCGCACTACGCGAGGGACCTTGTGAAGGCCTTTCCGAAGGTGAACTTTATTGTGGGACACGCGGGTCTGTACGAGATCGACAAGGTTATCGAGATGATGTCTTCGCTGAAGAACGCCTACGTCGACGTTTCGATTCAATCTCCGAAAAATATCAGAAGGCTCATAGATTCCTTCGGGCCGGAGAGGGTGCTGTTTGCGTCCGACTGGCCCTGGGGCTCAAGATCTACACCGATAAGGGCGGTCAGGAGGGCGTGCAGGGGGGACAGAAAAATCTCTGATATGATATTTTACAAAAATGCGGAGGGGCTCCTAAAAATATCTATATAAGTGCAGCTCTTTATGCTACATTATGGCTCAAAAAATCATGAGGGAGTATGTAAAAAAAGATTTTTTACTCTTCATATATACATATTTTCGCCATATTGTTGTTTAGAAATGAATTGGTAATTTGTGTATAGTTCTTTCACTGATATATTGTTATTTTACGCAAATGACCAATACTTGGTACAGTGTTAAGATACAACATATAATAAGCATGGAAACCTCTTGACAACATATAGTTCAGTGGTAAAATAGTTAATGATAATTATTTCTAATATGGCAAAAGGATTTGGAAATGGCAGACGGGCAGATTTATCGTATGACAAACCAGCGTAAGGTTATAATGGAAGTACTCAAAGACGTTAAAACACATCCGACCGCGGATCAGGTCTACGAGATGGTAAGGAAGCGGCTCCCGAAGATAAGCCTGGGAACCGTGTATCGAAATCTCGAGACATTGTCCGATCTCAATATGATCCAGAAGATCGAAGTTGGTGGAACCCAGAAGAGATTTGACGGAGAAGTCGAAAACCATTATCACGTCAGGTGCAGAATCTGCGGCAAGGTGGAAGACCTGCCGACGGAGTCCGTTGTTTTTAATGGACTTGAAAAGCTATATTCGGGTGCGGACGGATACGTTGATCTTACGCACAAGCTCGAGTTGGTAGGGATCTGCCCTGAATGTAACAATAAGAGATAATAGGCTGTTTTCAGGATCTTAAAACAAACATAATGATTATGTAAGCATATAAAAGGGTATACATAACTCATATTTAAATTTAACTATTCGTGGAGACAGACGATGTCTGATAAAAATGAAGTAGTCCTCGATGCGATGAAAAAACTGGATAAACCGGTAAGGCCCGGTGACGTTGCGGAGGAGACGGGCCTTCCCAAGGAGGACGTCTCCAAGGCGATCCAGAACCTGAAAAAGGAGGGGAAGGTAGTTTCACCGAAGAGGTGTTACTGGGAGCCGGCTTAGTCGGCATTGACAAATCAAAATAGTATCAAATCATCTATCTATTCCGCCTGTTGTTTACTCTGCTTGCATAGCCTGAAGAGGAGAGCGGAGGGTAGAATCAGTCATTCAATAGAAATATTAAATTTCCTTATCACTCATCGGTGTCATGACGATTAAAAGGTACGCCGATATCTTTGAAGAGCTCTATTCCCGCTACAACAGGCGGGAATACGTCCATCCCGATCCACTGGAGTTTCTCTACAAATACGAAGATCCGAGAGACAGAGAGACCTGCGGCCTTATAGCTTCTTCGCTGGCCTACGGCAGGGTGCGCCAGATTTTGAAGAGCGTCACCGCCGTCCTCGAGAAAATGAAGCCGACGCCGTCGAAGTTTTTAGTGGATTCCTCCCCCGAATCCCTTAAGGGCGTTTTTTCGGGCTTCAAGCACAGGTTCAGCACGGGAGAGGAAATGGCCCTGACGCTATTGAGCGTAAAGCGTATCCTGGAGAGGTACGGTTCCCTCGAAAACCTCTTCGTCTCCGGGCTCAAAGGCCGTAAAAACGGAGAGGGGGGTGAGGATGCCAACGAAAACGACAGGATAACTCCCGCGCTCCTGGCCTTTGCCGAAGAGTTGAACAGGCCCTTCAACGGCGGGCCCAACACGCTTATTCCGTCCCACGAAAAGGGGAGCTCCATGAAGAGGCTCAATCTCTTCCTGCGCTGGATGGTAAGGAAAGACGCCGTCGATCCCGGGGGGTGGGAGGAGGTTAAGCCGTCGCAGCTGATGATACCCCTTGACGTACACATGCACGGGATCAGCCTGTCGCTCGGTATTACCGGGAGGAAGCAGGCAAACATCAGGACGGTCGGAGAGGTAACCGAGGCGTTCAAATCCATATCTCCCGAAGACCCCGCAAGGTACGATTTCGTCCTGACGAGGTTCGGGATAAGGGACGGGTTGAGTCCGAAGGAGCTGATCAGCGATATAAACTCCAGGATCCGGCGGGCCTGATTGATATTAAAGACGATTATATGAATCGTGCCTTTTACGTAATAAATTAGACGGTGTGGAGTTTTAAAAAAAATTATTTAGAGATACGTAGAAAATAACTTGACAAAAGAAAAAAAAGGAAATAATATTGATAAGTATTCCTAATAAGCTCAAGTCGATTTTAGTTTGCTTATCTGGATAGGGAGTTTTTAGAAAGGATTTTTCCCTCATGAATAACTACGTATGTACGGTTTGCGGTTATATCTACGATTCCAATGAGGGAGACGGCGAGGCCGGCGTGAAGCCGGGAACCAAATTTCATGCACTGCCCGAAGATTGGGCCTGTCCCGTTTGCGGGGCGTCAAGGGATGAGTTCTTGCAAGAGGTGTGATCCGGCATTCCCTATGCTTATGGTGAGAAATTTACAATAACCTAATTATTCTAAAGGAGTATGAATATGAGTATCTCTGACAAGATCCAGGGGGGTAACTGGGAAAAGGAGAAACACGTCCCCGCTATCGAGTGTCCCGACAAGGTCAAGGCGGACGACTGGGTGAGCGTAAAGGTAAGCCTTGGGAAGGCGGCCGCCCATCCCAACACGACGGAGCATCATATTCGGTGGATATCTTGCTATTTTTCCCCGGACGACGACAAGTTTATCTACGAGCTGGGCCGCTTCGAGTTCAACTCCCACGGGGAGTCGGTGGCCGGAGCGAACGAGGGCCCGGTTTACACAAATCACGAGGTTACGTTTTCCTTCAAGACGAACAAGGCGGGTGTCCTCCACTCCACTGCGTACTGTAACATCCACGGGCTGTGGGAGTCGGAGAAGAGGGTAGAGCTGGGATAATTCGTCCGCCGTCGCAGCCGTGCGGTCTTGATATTTACGGTCTTTGAATTGACCGGTGGCGCTTTTTTGATAATTTAATTTGTTGGTTTAAGATGGACGAAAAAATTAAGGATATGATGCATAAGGCCTTCACCGGTGAGGCGAAGGCGAATCTAAGACTCAAGCTCTTCGCGGAAAAGGCAAAAGAGGAGGGGTATGATCAGATTGCGAAGCTCTTCGAGGTGATCGCTCTGTCGGAGTCGATACACGGAAGGCGGGCGCTGAAATACCTAAAGGAGATAGGAGGCACAGAGGAGAACCTGAAGGAAAGCTTTGAGTCCGAGACGAAGGTGGCGGGGCACGCCTACGGGGAATTTATAAAGTACGCCTCGGAGATCGACGACAAGGCGGTGCTGACGATCCTCACCCAGACGAGGGACGTTGAGGAGGTGCACGCAAAGCTCTACAAGGAGGCGATGAACCACATGCTGGAGGATACCGACACGACTTACTATGTCTGCACCGTCTGCGGTTACGTCTCCGACGGTGTGCTCCCGGAGGAGTGTCCAGTCTGCGGTGTGCCGAAGGAGAAGTTTACGGAGTTCAGTTGAGTAATTGATTTAAAGGGCTTTTTGGCTCGTCAAAAGATGGATAAAAAAACAAAGGGGGTTGATTAATGGAACTTAAGGGGTCTAATACCGAAAAGAACATCCTCACCGCTTTTTCAGGGGAATCTCAGGCGAGGAACAGATATACGATGTTTTCCAGCAAGGCCAAAAAAGAGGGCTATGTCCAGATCTCGGATATCTTCGAGGAGACCGCGAACCAGGAGAAGGAGCACGCGAAGCGGCTCTTCAAGCTCCTCAAGGGGGGAGAGGTGGAGATAACCGGCGCTTTCCCGGCGGGGGTTGTGGGAAGCACGGTGGAAAACCTTAAAGCTGCGGCGGCCGGAGAGAACTATGAGCACTCGACGATGTATCCCGACTTCGCAAAGGTCGCCAGGGAAGAGGGGTTCGACGACATCGCAAAGATATTTGACGCCATAGCCGTGGCCGAGAAACAGCACGAAAAGAGGTATCTTGACCTGGCGGAGAACATAGAGAAGGACAGGGTCTTCAAGAGGGAGTCAAAGACCGTATGGCGCTGCAGGAACTGCGGCTACCTCCACGAGGGGACCGAGGCCCCGGATACTTGCCCCGCGTGCGCCCACCCTCAGGCCCATTTCGAACTGCTGGGCGAGAACTGGTAGTAGTCGTCAAGAAGATTGAAACAATGTAAGAGGGGGGGGGAGATTCCCCCTTCTTTGTTTGGTAAATAAATGAGAGGAGGAGATATGGGAGAAAACTTTAGAGCGGTAAAGGTTACCGAAAAGGTCTACTGGGTCGGGGCGATAGACTGGAATATTCGTGACTTTCACGGCTATTCCACGGACAGGGGCACCACGTACAACGCATATCTTATACTATCCGACAAGAACGTCCTCATGGATACCGTAAAGGCCCCCTTCTTCGATGAGATGATCTATCGCATCTCGTCGGTTATCGATCCCGAGAAGATCGACTATATAGTGTCCAACCACTCGGAGATGGACCACTCCGGCTCTCTCGTAAAGACGATCGGCGCCGTGAAGCCGGATAAGGTCTTCGCATCCAAGATGGGGAAAGCGGCGCTGACGGCTCATTTTCACGCCGATGTCGAAGGTGTCGTAAACGAGGTCAAGGACGGGGAGGTCCTGGAACTGGGAGACGACACCCTCACATTCATGGAGACGAGGATGCTCCACTGGCCGGACAGCATGGTTTCCTACCTCTCCGGCGATTCGCTTCTCTTCTCTCAGGACGGGTTCGGGATGCACCTGGCGTCAAGCAAAAGGTTCGGCGACGAGATCGAGGATTCCGTCCTCGAAAGGGAGTCCACAAAATACTACGCCAACATACTGCTCCCTTATTCCAATCTGATTCTCAAGCTGATAGAGAAGATCAAGGCATCGGGCCTCGACATAAAGATAATCGCGCCTGACCACGGGCCGATCTGGAGGAAGGAGCCGGGAAAGATAGTCGAGCTCTACGGCAAATTTGCAAAGATGGAGCCGAAGAATAAAGCTATCGTGGTCTACGATACTATGTGGCAGAGCACGGCAAAGATGGCGGCCGCCATTGAGGACGGTCTTGCCGACTCCGGCACGGAGGCGAAGGTTTTCTCCATGGGATCGAACCACAGGAGCGACGTCGTTACGGAGATCATCGATGCGGGGGCGCTCATCGTCGGCTCCCCGACCTTGAACAACAACATCTTTCCCACGCTGGCGGACCTCCTGACCTACATGAAGGGGCTCAAGCCGAAGAACCTGATCGGCCAGGCCTTCGGCTCGTACGGCTGGAGCGGCGAGTCGCCTAAGATCCTCCAGGGCCTCCTCGCCGACATGGAGGTGGAGCTGGTCGGAGAGATGGTAAGGGCACAGTACGTCCCCACTGGAGATTCGCTCGAAAGCTGTCACGCCCTCGGGAAAGAGGTCTCGAAAAGGCTGAAGGCGATTGCGGGCAAATAAAGATCAGAATTGACCTATTTTTTTATGATGCTCGAATCTCAACAAAGCGGGGATCGTGCTTATTTCTTACGGGATGGGATATAGATAGGGTGAGGGACAATCAAACTTTAGCGCGGTGTTTCTGAATGTACCTGTGATATTTGTGGACAATCTCCTCCTGCTCCTTAGTCTCTATGAAGTTTCTGATCTCCCTCAGGTTGTCTATCGCCTCCTGGGGTCCTTCCCCCATTCTCACCCTGTAGGCGGCGATCATCGTCCCGGTCCTCCCGATTCCCATCAGGCAGTGGACGGCCACGTTCACGCCCCTTGAGAACTCGGCGTCGACGAAGTCCATGAACCGTATGACCTGCTTGAGAGTAGGGGGCTCAAGGTTCTCTACGGGGAGGTGGAGGAGCTTAAAGCGCTTTCGGTATGGAAGGGGGAGCAGGATCGAATCCTCGGTTAAGGTGACTATCGCCCCCACGTCGTTTTCAATCAGAATATTGAGGTCATCGTCCAGGGGTCGCACGAGCCCAGGCATCGTCATGGCGAAGAGTTTCCTCTCCCCGTTTATTGCGCCCGCGCAGAACGAGCTGTTTATCCTTGCATTCACGTATTATTTCCGACAAAAAAATGAAATGTCAAGAGGCCTTTATTTGGGTGCCAGCTCCCTCAGAAGCTCATCTGTAGTATAGAAGAGCTTCTTCGGTTTCAGCTTCGCGAGATCCGGGGGCATGTCCACCGATTGGGCGAGACAGTAGACGTCTACCCCGGAGTTCTCCCCGGTGACGATATCCACCCTTGAATCCCCCACGAAGACGGTCTGGCTCTTCTCCGTTCCCATCTGGAGCAGGGCCGCCTCGACCATGTCCGTCGCGGGTTTCGGGTTCTCAACATCGCCGGCGCCGATGACCTTTGTGAAATATCCCGATAGGCCGAGATGCTCGATAAGGATTCGGGCATAGGTGCCTTTCTTGTTTGTGGCGACGGTTCTCTTTATACCCCTCTCTTTCAGGGCCTCGAGGATATCGACCATCCCCTCCTTGACCGTGGTCATGTCGAGGTAAATCGAGTGGTACTTTTCTCTGAAGGTCTCGACAAGCAGGCTGACGTCCACATTACCAAAGATCTTTTCAAGGCCGACCGAGAGGGGCCAGTGCATCATCTCCCTCAACGCTTTCTCCGCGTCTATATCGATGTCCAATTTTTCCAGCGTATAGTAGAAGGCGGTCTTTATCGATTCGAGGGATTCGACCAGCGTCTCGTCGAGGTCGAAAATGACCCCCTTGATATCCTTTTCAAATTCGCTGTGAACGTCGCCGAAGTTCTCGAAATGGATGCAGGGTATCTTCTCTTTTGCCGCGTGGGAGTAGAGGAATCCCTTGGCGAAGAGGGTCTGGGGATATGCCGAGGCGCACGAATCGGAGTAGCCGTCCCCTATGAAGACTATGTGGTCGTGTTGATCGAGGAGCTTTTTGACTATGTTCGACTTGCAGGTCCCGCACCGGCCGCACTCCTCGTTGTAGTATGGAAATATTGCCTTTAGCCTTCCCTTCTCGTCCTCTATTATGTCGTTGGCGTAGATAGTAATATCGGCAAGCCCGATCTTTTCCATCAGCGCATCTATGTACATCTTGAAGCCGTCACTTACGATTACAAGATCGATCCCCTGTCCTTTGAGATAGTCGTGGAACCGGACGAAGTGCGGGTCCACGAACGATATTTCTTCTATAAAATCTATCATCTCGGAGCGCGTTGCCTCAATCGTCTCGAGGATTCTGGAAAACGCCTCCCTTGAGCCGATATTCCCCTTGATATACTCGCCGTTTACATCCTCCCAGCCGCCCCTGCTGAACTTTTTCAGCAGCTCGTAGCTGATGTCCCTCGTGCTGATTGTCCCGTCGAAGTCGGAGACGACGAGTACGTCCTTTTTAACCTTTAAAACATCCTTAAGCATATTTCTCCTCGTGGGCCCTTTTGAACCTCTCGAACATTTCCTCGCCTCCTTCTATCTTGACACCCAACTCTATTATAGGCTTTACGATCTTGCCGTGAAAGTCGCTGCCGGCGGTCATGAGGAGACCTTTTTCCATCGCATATCGTTTAAAGTATTTTTCTTCCGCTTTGTTGTGGTGACCGGAGTATACCTCGATTCCGTCCGCCCCAAGAGCGAACAGGTCGTCCAGCATCCCCCTCGGGTATTCCCCCGGATGCGCGATGACGCTTAAGCCTCTGGATATCTCTATTATCTCGATGGCGCCCGCGGTCGTGGAGGTCTTGAGGGGGATGTAGGCGGGTTTTCCCCCGGAGAGGAAGTCGAGGTAGAAGTTGAGGGAAGGGGAGTCGGAGCGGTCGCCGTCCACGTAGTTCCTGAGCCTCTTGTCGCCTGTGTTTTCCTCCCTCTTGAGAAGGGCTGTGAGAAAGCTCCTCCCGGAGGGGGGCTTTCCCTTGGACTCCCTCAAAACTTCATCGGTGTTGAGGACGAAGCCGTACTCCCTCAAGAGGGAGACCCTCTCTTTTGTCTGGGCTATTATCTCGTTTTGCGTGTTCGACAGAAAAGAGACCATCTCCGACGACCTGTGATCGATGAAGTAGCCGAGAACGTGGATGTCCTCGCCGAGGTGGGTCGAGTTTATCTCGACTGCGGGAACAAAGGGGATGTCGTATTTCTTTGATAGCTCGAGCCCTTTGTCCACGTTGTCGGTTGTGTTGTGGTCGGCGAAGGCCAGTACCTTGACCCCGAGACGAGCCGCCATCTCGAAGATCTCCTCCGGGGTGTGGACACCGTCGGAAGATGCATCGGTATGTACGTGAAGGTCTATCATGGTTCTCTGATCCCTTTTAAATCTTCCAATCATCTTTTAAATGACGGGGGTTTAAAAGATAAATGGGGAAGCTTGGGGTTGTCTACAGTCTGCCGCCTAACCCGGTAAAGCTATTAGGCGCAGTCCTCCGGGTCTCCCGCCGCCTTCTTCAGGGCGTGGGGGAGGGCGGGCGCTATCACATCGAGGCATTCCCTAACCGCCTTGGGGCTTCCGGGTAGGTTTATTATCAGGGTCTCGCCCCGCATGACGGAGACGGCCCTGGAGAGCATCGCGTGGGGCGTTTTTAAAAGGCTCTTTGAGCGCATCGCCTCCGCAAATCCGGGGACCTCCCTGTCCATTACTAAGAGGGTCGCCTCCGGCGTGATGTCCCTTGGGGAGAGTCCGGTGCCCCCGGTCGTGAGGATCAGGTTTACCGTCCCGGAGTCTGACAGCTCGATCAGGAGGCCCTTCAAGATTTCGGCCTCGTCCGGGATTACCATGTAATCGACCACTTTTCCCCCGGCTCTGTCTATGAAGCGGATGATTTCCTTGCCGCTCAGGTCCTCCCTCTTCCCCCTAGATCCCTTGTCGCTCAGCGTGATCACCGCGGCCCTGATTAATGGGTCTCCTTCCATATTTGTATCTGATGCTTCAGCTGACATCTAAATTGAAAGTCTCCTCGATCTCAGACTATCTCTATGGTGTCGCCGGCTGAGATCGTCCCTCCGACCACGACCCGGGTGAATATCCCCTCTCTCGGCATAACGCAGTCCCCCAGCGTCTCAAAAATGGCGCAGCCGTCATGGCAGACCTTCCCGATCTGTGTAACCTCGAGGACGACGCCGCTCGGAAACCTGATGTTGGTTCCGATAGGCAGGGAGGGGAGGTTTATCCCCTCGGTGGTGAGGTTTTCCGCGAATATCCCGGGATGGAAGTCCACATCTTTATCGGCCAACTTATCTATGCTCTCCTGTGCCAGAAGGCTTATCTGGCGGTGGGCGTACTCTTCTCTCTTGTCTCCCGCGTGGGCGTCGCCGACGATCCCGAAATCCTCTTTCAGTTCGGCGCTCTCAACCGGATCTTTCTTCATGCCGGTCTTGTCCGAGACGTTTATCGAGATAATTTTTCCGCTCTTTGCATTCATCTTTGCTTTCCTCTTTGTATTTATATCACTCTTCCTTTATAAAAACTCCGCTCTTGCCCCCCGACTTTCTTACAAGACAAACGTCTGTTATGGAGGCCGTTCTGTCAATCGACTTTATCATGTCGTAAATCGTGGCCGCGGCGATAACGACTCCCGTGATGACCTCCATCTCGATTCCGGTCTTGGAGTGCGTCTTGGCGGAGACGTGGATTGTAACGGAGGGTCTCTCTTCGTCAAGGTCAAGCTCCACTGAGACCTCGTCTATCGGGATCGGGTGGGTCAGAGGTATAAGCTGGTGGGTTTTCTTCGCAGCCATGATACCGGCGATTCGGGCGGTGGCCAGTACGTCCCCCTTCTTGATTTTGTCTTTCTTGATCATCTCGAGCGTCTCAGGCTTTACCAAGACCCTCCCCACAGCCGTTGCCTCACGGAGCGTTACATCCTTATTCGAGATGTCGACCATCTTCGCCTTGCCCTCCTTGTCAACGTGTGTCAGTCGCATATTGCTATCCTCCAATCTTCGACATGGATCTCTGGCAGCTCCTGAACTGTACGCCGTTTATATCGTGGCGGTAGGGTTTTGTCTTTAATGTTTCCAGGATGAATTTGCCTATCTCGGTCTCGTCCTTACCCCCGCGAAGCAGGGGGAGGACGTTGCTCTCGGTGTTGGAGAAGAGACAGGTTCTGATTCTCCCCTCCGATGTCACCCTGATCCGGTTGCATTCGCTGCAGAAGTGGTTGGACACCGGCGTGATGAATCCAATCGTCCCCTTGAAGTCCGCCGCCCGGTAGTCAACGGAGGGGCCCGCGCCGAGCCTCTCGGAAACGGGGGTTAAGGGATATTCCTTTTCAATCTCCGAGATAAGCGTCTCCAGCGGGATGATCTTCTCTCTTGTCCAGTCGCTCTCCCGTGAGGCAGGCATGAACTCGATGAACCTCACCGATAGGGGAAGGTCTCTCGTCATCTCGATGAAGTCGGTCACCTCGTTGTCGTTGACCCCTTTGATCAAAACCACGTTCAGCTTCACCGGGTCCATCCCGACTGCGAGCGCCTCGTCGATTCCCCCCATGACGCTGTCGAAGAAATCCCGCCGGGTTATCTCCCTGAAGCGGTCCCGCCTCAGGGTGTCAAGGCTGATGTTTATCCTCCCTATGCCCGCCTCCTTCAGGTCTCCTGCCATCTCCTTGAGGAGGACGCCGTTTGTCGTCATGGAGAGGTCTTCTATGCCGTCGATCCCCCTCAAAATGGCAACCAGGTCGACTATCCCCCTCCTCACGAGCGGTTCCCCTCCGGTCAGCCTGACCTTCTTAAAGCCGATGGAGACGGCGGCACGAACCAGAAGCTCTATCTCCTCGAAGTGCATGATATCGTCGTGGGATATGAGGGGCATCCCCTCCTCCGGCATACAGTAGGTGCAGCGAAGGTTGCACCTGTCCGTGACCGAGATCCTCAGGTAATCTATCTTCCTCCGGTAGCCGTCTATCGGGGGATTTCCCCCCCCCTTGTTTGATATGATATCGCTCATCCTACTGAATAACCTCTTCTCTTCCGGTATCCCTCGTGTCGTATCCGGAGAGCGCCTCGATCTTGGTCTTGAAGTCGTCCCTTTTCATTACCTCTATCATGGCTCCGATCCTCTCGTCCTCCCTGTATTTTAGGGGGATGATCAGATCGTAGCGCTCCTCTTCCACGGGGACGAAGTCGAGGCCAAGGGCGGAAGCCGCCGCCGCAATCCCCAGGCCGCAGGAGGCTCTCCCGGAGAGCACCTTGACCGCAACGTTCATGTGGGTGAAGTCCTCCATGTCGTAACCTTCTACCTCCGCCGGGTCCATCCCGAGCTTTTTTAAGTGATAGTCGAGGAGTATCCTCGTCCCAGAGCCGCGCTGTCTGTTGGCGAATATGACCCCCTCCCTTTTCAGGTCCTCTATCTTCGAGACCCCTAAAGGATTTCCCTTCTGGACGATGAGGCCCTGGGTGCGGTGGGCCAGTGTGATTATCGATACCGGCATATCCTTCAGATACTTTTTGACCGCCCAGATGTTGTAGTCGCCCGTGCCCGGGTCGAGGAGGTGGGAGCCGGCCAGGTGGCACTCGCCGTTTCTCAGCGCCGTAATCCCCCCGAGGCTCCCCACGTTCACCGAGGCGAGGGAAAAGCCGGGAAAGTGGAGGGAGAGGTCGCCCGACAAGAGATCGAGGCTTATGTCGTGACTACCTACCGCAAGTATTCCCCCCTCGATCTCGTCCTTCCTCTTGAGGATAAAGGCCGTGACCTTATCCCCCTTCATCAATCCCTCGGAAAGGGAGTCGATCTTTACGACGCCGTCGGCTCTCACCATCGTGGTGATGTTTCCCGCACCTCTTTGGAGGGGGGATGCGATGAGCCTCCCGTCGACGCTGGAGAGTCTCACCCGCAAAAACTCGTCGTCGCCGACTTTTGAGGGGATGTCCCTCAGGACTGTCGCCGTAACCCTCTCGTATGGGTACTCGTCCAGGCCCAGCATACTCGAGATCAGCGGCCTGATGACGTTGAAGTATGTCATCACAGCCGAGACCGGATACCCCGGAAGCCCCACGACCAGCTTACCCTTCACCTTCCCGAGTATCGTCGGCTTTCCGGGCATGATATTTATGCCGTGGACCAGAACCTCCCCGATATCGTCGATCACAGCCCTCGTGTAATCCTTAGTCCCGGCCGAGGAGCCTGCAATCACTATGACGATGTCGAAGCGGTCGATGTTGTTGAGGATCGCTTTCTTTATCCGGCCGAGGTCGTCGCCCACAACGGCGAGGCGATCCGTCTCGGCCCCGTCTTCCACCGCCATGGCGCCTATCACGGCAGAGTTCGATTCGTATACGGTGCCCTTTGCGAGGGGGCCGGAGTCAGGCTCCACAATCTCGTCTCCCGTGGGCACAAACAATATCCTCGGCCTTCTTTTGACCCTCACCTCGGTTCTGCCGACACCTAAAAGCGCCCCGATGTCGAAGGGCCTGATGATGTGTCCCCTGGGGAGCAGAAACTCCGTCGCCACCATGTCCTCCCCCATCGACCTGACGTGCTGGAAGGGGAAGGCGGCCCTTATTATTTCGACGGTCCCGTCGCCAGAGTCGTTTACGTCCTCGATCATTATGACGGCGTCCTTGTCGTCCGGGAGGACGTTTCCGGTGTTGATGAAGACGGCCACGCTTCCGATCTTGAGCCTCTTGGGCGACGGCTCGGACGCCCCGTAGGTGTCTTTCGCCGAGACGGCTATCCCGTCCATGGCGGCGGAGTGGTAGTTTGGGGAGGACTGGGCGGCAAAGACGGTCTCGGCCGTCACCCTGCCCAGCGCCTCGGTGCTCTTTATTACCTCGTTACCTATGTAGCCTTCGATGTCGAAATTCTTATACAGGATGGAGACCGCCTCATCGAGCGATCTCTTTTTCAGATATATATTTCTCGCAGTCCTGTTCATTTGCGCTCACAAAATTGATCTCACAAAATTTATTTCACAGAAGCGATACGCTTACCGTCTCTCCCTTGGCGATACCCTCCTTCATGGAGGGGATGCAGATGAGCCCAGTGCAACCGGTCATGATCGAGATCATCCCCGACTTTCCAAGAAGGGGAGTCGCAACGGGTAGGGCGCCGTCCGCCGAGGGCGCGACCTTCACCGGGATATAGTAATCGCGCCCCGGCGCCCCGGAGACGCTCCTATCTATCTTCGCCTCGACGATATGAGATTTGGCCGGGGGATCGGCAAATCCGCCGATCAGCCTTATGGTCGGCGCGACAAAGAGGAGAAAGACGATCAGGGCGCCGACCGGATGCCCGGAAAGCCCGAATATCGGGACATTGTCGACGATTCCGTATATGGTCGGCTTTCCGGGCCTTATCGACACCCCGTGGACAAGGACACCGGGGGAGTCCGACCCCTTGCCTTTGGCAATCTCGTCGATCGCCGAGAGGGTAAAATCCATGTTGCCCACCGAGCTCCCCCCCGAGAGGATGACCATATCGGAGGTCTCTGTGCCCCTCTTCAAAGCCTCCTTCAGGGAAGAGGGGTCGTCGCCAACGTTTTCCATAATTAAGGGGATTCCCCCGGCCTCGGAGACCCCGGCTGCGAGGGCGTATTTGTTTACGTCCCTGATCTGTCCCGGCTTCGGGGTATCCATCGGTTCCACCACCTCGTCGCCCGTGGAAAAGATAGACACCATCGGCTTCTTGAAGACATCGATCCGGGTTATCCCGACGCCGGTCAGGGCACCGATGTCGAAATATCGAAGGGGTATACACCCCCTTGCGATAAGGTCGCCCCTCTTCAGGTCTTCTCCGGGCATGACGATATTTTCGAGGTTGGAAATACCCCTTCTCACCTCGAGGGTGGTATCGTCGATGAGGTCGGTGTACTCCACCATGACCGCGCCGTCCGCCCCCACAGGTAACATCCCCCCGGTGACCACCTTTGCAGCCTCCCCTGGCGAAATTTTCAACGCCGCCCCTTCAGGAGCCGGCCCCACCGGAATCTCCCCCACGAGCTTCAGGTAGCAGGGGATGGAGGATGAGGCCCCGTGGGTGTCCTTCGAGACAACCCCGTAGCCGTCAACGATGGAGCGCCTGAAGTCGGGGAGATCGATCGGAGAAGGAATATCAGACGCGGGAATCCTTCCAAGGGCGTCTGTGGTTGGAATGGTCTCCGGGTCGGTTTTCCCCTCGAAATCCATCAGGATTTTGCGAAACTCCACCGGGGGCATCAATTTTAGAAAGGACTTTCTCATTGCCTTTGGCCGTTCGTGGGTGATAGTCCGTTGATGATATAATATCAATATCTCAAAAAGGGTAACTTAATATAATACCACAGAAGAAGCTTTAAAGGCAATAAAAACTTTGCCTCCGATGTTGAGTCCCATTTCGGAAAAGGAAAGCCGGGTGACGTCCACGTGGAAGATCTCCCCTGCGTCAACTGAGAGACCTATTATCTCGCCGTCCTTCCTTATTTCCGTGATCTCGCCCGAGAACTGATTCCTGGCGCTGGAGGATATTCGGTCTTTTGATATTATTATCTCCTTCGGATCGATAGAGGCATAATCCGCCCCTTCATCGAGCTTCGGAAGCTTGATGTCGACTCGGCCTGTGTTGAAAACAGGCTCGTCGCCGATCTTTTTGCATCTTCCCGAAAAGAAGTTCTTGACCGGCTCCCTGCTCGGCCTTCCGCTCATCAGGGTAAGGACTTTGCTCGACAGGCGGTACGCCTGACTTATGTTGTGGGTGGAAAAGATGATTGTGGTGTTGTATTTCCTGTTTATGTTGTCGATGATCTCCTCAATCTTTACGATGTTCAGCACGTCCACGTTGGCGGTCGGCTCGTCGAGGACCAGCACCTCGGGGCGGATGGCGATTCCCCGGGCGATCGCGACACGCTTGGTCTCGCCCCCGGAGAGATTCTTCGCGTGTCTCCTCGAAAAGTCGGACATGCCGACCATCTCGAGGGCTTCACGTATCCTGTCTAAAGCCTCCCTCCTGGGCATCCCCCTGTAGGAAAGGCCAAGGGCGACGTTTTTTTTGACCGATGTGTCAAACATCACAGGCTCCTGGTGGACGAGGACTATTCTCTTTCTCGTGGTATGGGGATCTGTGGCGGTAACCCCCTTCCCGTCGATCTTGATAGTTCCGGTCGTAGGCTGCTCGAGAAGCGAGAGGATCCGAAAGAAGGTGGTCTTGCCCGATCCGTTGGGGCCCACAAACGCGTATATCCCCCCCCTCTCGAACTCATAGTGGTCGATGTCGAGGACCTTGTGTCCGTTGTAGGCCTTGGTGATATTTTTGACTTCTATAATCGGCATAAGGCTCTCTATTTACCTCCCCTTCCTCGTAGTCTGTAGAGAAATATGTTGACAGCAAAGGATAGGGAGAGGAGGATGATCCCGAGCGCCAGTCCGAAGGCGAACTCCCCCTTGCTCGTCTCAAGAGCGATGGCGGTGGGGATGGTCCTCGTTAGTCCCTTGATATTGCCCCCGAGCATCATGGCGGCGCCCACCTCCGCCACAACCCTCCCGAAGCCGGCGACGACGGCGGCGAGATAACCGATTCTCCCCTCGAAGAGGACGGATCTGACCGATTGAAAGGGGGACGCTCCGAGGGTGAGGGACGTTTCCCTGATCTTCGGATCGATTCCCTGGGTTACGGAGATTGAGATGGAGGTAACAATCGGGTATGCCAATATGACCTCGCCTATGATGATGGCCCAGGGAGTAAAGAGGAGGTGTATAAAGCCGAGGGGGCCTCGATGGGACAAGAACGAGTAGCAGAAGAGACCCACCACAACGGTTGGAAGAGCCATAAGGGTGTTAAAGAGGGTAACGAGGGCGCCCTTTCCCCGAAAAGACTTGGTTCCGATAATGTATCCGGAAGGGACGCCGCAAACGGATGATAACAGCGTGGCTATGCTTGAGCAGTAGAGCGAAAGCCCAACAATTTCAAATACTTCCCTGTCAAAAGAGAAGATCAGGACAATCGCATGTTTGAGCCCGTTTAGAATGTAATCCATTAACTTCCTTTGAGGAATGAGCGCACTGCTCGTTACCCGCTAAACAAGACTACTTGGCGTCCGGCACAAAAAGGTCGTTGCCGTTTGAATCCTTGAAGTTGCCTATCATCTTCTGTACCTCCTTCGAGGTGATCCACTTGATGTACTTCATGGCTCCGTCGTAATTTACGTGGGGGTAGGTCTTCGGGTTAACGGCGATGACTCCGTAGGGATTAAACAGGATCGGATCACCCTCGACCATAACCGGGAAATCGATCTTCCCGTCCGCGGTAAAGGAGTTATACGTCGCCCGGTCACAGAGGGTGTAGGCCTTCTCGATGTCGTTCATCATAATGAGGGTGTCCGCCATGCCCCGCCCGGTCTCCATATACCACTTCTGGCCTTTAGGATTGACCCCTGAGAGACCCCAGATGGTGAGCTCCTTGACGTTCGTGCCGGAGTTGTCGCCCCTCGATACGAAGACGACGTTAGATTCCGCGATCTTCTTGAAGGCCTCCGTGGGGGACTTCATCCCCTTGATCCCGGCCGGGTCGTCCTTCGGGCCGACGATAACGAAGTCGTTGTACATAACATCTCTTCTGTTCACTCCGTATCCGTCCGCAATGAACTTGTCCTCAAGTTTCCTGGCGTGGACCATGACGACATCGGCGTCGCCGTTTCTGGCGATCTCGAGCGCCTTTCCGGTGCCGACGGCGATTACGTATACCCTTATACCGGTTTTCTTGGTGAAGTCAGGATGAATGAGGCCGAAGAGTCCCGTGTTGTCGGTGCTGGTGGTGCTTGCAAGGATCAGGGTCTCGGCTGAAAAAGCGATACCGGCAAACGCCATGAAGCAAACCATGGCCGAGATGGTCAAGATAGATAAAAGCCTTTTCTTTTTCACAACATACCTCCATAAAATGAGTTTAGAAATTGCCCGATTTTGGAGGGAGAAAGGAGCTGCATCTTTTTATTGAAAAGTGCGGACGGATCAATGAAATTTAATCCACCACACAGCTGTTCAAAAAAAAACGTACCGTGCGGTACGTGGAAGCGTGGTTTCCCACAACTATTCTCCTTTCCAAGCACGGGGGGCACGGCCGTTTCCAACCGTACCTTATCGTCCTTCCACCGTAGGTCTTTGGGTATAAGCTTCAATAAAGGGAGGCGATTATTTCAGCCGCCCCCTTATAAACGCTTCCATCATGATGGCTCCGCATTATAACGGACCCAGATCACGACAGCCCCCCCTTAGGTGTGAAGGATCGGAGAACTGAATTGTTTTGTTAAAAAGATAATAGTGAATAAATCTAAGATTGTCAAGACTTTTCAAAATATTCTAAACTTTTTTTTAACGAAGTCGCTTAAAATAGTGAGCAAAAAAATCTGCGCAATATTCTTCACAATTCGACGTCTTCATATTATAATAAAGGATTGTAATATAAAACCGGGGGGAAAAGCTTGTGGATGACCTGAAGTCCTTTATCATCTTCCTGACGATATTCTTGGGAGTCTATTTCTCAATGAACTTCTACGTCCTCTTGAAGGGGAACCTGGCGCTCCAGCTCAAAGGGACTCAATTTTTGATATATGTTCTCCTTTTCGCGGCCGTGTCCCTGACATTTCCGGCCGGCTTCTTTATAAGGAGGATGGCGGAAAATGACGTATCACCCATTTTAAGCTGGATAGGCTCCCTGTGGCTCGGGGCGGTGGTTTACTTCTTCCTGATAGGGCTCGCCGTCGATCTCGTGAGGTTTTTCAACTATATCTTCTCATACATCCCGGAGGTTTTTTACAGGAACCAGCCCGTCATTGGGAGGACGCTCTTTGTGTTGATATTTATGGCGGTGTCCACCGTGATATTAGCGGGATACCTCCACTCGAAGGACGTCAAGGTTAGAAGGCTCGATCTCGCGGTGGACGGGCTTACGGTCGATTCAAATCCGCTGAGCATCGTCTTCGTGTCGGACATACACCTCGGGAGGTTGATAGGCGAAGATCGGCTCAGGGATATAGTTGAGCTCGTAAACGGGGAGAATCCCGACATCGTCCTGATCGGGGGGGACCTCTTCGACGAGGAGGTGGAGGGGCTTTTTCACCTGAAGGATACGCTCTCGACCTTAGATGCCAAATACGGGACCTTCGCGGTTCTCGGAAACCACGAGTTCTACAACGGGCCGGATAGATCGACCCGATTCATGGAAGCCGCCGATATCAGGGTCCTGAGGGACAAAGCTGTGACCGTCCCCGGGGTCGTCAATATCGTGGGGCTTGACGACTACTCCGACGGTTGGGGCAGGAGGGAGAGGGGCGATAAGACCTTGAGGGAGATTATCGGCAAAGGGGATGAAAGTCTCCCGACCGTCCTTATGACGCACACCCCCGTCTACCTCGACAGGTTCGCAGCGCTGGGCGTCGACCTGGCACTCTTCGGTCACACGCACAACGGCCAGTTTTTTCCCTTCAACCTCGTCACCGACTCGATCTTCAAGCTGAGCTACGGGTACGGAAGGGTGGGGGATATGCACGCCTACGTGAGCAGCGGCGCCGGGACGTGGGGGCCTCCCATAAGGGTTCTGACGGACGTTGAGATCGTAAAGATCACCTTGTCTGCGGGGAAAAATTAGGCGGGGCGAAATCTCTCTCGGTTTAGATATTGACTAAACGTGCTTCAAGATAAACAGGAGGTTGGATATGCCTATCGTCATCTTGGGCGGGAAGTAGGCAGCGCTGTAGTGTCCCGCCGGAAACGGCATGTATATCTCCCTGAAGTTTTTCCCGCCCACCTCGTTTTTGGTGAAGAACTCCCGCTGCTTGCTCGAGTAGCGGTAGAGGAGGACCGGGTCCTGTCTCGCTTTGACCGCAAGCACCGGGATGTTTATCTTGTTTACGAACTTCATCGGATCGACCACGGGCCAGAGCCTCTCCACATCCATGCCGGTTATTTTGAGGTCCTCCACAAGCCCCGCCCTTACGTAGTTCGCCTCGATGTTGTCCGGGTCCATGATGAAGTCTCTCAAAAATCCCCCGGAGAGATTTATGATTGCGGCCTTAAAGATCGACTCCGGGATGTCTTTGACAAGCTCCGGGTCCTCCCTGGATAAAAACTCCCTGTACTCAAAGGCGTAGGCGACCGACATTATGGTAAAAGTGGAGCCAATGCTCGCGCCGATCACCCCTATCCTCGTAAATCCGCTTTTGATGAGATAGAGGAGCCCCCCCAGGATGTCGGAGATCCCCTGGCTGAAGGAGTAGAGGGTCTCGTGCATGTTTGCGGAAAAGAGCCTCTCCCCCGGGACCATCTCCGTGTCGGTCGGGTCGTGGCGCTTTCCGTGGTAGGGGTGAACCATCTCGATGGCGGTGTACCCGAATTTGTTGAGGAGCCTTCCCATCGTGGCGAAGGCCCGCTCCTCCGCCCTCAAGTTAGTAAGTATTATGACCGCCTTGTCAAGTCGTTTCCTCCCCTTTTTTGTCCTCTCGGGATAGATGTGCGCCCTGACCGTGTTGTTTGTCTCGAAGGGAGATTCGATCTTAGACCTGAATGTAAGGAGGCCGTTCGCCCTCGCATCGATAAGTCCTTCAATCGAGGTGGGTTTGCCCCCCTCGTCTTCGACGGTAAACTCGGTATCCGGCCCCGGAAAGAGGATCTCCGGGAGCCTCGTCTTGAAGGACTTTAACTCCCTGTCGTAGTCGGCTCTCGTCATCTCGGAGCCGTCCTCTTTTATTCCCCAGGTTCCCCGCTTCGGGACGGGACGCTCCCTCATCGCCTGGAGCTTCAGGTCGTGGGCCCTAACCCCCCTCTCGAAGCTCCTCTCCCTTATAACGTCCATCAGCAGGTCAAAATAGCTGTACCGGTTTTCTCTCTTCTTTGCCAATGTATCTCGATTACACGTCTTTAAAATATTAGTTATCTATCCCCGACTACTCCATCCCCTCGATGAGATTCCTCGCGTTTATCCCCAGGTCTTTTATATAGTATCCCCCCTCGAGGAGGGCGTAGCGACGCCCTTTCGCGTGCTTCTCCGAATACTCCTTCACCAGCTCCCCGATGGTCCTGTAGTCCTTGGTGTCGAGAGTTCCGCCCCAGTCCTTGACGTACCTGTCGAAGCCGGCGCTGACGCAGACGATGTCGTAGGGGGCGGACTTTTCGAGTCCCTCCTTTGTCATGGCAAGAAACTCCAGGGCGTAGTTGGACTGGACGTTGACGACCGTGACGTCGTCGCGTCCCTTGAAGAAGTTGTCGGTGCCGTCGCCGAAGTGGAGGTCGATGTCGAGTATCAGCGCCCGCTCTATCTTCTTCTGAACGATGAGTTTTTCGACGGATATGGCGGTGTTGTTGAAGAAGCAGAAGCCCCAGTTGCTGTCCGGGCTCGCGTGGTGGCCCGGGGGTCGGATAAGGCCGAAGGCGGGCGTTCCCTCGATGGCGATCTCCGATGCGGCGATGGCGCCCCCGGCGGACAAAAGGGCCGTCTCGTAGCGCTCTTTGTCCCTCTTTTCCGACTCGATAAGGCGCATCTTGTGAACCAACAGGATGTCCGCATCAATGGCGGGCTTCGGCGTAACGAACTTGTAGCCGTGGGCGGAGAGCTCCTTGTGTATCGACTTTACCCTCTCCGGCACCTCCACTGAGGCCGTTGGGTAGTCCGTGAGGTACCTGTCGTGATATACGATCTTTGTCTTCGGCATCGATCTACCTCCCCGCAATGTATGTGGTTAGTCATACCGGCAAGTTACCAAGATAAAGTCGGAGCGGCCTTTTACACGGCTTCATCATTGTCGGCGGCTAAGATCTCGATCCCCCTATCAGTTCAAAATCAAGAACGGCCGAATATATGTGATATCAATATATCATTTTTCCAACGGTCAATCGAAATATCAATCAAAAAAGAGCTTCATCTCCCTCAATCGCTTCAAGTCCGACAACAGCTCCTTTATAGATGTATCGGTAACGATCCTGCCGTTCTCCATCACCACCGCCCTCGTGGCGAGGTCGGATGCGAGTTTGACGTCGTGGGTGATGATGAGCTTGGTCTTGTCGATATTGTTTATGATCTTCTTGAGGCTGTGGACTCCCTCCGGGTCGAGGTTTGCGGCGGGCTCGTCGAAGGCTATGATGTCAGGCTCCATCGACAGGATCGTGGCGATGGCGGCCCGCTTCTTTTCACCGTGACTCAGGTGATGGGCGGAGCGATCTTCAAGGCCGGAAAGCCCCATGGCGGAGATCGCCCCCCTTACCCTCCGCTCTATCTCATCTTCGTCAAGCCCCATGTTGTTCGGCCCGAAGGCCACGTCCTCGTAGACGGTGGGGCAGAAGAGCTGATCCTCCGGATTCTGAAAGACTATGCCGATCTTCTTCCTGACGTCGCGGACGCTCTTCTCAGTGAGACTAATGCCGGAGATCTCTACCTTCCCCTTTGGCATGATGAGGCCGGGGAGCGTGTGGAGGAGGGTCGATTTTCCGGCGCCGTTTCTCCCCAGGATTGCCACCGACTCCTTTCGCTTGACGGCAAGGTTTATCCCAAAAAGGGCGTCGGTCCCGTCCGGATATGTATATGATACGTCCTCGATGACAATGTCGTAACCGTCTCTCGATAGCCCCATCCCTCTCCCCTTTGTCTCGCCGTCGGTCGAATTTTGTTTTGGTGACTTCATATCGGCGGTATCCCAAAGGCCCCGTTGATCCTTATGACGATCGTTGTCAAGAGGACGAAAATGATGAAGAAATAATCCTTTGGCATGAGTTTTCCCGTTTGTCTTGTTGTAAGGCCCGTGTCGTAGCCCCTCGCCTTCATCGCGAGGAAGGTCCTCTCCCCCCGCTCCATGCTCCTGACGAAGATGGCGCCGATAATATACCCGATGATGTTGGAGTGCCATATCCACCTCCCGCCGTAGAGGCGGGCGTCCCGGGCCCTGGATATCTTTTCCGCCTCGTCGATGAGGATGAAGATGTAGTGGTACATAAAAGAGAGGGCGTCCGACAGGAAGTGTGGAAACCTCAGCTCCTTCAAGGCCACGATGACGTCGGAAAAGGGGGTGGTGGATATCAGAAAGCTCAAGAAAAGGACCGAGAGGATTGATTTGGCGGTGACGTTAAAGAGGATCAGGGCCCCCTTTTCGGAGACATCTATTGCCGTAAAACCGATCGGAACCGTGAGTATTGTATCGCCCCCCTTGACGATCGGCGCCGCGAACACCGCCACGGCGATAAAGGGGAGGACCAGAGCCAGCCTTTTGATGAAGAAGGTTATGGGGATTTGGGAGACGAGAATCATGGCAAGGGCGATTGTCAGGTAGAGGAAGAATGACACCGTCTCCGTCGGGGGGGTTGTAACTATAACGAGCACGATTGCGGTCAGCGTAATAATCTTCGCCTTCGGATTGAGCCTGCGTATAGGGCTCTGGATGTGGCTTTCCACGTCGATGAAGTGGTGTTTCAAAAATCTCCCCCTGAAATGGCGGCGAAATATCTAAGTGGCAAAGTGGCGAATTGATGAATTGGCATTATATATTTTTTTGATCGGTTTTAGCAAGTTTTTTGTGTAAATAGTCTTAAATGATTTCCATTTTAATTGTCTTTTACCCTTCCCTGTGGGATAATGAAAAAAGGTGGGCGGGGCGGTTTGATTTGCGTTTTGATTTGTTGATTTGATATCTAATCGATTTAACAGGCTCCATTTCCACCGATGTTTAGTTGGATCTCTTATCTCGACCTAAAGACCCATGTATAGACTCCCATCTCCAAAGGCGGACCTTGTTCTGATCCACCCCCCCAGCGTCTTCGACTTCAGGAAGAGGAAGATCCTCTTCGGGCCGATAAGCGACGTAGTGCCATCGACGCCCGCCTTCGAGATGTACCCGATAGGATTTTCGTCGATCTCGGAGCACCTTTCCAGAAACGGTGTTTCGGTAAGGATCGTAAACCTCGCCTACCTGATGCTGACCAGAGATGATTTCGACGTAAGGGAGTTCCTCTCACGGCTCAGGGCGAGGGCCTTCGGGATCTCCCTCCACTGGCTCCCCCACGCCCACGGGGCGGTGGAGCTGGCAAGGCTGTTGAAAGAGCTTCATCCCGAGGTGCCGGTGATATTTGGGGGCTATTCGTCCACCTATTTTCACGAGGAGATCATCGAGTATCCTTACGTCGATTTCGTGGTGAGGGGCGACTCTACCGAGAGGGCGCTCCTCTCCCTCATGCGGTCGATTAAAAACGAAGAAGGAGCCGCCGGGGGGCTTGACGACATCCCGAACCTTACATGGGTGAACGGAAACGACATCAGGGTCAATGACGAGCTAATCGTGGAGGAGAGCCTGAACGATTTTTCCAACAACTACCTCACCCTCTTCAGGAAATCGATCAAGTATTTCGATATAAAGGGGATGACCCCCATCTACGACTGGTGGAGCTACCCGATAACCATGATGGTGACCTGCAGGGGGTGCCGGGAGAACTGCGTTATCTGCGGGGGATCGAACTTCGCGATGAGAAAATTCCTGGGGAGGAGGGCTGTCGCCTTCAGGGACCCGGAGCTCGTCGCACGGGATATTTTATCGCTGTCCCGCTTCACGTCCGCCCCGATATTCGTGGTGGGGGATCTCCTCCAGCCGGGAACCGACTACGTGGAAAGGCTTGTAAGAAAGACAGGCAGGTGGAAGGTAAAAAACCAGATGGTCTTCGAGCTCTTCAATCCCGCGCCGGAGGATTTTTTCGATAGGATCTCGACCGCCTTTCCGAACGTCAACTACGAGATATCCCCGGAGACCCACGACGACGCGGTCAGAAAGCTCTCCGGCAAAAACTACGGAAGCGGCGCGATGGAGGACAGCATAGGCTGGGCGTTGAAGAACGGCGCCGGGAAGTTCGACGTCTTCTTTATGATAGGGATCCCCGGACAGGACGAGAAGTCGGTCATGGAGACGGTGGAGTACGGCGGGCAGTTGATGGAGAGGTTCGGGAAGAGGCTCTCCCCCTTCATATCGCCGCTGGCCCCCTTTGTCGACCCGGGGAGCATCGCCTTCGAGAGGCCGGAGAGGCACGGCTACAGGATATTCTTCAGGAGTTTTTCCGAGCACGTTAAGGCGCTGAGCGCCCCCTCGTGGAAATATATGCTCAACTACGAGACGAGGTGGCTCACGAGAGACGAGATAGTTTCGGCAACGTACACATCCGGGGCGAGGATGAACGAACTGAAGCTGAAGAGCGGCCATATAGATCGGGAGACATATCTCGACGTCAAGGGACGCCTCGAGAGGGATGTGAGGCTCATGTCGTATATAGACGAGATTTACGATGAGGGGAGGGGCGGCGTCGATGAAATCGAGGCGGATCGGATAATGACCGAGAGGGGGATAGACCTTGACGATATCGGGATCGTCTGTGGCGAGGGGGAGATAAAGTGGCCCGTGGCCAGGTCCGGCTTCAGGTTTATGAACATCGGCCTTGCCGTTATTTTCGAGGTGGTAAAGAGGTTTGTCGGCAATCTGTTTTCGAAGTTAGGTTGATAATATAAAAGATTAGATTTGAAAAGCGGGAGAGAGATAGGTGTAGTCTGCTTTAAAAAAGTCTTCAGAGGGTTGGAGGTCTTAATCTATATTTTGTATATCAATTATGTAGGGAGGACAAAATGAGTGACAAGCCTGTGGGTGCAGGAATGTTTCAGGTGAACGAGGACGAGGAGATCTGGGGATTGAACAGACGCTTTATTCTCTTTTCAAACGCCCTTTTTACCAACATCTTTGAGAGGATGGAGACAATATTGGGCCCTGTCGCGAAGCGCCAGATATATGAGGTGGGGTATTCATCCGGAAAGCTCGGGGCGGAGAGGTTGAAGCCTATCTTCAACGGGGGGATAGAGCAGTTCAAGCAGCATGTAAATCTCAGTCAATCGCTGGGATGGGGAAAGATAACCAAGGTGGAATACGACGAGAAGACGGGCGTGGCGGCCCTGGAGTACCCGAACACGTGGGAGTCGGAGGGGTACAAGGAGCTTCTCGGCGATAAGAGTCCGGGAGTGGTAACCTGCTTCATGTCTGCGGGAATAGCGGCGGGGGCGATATCGGGGGCGTTGGACGTGGAATACGAGTGTGAGGAGGAGCTCTGTGTCAGCAAGGGGGACGATATTTGCAGGTTCGTGCTGACGCCGATGGGGGAGAAGAGGAAGGTTATAAGGTAGGGATAAAACGGCGGCTCAAAAGGGGGCTTGGGGGCTATTCTCCGAGCCCCTTTTGTATTGGCCGGGTCGACAAAAATATTATCCTTGCACAAATCGCGAATATATGATAGACAAGATATTTTAGCGGAGATAAACTTTTTAAGGAAGCTTCGTTTGGGAGCGGGTAACGGCAGCCGGGCGATTTTATTAAAATTTTAAATTGGAGAATTGAGAGAGCTCGTATGGCAGAGACAAAAAAATATACCCCCACAGAGATCGAATCCCGCTGGCAGAGATACTGGGAGGAGAACGAGGTCTTCAAGGTAAAGAGGGACGAGAAGAGGGAGAAGTACTATATCCTCGAGATGTTTCCCTATCCCTCGGGGAAGATCCATATGGGCCACGTGAGGAACTACACGATCACAGACCTCGTCGCCCGTTACAAGATGATGAAGGGTCTGAACGTCATGCACCCGATGGGGTGGGACGCCTTCGGGATGCCGGCGGAGAACGCCGCCATCGAGAGCGGGGTTCATCCCGCCAAGTACACCTACGGGAATATCGACTACATGAAGAAGCAGCTCAAGGAGATGGGATTTTCCTACGACTGGGACAGGGAGCTCGCCACCTGCGACCCGGAATACTACCGCTGGGAGCAGTGGCTCTTCGTAAAGATGTTCGAGGAGGGACTCGCCTACCAGAAGAAGTCCTTCGTCAACTGGTGCGAGTCGTGCCAGACGGTCCTCGCCAACGAGCAGGTCATTTCCGGGCGGTGCTGGCGCTGTGACGAGGAAGTCGCTCAAAAAGAGATAAACGGCTGGTTCTTCAAGATAACCGAGTTTGCGGACGATCTCTTGGACGAGCTCGACAATATGGTCGACGATTGGCCCGAGCGGGTGATAGCCATGCAGAAAAACTGGATAGGTAAAAGCTACGGGGCCGAGATAAGATTCCCCCTCGATAAGGTGGTGGAGGGCTACGACGACATAGGCGTCTTCACGACCAGGCAGGACACGGTATTCGGCGCAACGTTCATGGTCCTTGCGCCGGAGCACCCCCTGACCACAGCCCTCTCCAAGGGGACTCCGGAGGAGAAGAGCGTCAGGGATTTTGTGGACAGGATGCTCGTTACCGACAAGATAAAGCGGTCGTCCGAGGACTACGAGAAGGAGGGGGTGTTTGTGGGGGCGTACTGCAAGAATCCCTTCACCGGGGCGAGGATGCCGATCTACGCCGCAAACTTCGCACTTATGGAGTACGGCACCGGGGCGGTCATGGCGGTTCCCGCCCACGACCAGCGCGACTTCGAGTTTGCCAAGAAGTACGATCTCCCGATAATCGTCGTCATCACTCCCGAAGACGTGGAGCTTAAAGGCGACGAGTTGGAGGAGGCTTACATCGACGACGGGATATTGATAAACTCGGACAAGTTCAACGGCACCGAAAACAGAAAGGCGATGGACGACATCGTGGCCGACCTCGAGAAGATGGGCCTGGGTAAAAAAACCGTAAACTACAGGCTTCGCGATTGGGGGATATCGCGCCAGCGCTACTGGGGGGCGCCGATCCCGATAATCTACTGCAAGGAGTGCGGCGTGGTTCCGGTCCCGGAGGAGGACCTCCCGGTCGTTCTCCCCACGGAAGTCAACCTCAAGGAGGGGGGAGGGTCACCCTTAAGCGACTACGACGATTTTTTCAAGGTCGAGTGCCCCTCCTGCGGCGGGGAGGCGAGGCGGGAGACCGACACGATGGATACCTTTGTGGAGTCCTCCTGGTACTACGCCAGGTTTTCCTCCCCCGGCTACGAGTTGGGGATGGTCGATAAAAAGAGGGTGGACTACTGGCTCCCGGTGGACCAGTACATCGGCGGTATAGAGCACGCAATCCTGCACCTCCTCTACTCGAGGTTCTACAGCCGGGTTATGAAGAGGTTCGGCCTGGTGAAATACAAGGAGCCGTTCACCAGGCTTCTCACCCAGGGGATGGTAATTAAAGACGGCGCCAAGATGAGCAAGTCCAAGGGGAACGTTGTAGACCCGGCCGATATGATAAATAAGTACGGTGCCGATACCACGAGGCTCTTCGTCCTCTTCGCCTCGCCGCCGGAAAAGGAGCTCGAGTGGAGCGATCAGGGGGTCGAGGGATCGTTCAGGTTTCTGGGGAGGCTCTGGCGGATTGTAATGGAAAACCTCGACATCGTAGAGGGGGCGAAATCGGCATCCAAGAAGGACGGGGAGGAGCTATCCGACGCCGGCAGAAATTTGCAAAGAAAGATGCACCAGACTATAAGGAAGGTGACGGAGGATATCGACAACAGGTTTCACTTCAACACCGCAATCGCCTCGGTGATGGAGCTGGTAAACGAGATGTACACTTTCGCCTCGAAGATAGGAGACGAGAGGAACTTGAGCGATTCGGACGCCCTTGTCTTCAGGGAGTCGGCAGAGGCCGCGATACTTCTCCTCTCTCCCGCCGTGCCCCACATTGCGGAGGAGCTCTGGGAGGCAGTGGGAAACGAGCCGAGCGTCGTCAATGTCCCGTGGCCAGTCTACGACGAGGAGCTCGCCCGGGAGGAGGAGATTACCATAGTGGTTCAGATAAACGGCAAGGTAAGAAGCAGGCTTGTCGTGGGCGCGGGAATCTCCGAGGAAAAGGTGAAGGAGAAGGCCCTCATGGATGAAAAGGTGAAAAGGTACACCGACGATGCGGAGATAAAGAAGATGATCGTGGTTCCCGAAAAGCTGGTCAATATCGTGGTGGCCAAGTGAGTTGAGGGGATGGGGGGGTGTGGGTTGTGGGGGGGTGTCAAGGAGGCCGTTTTGAGGTGTAATGTTGATTGGTGATTGGTGATTAGTGATTTGCCTAAATCTTTCAGGGTTTGTATGTTTGAGGGCTTTCCAATAGACTCCTTATCGGCCGGCCGACAGCCGACCGATAGCCGACCGATAGCATATTCCGGCTTTGCAAAATGACGAAGATCTACAACAGTTACAGGGAAATAGATAAAGACCTGAAAGACGGGAGGTTTCATCCCGTCTATTTTTTTTACGGTGAGGACGAGCACCTGATAAGGGAGTACGAGGGGAAGATAAAGAGGGCCGTCCACGGGGAGGGGGCGGGAGGGGGGCTGATGCACGAAACCTTCTACGGCGGAGAAGACCCGATGGTGGAGATCGTAAACAGCGCCATGACGCTCCCGATGCTTATTGCCGGCGGGTCGAAGAAGACCCTGGTTGTCAGGAACGCCGAGAGGCTCGCCAAAAATGATGTTGACATCCTCGTATCCTACGTAGATGATCCGAACGACTCTACGATCCTCTTTGTCTCGGCAAAGGGCTTTGCGGAGCAGAGGAGCAAGTCCCCGCTGAAGATGCCCCCGGGGAAGCTCAAGGGACTGCTCAATTCGTCGGCCGTTGCCACCTTCGAGAAGATGAAAGAGGGGGAGGTAAAAAATTGGGTCGTCAGGAGGTTACGCGACGAGGGGAAGACGGCCGACCCGGAGGTCCTCGACACGATCATCGATTTTCTGGGGGGCGACCTGTCGGCGGCCTCGGCCGTGGTAGAAAAGCTGATCGTATTTCTCGGGGATGACCAGAGGCTTACGTTTGAGGATGTGGAGAATATGATTCCCGACCTCAAGGTTCACTCCGTCTTCGAGATGTCGGACGCCCTGTCGCTGGGGGACGCGGGGGGCGCCATAAAGATGATAGAGAAGATGCTTCTGGGCGGAGCAAAACCGGTCGAGCTCCTGGGGATAATAAGGTGGCATTTCGTCAGGCTCTGGAGCCTGAAGGTCGCGGTGGACGGGGGGGAGAGCGCACGGAGCGCCGCCGGGGCTTTGAAGATACCATCTTTTGCGCTTGGGAAATATGTCGATCAGATAAACAGGATATCCAACGAGTCGTTTCGGGAGATATTGAAGAAGCTCTTCGAGACGGACAGGCTTTTGAAGAGCGGCTCCCTCAAAGAGAAGATGGTCATCGACAAGATGGTTCTCGATATTACGTCGGTGATGCGTTGATTTTTAGGCTGTCGTTTCGATGTCGCTTTATGATTTGTGCGGGCTGATCCCGAAACGGGTCTTGGATGGTTTTAAATAGACTGAGGGCCCGGTTAGGCGGCGAGGTAGCGTTTGCAGGAGAGATCGAAGGAAGCCGCATCAACTCGGGAGCTGAAGGGACGGCCTGTTTAAAATGCCGGTCAATTGTCGCCCGTCTCTATTCAGCGCCGAAACCAAAAGATACCCTGGATGATCTAAAAAATAAGCGGACGGCCCTTTGATCGGAGAGACGGCATTGACAGCGACCGGTGAATGAGGCCACGGAAAATAAGGATTTGAAGAGGCGGCCCAATCAACGGCCTGTCTTAATTACAGGGAACTAAAATAAGGCCACGGACATTTGGGATATGAACTAACGGCCCGTCAATCATCAAAACGGTTTTGACAACTACCAATGAAGAGGGCAACAGACAATTGAGATATGAACGGACGGCACGGTTATGCGGCGGAATCCCCGAGGGAGTTAAATTTCCTCTGGAGACGGGATATCTTCCTCGAAGCGTTCCCCTTGTGGATCACGCCCTTTGAGACGGCCTTGTCGATCGAGACTATTGCGATGTGCAGATTATCCTTTGCCTCATCGAGGTTTTTTTCATCGATCGATTTCAGAAACTTCTTTATGTAACCCTTCATGGTGCTTTTTACATGCCTGTTTTTGATTCTGCGCTTTTCGCTCTGACGCATCCTCTTGAGGGCGGATTTATGAATAGCCAAGCTCTTTTTACCTCCATCTTATTGAGAATAAGAGATTTAATTTCATAGAATAAACGATAGTTTTTGTTTTGTCAAGAAAAAACGTGGAAGAGAGCGCTGAAAAATTAAAAGGGGACGGTGAAAACTCCCGGATAGTCAGGGCCGCGGGAGTCGTTGGTACGGCGACCCTGGGGAGCAGAATCCTTGGATTCGTGCGGGATATGGTCACGGCCTTCTTCTTCGGGACCGGAAACGCCGCCGACGCGTTCTTCGTCGCCTTCACGATCCCGAACCTATTAAGGAGGCTCTTCGCCGAGGGAACTATGACGGTCTCCTTCGTCCCGGTCTTCACGGACTACCTCGTAAACAGGGGGAGGGACGAGGCCTTCAGGGTGGCGAGGATCACCATGACTATCCTCAGCATCGTGCTGGTCGTCATAATCCTAATCGGGATAGTATTTTCCCCAGAGATAGTATTTCTCTTCGCGCCCGGCTTCAAGGGGGATCCCTTAAAGTGGGAGCTTACGGTTGACTTAACCAGAATAATGTTTCCCTACATCCTGTTTGTCTCCCTCACCGCCCTGGCGATGGGGGTCTTGAACAGCATGGGGCACTTTCTCGCCCCCGCCTCCGCACCGATTTTACTCAACGTGGCCATGATAGGGTCGATGTTTTTGATAAGCCCCCTGATGAAAAGGCCAATCGTCGGGCTGGCCTGGGGGGTGATAATCGGCGGTCTGCTCCAGGTTCTGCTTCAGGTCGGCCCGCTCATCAGGAGGGGAGTGACCTTCAGGCTAAGCCTCAATTACAGCCATCCCGCGGTCAAGATGATCCTGAAGCTGATGCTGCCGGCGGTGTTTGGCGCATCGATCTATCAGCTGAACGTTGTGGTCATAAGGCTTCTGGCCTCCATGCTGGAGCCGGGGAGCGTCTCGTATCTCTACTACGCCGACAGGCTCGCCCAGTTCCCGCTGGGGATATTCGCCGTGGCGATAGGAACCGCGGTGCTGCCCAGCATGTCCAAGATGGCGGCCACCGGCAGGATCGACGAGCTGAAGGAGACGTTTACCGATTCCCTCTCGATAGCCCTCTTTATAACGATACCCGCGGCGGTGGGACTTATCGTTCTCCGGGTGCCGATAATCAGCCTGCTGTTTTACAGGGGCGAGTTCGACTACTCGTCGGTTGTATCGACGGCGGAGGCCCTCCTTTACTTCTCGATCGGGCTTCCGGCGGTCAGCGGTGTCAGGGTTATGGCCAACGGATTTTACGCCCTAAAGGATACGGCGACGCCGGTCAAGATCGGGGCGGTGTCGATCGCCCTGAATATCGTCCTGTGTTTCCTCTTAATGGGGCCGTTGAGGCACGGCGGTCTTGCCCTGGCGGTGTCGGTCGCCGCGTTTCTCAACGCCTTTTTGCTCCTTTACGTCTTTAGGAGGAGGGAGGGGAGACTGAGATTGAGGCGTCTTTTCGTCTCCCTCGTAAAGACAACGATTGCGTGCACCGCCATGGGGGCATCCTCCATGTTCGTGGCCTCCTTCTTTGACTGGGAGCTTAAGGGGCAAATATTAAGCAAGCTTATCTTTATCACCGCGGCGATAGTCGTGGGCGTTCTCGTTTATACGGCCGTGACGTATCTTATGGGATCACGGGAGCTGAAGGGGATAGCGAAACCGATAAAGGAAAAACTGAAAATTGGGAGTTGATCTGGAGAAAAAAATGAAAGATATTAAAAATGTCGAGATTTTTTTAACGCCTTTCGGATGGATGGGGGTTGTCTCCTCCGGGGCGGGGATAATGTTGAGCGTGCTCCCCCGCCAGGATAGAGGGGATGTTGAAAAGAGGCTGAAATCGTACATGGGAACGGAGACACTTGAAGCGGGGGAGGTCGATTCAGGCGGTGAGATCGAGGAGGCGATGAGGAGGTTTTTCGGTGGCGGGGCGGTTGACCTGACGAAATTCTCGCTCGACTATTCAGGAATTTCCCCGTTCTTCGTGAGGGTCTACGAGGTCGTGAGGGGAATCGATCGGGGAAGGGTGATGAACTACGGAAAAGTGGCACAGGCCGCTGGAAGCCACGGAGGGGCGAGGGCGGTGGGATCGGCCATGGCGAGAAACCCGTTCGCCCCGTTCGTTCCGTGCCATAGGGTGGTGGGGAAAGACGGAGACCTCGTGGGATTCGGGGGCGGAAACGGGGTCGAGATGAAGGAGAGGATGTTATCCTCAGAGGGGATAGAGGGGAGGTCGGGGTCGAAGTTTCGCGTTCGGCTGGAGTTTTTCGCCTCCAAATAGCCTGTATATGCAGTTCGAATTGTGCTATACTATGTCGAGAAAAAATAATTAGGGGGATGCCTATGTCTAAACTCAAGATGTTAATCTACCTGTCGGCGGTATTGATGTTATTATTGTCCACGGCGCTTTTTGCCGTCGATAATTCAAAGGTGCCGACGCAGGACGAGATTGTTGGATGGCTGGACGAATTCTGCAGGTTCGACAACAGGAGGCCGGGCGAGCCGGGGGGGCACGCCGGTGAGGACTTCGTATACAGGAAGTTTCAGGAATTCGGCCTTGAAAACGTCAGTAAGGAGCCGGTAAAAATCACCGTCTGGCGCGCCAAGGATTGGTCCCTTAAGGTCCAGACGGAAGGCGGGGAGGAGGAGATACCGACCTTCTATACGCTCAATACCGGCTTCACGCCGAAAAAGGGTTTAAGCGCCGAGCTGGTTTACGTGAATAGCGGCTCCGAGGAGGATTTCAACACGATCGACGTGGCGGGAAAGATCGCGGTCATAGATATGGAGTTCGCGACTCTTCCGCTCCTGCCTCTGATGCTGCTTAAGGGTTACTACCTATACGACCCGGAGGACACCTACAAATGGTGGGCGGCTCAGCCTGCCTGCTGGGTGAGGAAGAACTGGAACGTTGACAAGGACACGTCCAAGAGCGCCTACGAGCTCGCCAAAAAAAGCGGTGCGTTGGCGGTGGTCTGGATATTGAAGGATCAGCCCGCCAACGTGGTCACCCACTACGGCCCCTATGACGGTGTGATGAAGGATTTACCCGCCCTTTACGTGGGAAGGGACGACGGGGCGAGGCTGAAAGGGATGCTGGCTGCGGGGAGCCTTAACGGCACATTGATTCAGACAGGGACCAGGGCCCCTGGAGTTATGCACAACGTCCACGGTATACTTCCGGGAAAGTCGGACGAGATTGTCCTCATTACCTCCCACCACGACTCGCCGTTCAAGGGATACATAGAGGACGGCACCGGTATCTCCATGGTCCTCGCTCTGGCTAAGTACTTCTCTCAAGTTCCGGTGGAGGAGCGGGAGAAGACGATGGTCTTTCTGGCATCGGCGGGACACTTCTACGGCTCGGAGGGGATAGAGACCTGGCTTGAAAATCACAGGGAGGATATCGCCGACAGGACCGTCATGAACCTCAACATAGAGCACGTCGCCGCAAAGGAGTTTGTCGAGGACAAGAACGGGGATTATAACTACACCGGAAAGCCCCAGCTCAGGGGGATATTCATCGACAACAACGATCATATGAAGGATGCGATAGGGGAGGCCCTGAGAGACAACAACCTAACGAGGTCCGCCGTGATAGCGATCGACGCTTTGGGCGAGGACCCGCCGGGTGAGGGGAGGTTCCCCCACAGGTTGGGAATACCGGTAATTCACTACATAAGCGGGCCCAGCTACCTGCTGGTGGACGCCGACAACAAAGACAAGGTTCTGTTTGATGAGCTGGTTCCGGCGGCGAAGACCTTTATCGAGATTATCGAGAAGCTCTCGCACTTCAGCGGCGATGAGTTGAAGCCGAAGGTGGAGGAATAGAGATGAAGAAAAAGACTACGTTTTTGATAAGCCTACTCTCCCCCTTGCTTCCCGTAGTGGCGATCTTGATCTTCAACAAGATCGGCCACGCACTGCCTCTTCTCATCCTGAGCGGGATTATCCTGATTCTGATTCTCTACTCGATTGTTTCGATCATCAGGATAAAGGAGAAATCCCCGGGGATGAAGGTCGTCGGGACGCTGATGGGGATAGCGGGAATTTTTATAACCGCGATCGTACTATTCGTGAGCGGCGCGGCGCTGACGAAGATATAGCGGATAAGGTGAAGCTGCGATAAAAGGGGTTGGGATCGAGGGGCTCTGCGGAAGTTTAACCAAGGTGCCTGTAGAGCACCTTTTAAGCCGTCCGTGCGGATTTTTACGATCTGCAGTTGCGGCGTGAGATATGGGTGTAAAAGTGATAATTGAAAGAACAGAAGTGACTGAGTGAACTATGGAGTATGACATATTCAGCGGAGAACACGAGCAGTTCAGGGATCAGCTGAGTAAATTCTTGGCTGAAAGGGTAAAACCCTTCATCCTCGAGTGGGAGGAGAAGAGGGAGATACCGAGGTCGATCTGGCGGGAGATGGGAAAGATGGGCTTTCTCGGCTTCTGCTACGACCCCGATTACGGCGGGCTGGGGGTGGACGACCTGTTTCGCGTAGTCATGGCCGAGGAGATGGGAAAGTCGGGGTGTCTCGGCTTTGCGGTGTCGGTGGGCGTTCACAACGATATGTCCACAACGTATATCAACGACCTGGGGACGGACGAGCAGAAAAAACGTTGGCTTTCCCCCTGTATCGCCGGGGAGTCGGTATGCGCCATAGCGATAACCGACCCCGGAGCCGGATCGGACGTCGCGGGAATCACCACATGGGTGGAAAAGAAGGGGAGCGATTACGTCCTCAACGGCCAGAAGACCTTCATAACCAACGGCCACTACGCGGATATAATAATAGTCGCGGCAAAAACCGATAAAAAGGCGGACCCCCCCTACCGGGGGGTTTCGCTTTTTGTGGTGGAGAGGGGCACACCCGGTCTGTCGTCTCAAAAGCTCGAAAAGATAGGTTGCCACGAGTCGGACACCGCCGAGATATTCCTGGAGGACGTAAAGCTGACAGAAGAGAACCTCCTGGGAGAGGAGGGGAGGGGATTCTACGCCCTGATGAACAACCTCCAGCTGGAGCGCTTGATACTGAGCGTGGAGGGCCTCGGGGCGGCCCAGTATATCCTCGAAAAGACGATAGACTATGCCCGGGAGCGGACCGCCTTCGGAAGGCCGATATCGAAGTTCCAGGCCATACGACACAGGCTCGTCGACATGGCCACGGCGATCGAGCTGAACCGGGCGCTTGCGTATCAGTGTGCGGACAGGTTCGCCAAGGGTGGGAACGTCGTCAAGGAGATATCGATGGTGAAGGCGTCCATAGGGGAGATGGTAACCAAAATAGGCTACGACGCGACCCAGATCTACGGGGGGTACGGCTACATGGCGGAATACGAGATCGCCCGGATGTACACGGACGTCCGATCCTTGAGCATCATCGGCGGCACCACCGAGATAATGAAGGAGATAATCGCCCGGAAGATGGGGCTTTAGGGTTTGAGTCAGTTGCTCGTCGCTCTGGTTTGGGGGGCCCCAATGTCTCCTTGTAGTGCTTCTTGCAATGAAGGATGAAAATGGAGGCCCTCGTATACCCAAGCCCTCTACAGCTCTAAGGGCGTATTTGGAGAGGCGGATTTTCAAAGAGAACGGGTTTACAATATCAAAATATTTACAGGGGGGACATTTCATCCCCCCGTTTTTATTGAATTTTTATTGGTATTGTATGTCAAGAAGAGGACACCTTAAAATTCATCTCTGCCAAGTGAATATCTAAACCGACCCCCTCAATCCTCGATCCTCGTCGACCTGAGGAACTTGATCATTATTTGATATAGGGGCTTGAGGACAAAGGGAAAGTAGCGCTGGATAAAATAGAGGATGTGGGCGTCGGTCCCTATCAGGATTATCGAGCGGTTTCGCCCGACCCTCTTCAATATTTTTCTCGCGGCCTTGTTTACGTCCATGGTGTGGGGCATCTTCTCAAGGTGATCCTCTTTTCGAATATTGACCGGGGTAAACCCCCTTATTATCGCCGTGTCGACGAAACCGGGGCAGACGACGCTTACCTTGACGCCGAGGCCCTTTCCCTCGGCCCTGAGAGACGTGGAGAGACCAACAACGGCGAACTTTGTCGTGACGTAGGCGGTCTCGGTGGGGACCGGGACCAGGCCCGCCAGGGAGGCGGTGTTGACGATGTGCCCCGATCCCTGTTTAACCATTACCGGGTATGCCTCTACGGTTCCGTGGAGGACCCCCATCAGGTTGACATCGATGATCTGTCTCCAACGGGAGATATCCATGTCCCTTGTCTCCCCCAGCATGGCAATCCCAGCGTTGTTGAAGATGTAATCGATCCTCCCCAGCTCCTTGACCACATCGTTGATGAGCCTCTTTACCTGATCGTGCTTCGTGACGTCGACCTTTTTCACCGCTGCCACTGACCCCATCTCCTTTAACGATGATGCGGTCTCCTTTGCCCCATCGAAATTGATGTCCGCCGCAACCACCACCGCCCCCATCCTCCCCAGCTCATGGGAGAGCGCCCTACCGATGCCTGAGGCGGCCCCGGTAACGACCGCCACCTTGTCTTTAAACGGATCGCCCATCTTATTCGCCTTTCAATATGTCATATCATTTTATCTCGATGACAACTTCATCTATAATCTCAAGGGCGGTGTCGAGGTTGGACGTGTCGGCAGAGAGCTTCCCGTCCTCACCGGTGGGACTGGAGTGGCCGACGAGCTTTGGGTAGTATCTTTTGACACCGTCGCCGAGATTTATCTTTACCGAGTATACAACGGCCGGCTGGCCCGAGTGTCCGGTGTTGTATCCCAGATCGCCCGGATTCAGGCCCTCTGCATAGTAACAGTTAAAATCGAACCCCACGTTTACCTCGATGAAAATTGTAAACTCCTCGAGGTCCTTTGGCACCTTCGTCTTGAGGCGAAATCCGCCCATAGGCGAGGCCCCCGTTACCGCGTCAGGCAGCGGATTTTCCCTTGACGGCATGAAGAGGCCGTCCCTCTCCCTTATCCCCCTCCTGTGGCTCCAGAGGGGGAGCGCCTCCTTTCTCCTTACCTCTTTTGTTCCGAACCCCCTAAATTCACCCTTCGCCCCCTTGAAGGTAACGTAAAGGGTGTCTACAAAGTTTCCGCTTGTGTCATCGACCCAGACGGCGATCTGGGGCGTGACCGGAAACGAGAACCAGAGGAATGCCCGATGCTCGTGATAGAACCGTTCGCCCGCGTTCATCACAATCTCGATATCTTTTCCGGCCATATCCTTTCTGGTTATGATTACTTTGTGCTTTGTTCCCTCCGTTGAGTTTGAACCGTTGTCTTTGCCGTAAAACACTATCATAAAACCGAGCGGCCGGGCGTATGCTAATCCGATGAAGACTGCGATGAGAGAGAAAAAAAAACAAGATGGCTATAGTTAACTTGAGGGGGGGCAATCGGCCCACTCCTCCTTTCCCCGTGTTTTTTCGTACTCCTTGCTATTTTAGACATGATTGACTCCATCATATATTTGAGGAAGCAATAGGCTCTGGGGAAAATCAGATTACTCTAAAATTTCGTTGAACTCAAGCCATTTTTAGTGATGTCTTTCATTAAGTCATTTTGCTCTTTTAAAAGCATATAGGGATTCTTTATGACAAGGCGTCGTCGAAAAATGATATAATCCTCTTGACATAATCGCCTCTGTTGAGGAAATAGGCGCCGCAGTGGTCGGCCTCTTGGAGCTCCCAGACCTCTTTCGGGAGGGGGGCAGCGCCGAAGAGCTCCCTCTGCTGGGAGGGCGGAATGACGCCGTCTTTTTCGCTTACAACGACGAGGAGGCTTTTAAGAGAAAGGTTTTTTACTGAGCCTTTGACGTCGAGCCCCCGGTTGTCGTAGTTGAATAGGAGCTTCGTGAATATCCTCGTCGAAAGCCTCAAGAGAAAGAGGGGGAGGGGAAAGAATCTCCTCACCCTGTTCAGGATGAGATCCTCGGACGAGGTGAAGGGTGAGTCGCAGACGACCGCCGTTATCCTCCCGTCCACAGATGCGTGGCAAATCCCCAGTGACGCCCCCATCGAAAAGCCAATGATACCTATTTTGGCATTTGGGATCTTTTCAGCAATGAAGTCGACCGCGGCCCTGACGTCCGTCGTCTCAATCTGTCCCATGCTCATGGTGGAGGGGTCGCTCTCCCCGCAGCCCCTGTAGTCGAAAAGGAGCACGTTGTATCCTGCCCTGTTCAGGCAGCTCCCCACGCCCAGCAGGTCGGACTTTGTCCCCATCCGCCCGCAGAGGCCGATAACCGCCCGGTTGTCCCGCCCCGGAAGCAGCCATCCCCTGAGGGTCAACCCGTCCTCCGTTTTAAAGGCTACGTTTTCCCACGGGACGCAGGTCTCGAAGGGGGTGAAAAAATATTGATCGAGATAGGTCTTGTTCTTGGGACGTGAGATCAAAATAGAGAGTATAAGTCCCAAAAGGAGGTTTAGTAGTAATAGAATCAATAATAAAACAATAAGTATTATAACGATTTTCATTGATTTTACCCTTGATTTTTTCTCCCATCTTAGATTGTAATTCTAAGGTGATCTCCAGAGATAGCTCCCGCCTTTGACAGATTCGATCTCGAAGCCGCCGCCGTCGCTCTTTATAATCACAGCACCGTCGACGTCGGTACGAAAGACAACGACCCCGATATCCCTGTATCTTTCAAGCGTCTCGTCTTTGGGAAAGCCGAACCGCTCTTTTTCCCCGCACATGATCACAACGGCTTTGGGCCCGACCTTTTCTAAAAATCGGCTGCCGCTCGATGTGTCAGATCCGTGGTGGGGGCTTTTTAGGACGAGGGATTTCAGAACCCTGTTTTTTGTTATAAGGAGTGATTCCGCCTCGGCCTCGATGTCTCCGGTCATCAGAAGGGTGAATTTGCCATATTTTATACGAAATACGATGGAGGTGTTGTTTAGGTTTTCGCAAAAACCGGATTTCGCTTCTCCTTCTGTTTGAAGGCCGGGCGGCGGGTGCAGGAACTCGACGACGGCGTCTTTGATCGTAAGGTCCTGGGTATCGTTCGATATCGTGACCATCGGTATATCCCTCGTCTTGGAGATGGCTTTAAGATGCTCGATCTCCTCCGATTCCACACCGGTCTCGGTGACCCAGAACTCGCCCACATCGAAATTTCCTAAAATATATTCGAAACCCCCGTAGTGATCGAATTCCGGATGTGTCAGGACAAGGTAGTCGATCTTCCTAACACTCTCGTACAGGAGGCAGGGGGCAATGATCGACCTTCCCGTATCGAAGCCGCCGCCGTAAAATCCCCCGGCGTCGACGAGCATCGTCCTCCCGCCTGGAAACCTTATTAAGGTGGAATCGCCCTGGCCTACGTTGATAAATGTGACCGAGAGTCTCTTTGGGTGGTAGCGGTTCAGGGCCTGATACGAGAGGAGCAAGACAAGGGCGGACATCAGGATGGCGAGTACAACCTTGAGTCGGGATTTAACCGCCTGACTCGGCGGTTCGCCCCTTCTCCTGTACTCGTTGGCGTAAAATATCAGAACAACGATGATGAGGTAGTAAAGCGCCATCTCCGGGAGCCTCGGCGGGACTACCGTAAATCCCCCCGGGAAGAGAGAGTCTGTGCAGCTTACTATTCGGTTTGAGAGAGAAACGGCCCCGGCAGCTCCATCGAGAAGTAAGCCAGCGGCATCTCCCGAAATGAAGATAAGGGGGATCGAGACAAGGGAGATCGGCACGGCGAAAAAACCGAGGAGGGGGACGACGGCGAAGTTCATGAGGATCGAGAGGGGGCTTGCCGTGTAAAAATAGTGGGCGGAGATGGGGAGAATCCCGATAAGAGCGGAGACCGACACCGCCGCAAACTGGTAGGCCCGAAGCAACAGGCGCCTTCCGAGGGTAGGGGCCGAGCCGTCGTCGACGTATATCCTGTTTTTGACCGGATCGGTCAGAAGAGGATAGATCAGGATGATGGAGAGGACCGCCGTGAAAGAAAGCTGAAAGGCCGGATCGAAGAGGGACGCCGGGGATACGAACAGTATCACGAGCGCCGCCAGGGAGAGGGTGTTCAACAGGTCCCGGTCCCTCCCGATCACGACGGATACGACGTACGCGGTGATCATAATGGTCGATCTCAAGGCGGTGATCCTGAGTCCCGAAAGTACCGTGTATGAAAAGATGGGCAGCAGAGAAATGAGAAGGGCGAATGTCTTTACGGGAAAGACAAGGGCGAGGCGCGGGATCCTTACAAAAGTAAAATACAGGATGGAGAAGGAGATGATGAATAGTATCCCGATGTGCATCCCTGAGATGGCGAGAATATGGGCCATCCCCGTTCGCCGGTAGGAGTCGTAGAGGTCCTCCGGGATGTCCGACCTCTCCCCCAGTATCAGCGCTTTTAAGATCGCCCCCTCCGGTTGAGAGACGGCCGTGTCTATGAAATTTCTTATCTCCCGCCTTATCTCTTCGATCTTCTTTATGGTCGGGTGTGAGACGTTTCCCGAGACGAAAAGGTATTCTTGACCTTTTAAATATGAGATAGAGGATATGCCCCTCCTCTTGAGGTAGAACTCGTAATCGAATCCGCCGGGGTTGTTGAAGTTTCTCGGCCTCCTTATTCTCCCCTTGAAAAAGATTACGTCGCCGTATCCGATGCCATCGATACGCCCGTTAATTGTAAGCCTGAGCCTCCCCTTGACGTCAATCCATTTTCCCCCCTTAACCGTCATCAAATCGTCCAAGACAATTTGTGTGGATTCTGAAGAGAAGTTGGGAGTCCGGCAGATTGTGCCTTTAATTGTCCGGTATTCGTTCGATTTAAAATTGGATATATGGTCGGGGCCCGTTTTTGGATTCACGACGGGAGATATCAGGAGCATACCGACCGTCAAGAACAGAAGGCTTATCAATCCAAGAAAGAAATGGTGGGCCGAGATATTGTGGGCCGAAATATTTCTATTAGAAATGTGGGTGCGGCCCTTTGCGAGAAATCTAATGCGGCCCCCCCTTATCAGTGACGGCGTTATCAGTAAGAGGCCGGCAATGACAAGCAGCGGAAGTCTATCTGGTTTTATGTATGCGCCCAGGCCGATCCCAAGGGCCAGGGCTGAAGCGATGAGGAGAAGCGGGTGTTTCAATTTACCTTGATGACTTCCTCTACGGCGTATCGCTTTATCTTTCTGGTCGAGGTCTTCGGGAACTCCTCGTCCCTTATCATGAACTCCTTGACCCGCTTGTAGTCCGCCAGGTTGCTGCAGCATCTTTTTATCTCGTCCCGGATCAGGGTGTGTATTTCGGCCTTTTCAAGTTCCTTTTTCCCCAACTGCACCGCATGGGCCTCCAGGATATCCTGGTTTAAATAGACGACCGCCCTGACCTCCTCATCGGTGGTGCCGAGTTTGTGGGCGTAGACCATAGCCTCCTCTATAAAAGGACTCCGCTCAAGCTCACCTTCCACCTCTTCGGGGTAGATGTTTTTACCCTTTCCGGTGACGATCAGGTTCTTGACCCTTCCTAGGACGAACAGAAAATTGTCTTCGTCAAGGTATCCCAGATCTTCGGAGTGGTACCACCCGTCCGTCAGGACCTCATCTGTGGCCTTGGTATTGTTGTAATATCCTTTCATGACATTCGGCCCCTTTATCAGAATCTCCCCCTCGCCGTTTTCGTTTGGATTCTCTATCTTTATATCGACGCCGGGCATGACCTTTCCAACGGAACCGAGCCTGTCTCCCCCGACGATGCTGTTTACCGCAACGAGGGGTGCGGTCTCGGTGATCCCGTAGCCGTTGAAGATGTTGAGACCGAGCTTCCTCAAACCCTCTTGGAGGAAGGGATCCAAGGGGCCACCCCCGCTGATGAATGTAATGCTGCTTCCACCTAACTCTTTTCTGATCTTTCTCTGGATTACCTTCCTCGTCAGGGCGTTGGAGTTCATTACCCTTCCGGCGATGGAGGAGTTTACCTTTTGGCTCATCCTGGTGTAGAGTGCCTGGTAGAGTGCGGGGACGCCCAGGAAAAAATTCGGCTTTACCTCGTTGAGATTCTGGGCCACCTTCAATAGAGACTCGGCGAATGCGACGGTTCCGCCCAGAAAGATGGGGATCAACACACCGCAGGTCGATTCGTAGACGTGGTTTATCGGGAGGACAGAGAGGGTACGGATACTGTCGTTAACCTTCATCAGCTCTTTAACGCCGTTGAAATTCGTTATGATGTTCTCGTTGGTAAGCATCACTCCTTTCGATTTTCCCGTGGTGCCGGATGTATACAGGATGGCGATGGTGTCTTCATGTCCCATCTCGTTTTCTGCAAAATCATCGTTGCCGAACAGGTTCTCGTAGTGGATTACATCGGTTGTTGCGTCGGTGCCCTCGTAGAGCCCCTTGGTGAAATCCAGAAAGCGGTTTCTCTTTTCGATGACGAGGCTGTCCTTCTTTATTTTGGCGTCCCTTAATCTTTTGTCCAGAGAGAGCCAGAGATCTTCGATCTTCTTTATCTCCGATTCATATTCCTCTTTAATCTTTGCGATCAGAGACTGCCATGCCCTCTCTATCTTTTTCATGTCATCCTTGATTTCGTCGGGGACTGTGATATCCTTCGATATATCCGTTATCAGGATTATCTTTTTAAGGCTTGAGAGGGATTGATGTATCTCCTCGATCTTGGGCAGCAGCTCCTCGGTTACGATGACGAATTTTGAGCCGCTGTCTTCGAGAATATGTCTCAACTCCTGGGCCTTGAGTTCCTTATCGATTGGGACTACAATACCGTTATTGATTACTATAGCGAGATATGAAACAACCCATTCGGGGCAGTTGTGGCTGAGGAGGGCGATTCTGTCCCCTTTTTTCATCCCCATGTTGATTAAGCCCGCGCCGAAATCCTTCACCTGAGAGAGCAGATCCCTGTAAGTAATTCCTATCCATCTATTTCCAACCTTTCTCAACAAAGCGTTTTTTTTGGCGAACTTCTTGGCGTTTCCCTCCAGTATCTCCTTCATCGTTATTCCGGCCATTACACCACCTCCTTTTATCGGTTGGTGAAGATTATGCGAAAATAATAACCTATAATTTTAACAAATTCAATAGAAAATTGCTTAAATGAAATAATCGTCGATATTTGAATCAGTCCTCCCCGTTTTCACGTTGATCTTTGAAATAGTGATTTATGGACAGGGCGACGGCGGGAGATATTCCGTCAACGGCCGAGAGCTCCTCGACCGTGGCCTCCTTTATGTCGCCGACCCTCTGAAAATGCTTCAAGAGGGCCTTCTTTCTCTTATCCCCCACACCCTCGATCTCGTCAAGGGCCGACCTGACGCCCTTCTTTTTCCTCAGCTTCCTGTGGTATTCGACGGCGAACCTGTGCGCCTCGTCCCTGATCTGCATGAGGAGAAAGAGGGAGAGCGAGCTCCCCTTGACAACTATCGGATTTTTCCTCCCCCTCAAAAAGACCCTGTCCGATTTGCCCCTCCCCACGGCCTCTCCCCCCTTTTTGCCCTTGGCTATGGCGGCGAGGGGGATGTCGGATGCGTCAAGCTCCCTCAGAACCTCCGCGGCGATGTTCAGGTGTCCCTTCCCCCCGTCGATGAGGATCAGGTCGGGGCGGTTTTCATCGTCGAGCCTCTTTATCCTCCTCGTAAGTACCTCCTCGATCATGGCGTAGTCGTTGGCCGCCGGGACCCCCTTTATCTTGTAGTGGCGGTACTGGTTTCTATCCGGCTCCCCGTCGGTGAAGACCGCCATGGAGCCGACGGATAGGGTCCCCTTGACGTTGGAGATGTCGAAGCACTCCATCCTCTTGGGGAAGGCGGGAAGGCCCAGGCGCTCCTTCAGTGACTGAAGCGCCTCGATCCTGCTCTCGCTGCTCTTCTTCCACTCAAGAAACGAGGTCTCGGCGTTTTTTAAGGCCATTGTAACGAGGGCCCGGAGCTTTCCCCTCTTCGGGACTAGAAGCTCGACCTTGCCCCTCTCCCCGAGCCATTTGAGGAGAAGCTCCCTGTCGACCACCTCGATGGGAAGGAGTATCTCGTCTGGCACGTAGCGCTCGCCGCTGTAGTACTGCTCGATGAAGCTCTGGATCGCCTCCGGGTCTTCGTCGAGGACGTTTCTGAAGAGGCGATACCAGCTTCCCATAAGCCTTCCGCCCCGGATTAGGAGCACCGAAAACCCGATGCTCAGACCCTCCCTGTTGATGCCGATGACGTCCCTGTCGACAAAGTCCTTGGTGACGACCTTCTGGGTCTCCATGATCCTCATAATCGACGCTATCCTGTCGCGGTAGAGGGCGGCCTCCTCGAACTTCATCTCCTCTGAGTGTAGCTCCATCTCGGCGGTAAGCCTCTTTATCAGATCGTCTCCCCTGCCGCTCAAAAACATCACCACCTCGTCGACCCCCTTGGAGTACTCCTCCTTGGATATCAGGTTGAGGCACGGGCCGCTGCACTGGTTGATCTCGTAGTAGATGCAGGGGCGGGACCTGTTGTTGAACTTGTGGTCGGTACACTGCCTGAGCCGGAATGCCGCCGACAGCCACTTTAGGCTCTGGCGGATCGCCTTGGCGTCCGTGTAGGGGCCGAAGTAGCGGGCGCCGTCCCGCTTGATGTTTCTCACGAAGGTAAAGCGCGGGAAGTCTTCGTCAAGATCGATCCTGAGGCAGAGGTAGTTCTTGTCGTCCTTGAGGTCGACGTTGTACCTGGGGCGGTGCTCCTTGATCAGCGTCCTTTCGGTTAAGAGTGCCTCCACCTCGTTGTCTGTCACGATGAAGTCGAAGTCGGAGATGCTTTTGATCAGATGCCTGGTCTTCGGGTCCTTCTTCTCCACGTCCCTGAAGTAGGAGGAGACCCGTTTTTTAAGCTCCCTCGCCTTGCCCACGTATATGACCTTTTCGGCGCTGTTTTTCATCAGGTAGACGCCGGGGCTGTTGGGGAGGTTCGCCGTCTTCTTGTCGATGTCTTTTAATTCCATCACTTTTTTTCTGTTTTTCGGTTTTTCGATTATATCCTAAAATAGGGGCTTTGACAACCGGGGCTTGTGGATGAGAAAATCGCCTATATTTTTCACTTTTGTAATAAAGCACATTGAAATAGTGAAGGGTGTGCTATAATGCGGAAAAATAAACGGGGGAATACTGAGATGGCCAAGAAGAAAAAGAAGAAGTCGAAAATCAGGATCTTTTTTACCAGGTTGTTTTTCCTCTCGATCACAGCTTTTGCCGTCGCCGCAGGTCTATATTTCCTCCTTGTGGGTGGAGGCGACTCGGCCGATGTCGTCTTTGCCGAAGGAACGGTGGTGATAAAAACAGTCGGGAGCGGTGAATGGATTCCCCTCGCTGGGGATATGACCGTCAAGGAGGGGGACGAGATAATGACGGAGAGGGGGGCGACGGCGGAGCTTTTTCTCCCCGACGGGAGCGTACTCAAGGTGGGGTCGGCGAGCCACGTAATAATCAGGGGGATGGGGACGGCCGAGATTACGAGGAGGTCGACCAACCTGTTCGAGCTGGCCTACGGGAAGGTGAGGGCGGTGGTGTCTCCATTTGTCAACAAGAGGTCGGAGTTCGTAATCGAGACGGAAAACGCCGCCATCGGCGTCAGGGGTACCGACTTCGGCGTCTCCTACGACGAGCAGCAGAAGAAGACGGAGCTTGCCTGCCTCGACGGCGAGGTGGAGGTGAGGTCCAAGGAGAAGGAGGCGGCTGGACTTCCTCCCGTTCTCGTCAGGGCGAACGAGGGGCTGTCTTTCGTGGCGGGGACGCTTCCCGGTCAGCCGGTGAAGTGGACTGAAGCGCAGACGAGGGCGTTCTTCTCGAGGATGGGCTTCGAGGGAAAAAGGATAAAGGATCATCTCATGAGGGGGGGAAAGATGCTGGAAAAGGGGGGCAAGGAGATCAAGAAGAATGTTGAGGGTGGGGTGAAGGAGGGGACGGGCAAGATTAAATCGGGAGGTAAAAAGGCATTGGACGCCATAAGAAGACAGTTTTAATAAAATTTACCATAGGTTGAGGAAAAGTATGGTCTTTTTAAACGACACCAAATTTGTCGCTAGGAGGAAGTTCTTCGCGCTGGCGGGACAGGTCTACGTCAACGATGGGGCGGGGAGTCTGGTCTGCTACGTCA
>CAZIWT010000007.1:0-52272 GCA_964542895.1 uncultured Thermodesulfobacteriota bacterium
TGACTTATGTTTAAATTTTATTGCGAATGCTAATTAAGTTAAACGATAAAAGAACTGCAGAAAAATACAAAAAATTTACAATAAAATATTATATCCTTACACTTTTTGTCAAGGTTTTTAACATTTTTTTTGATAAAATTCTACCCTTATTTTAAGGAATTAAAGAATTGTATTGATTTATTGAAAAATTCTTGCAGACTATTCTTACAAAAAACATGAGATATTCAAAAAATTTGTTGCATTATTTGCATGAATATAGTAAAAATAGCTTGTTTGGCTATTATAAGGATTGATAATCCATAGATGAAGGCAAAAAAACGAGATACAGATCCTATCTATTCGGCCTACTATTTTCCCGGAAAGGTCGCCCAAAACCGGCTCGTCGCCCAGGCAATGGAGATAAACAGCGCGGCCGACGGCGGGGGGGTGGGGCCGGAGATCGTCGAGCGCTACGGGATGCTCTCCCGGGGGGGTTGGGGGATCGTCTTCGTCGAGGCGGTTTCGATTACCGAGGAGCACCTGGCGAGAAGAAACGGTCTGGTGCTGAACGAAAAAAACCACGACGGTTTTAAGAGGCTCGTCGATTCATTCAAGGAGGTGAACGACAAGCCGCTCATCATGTTTCAGCTTACCCACTCGGGGAGGCAGAGCGGGGAATTCTCGAAGCGGTTAAAGGCCTACGAGGACGACGATGAGGCCGTCCCCAGGGCCACCGTTGAGGATATTGAAAGGGTGAAGGAGGATTTCTTCAAGGCGGCTGGGCTTTCGCTGCGTGCCGGGGCGGACGGCGTGGACATCAAGGCGTGTCACGGCTACCTGTTGGGGGAGTTTTTGCGCCCTTTGAATCGAAGAGACGACGGATACGGGGGAGACGCCGGTGGAAGGGCGAATCTCCTCTCCTCGATCATCTCCGGCATAAAGGCCGATTTCGGGGAGCTGGTCGTCGGTACGAGGGTCTCCCTCTACGAGGGGATCAGGGGTGGATGCGGCACGGGCGGCCCGTATGAGCTTATAGAGGCTCTCGACGATATGGTGGATATCCTTTCTTACATCGTTAAGGCAGGGGTCGATTTCCTGAACGTCTCGGCGGGGATTCCGCCTGTTACGCCGGGCCTCACCAGGCCGGAGGTGAAATGCGCCTTCAACCTCTACCACCACTTCAGGTACGCGAAGGTCGTAAAGGAGGCCTTCCCTGAAATTGCCGTGATCGGCTCTGCCTACTCCTCCGGCATGGAGAAATCCGGGGAGCTGGCGGCCGAGAATATCGGAAAAAGGTACACCGATTTCGCCGGATTCGGGAGGCAGAACCTCGCCGATCCCCTCTACCCGGAGAAGCTGGCCCTGGCCCCGGAAGCAATCGACCACTGCGTCCTCTGCGGGGGGTGCTCGGGATTGTTGAAGAAGCAAAAACCGGTCTACTGCGTGAAATATCGTGGTGGGAGGAAGGGGCGGGAGTAAGATTCGGATAAAAGTCGTTGTTGTTGTTTGGGGGATTGGAATGTTACTTTGGGAGGGCGATAGGGGGTAGGCGGGAAGGGATCTTGTTGATTTAGTTTTTTATTGTGGTCCGGTATGTTTAAGGCGGCGAAGACGAAAAAGAGGCTCACCATAAGGGATATCGCGAGGGAGTGCGGGGTATCGCCAAGCACCGTGTCGAGGGTCTTGAACAACGAGCCGGGGATATCGAGAGAGACCACGGGCCGCGTCCTCGAGGTCGCAAGGGCAAACAATTTCTCCCTTTTAAAGAGGAAAAAGCCTCTCTCCCGCTCCCACGTGAACCTTGTCGTCGTCGTCCCGGACAGGTCGGAGATCGAGCTCAATCCCTTCTTCGAGATGGGCGAGCTGATAAACGCCGTGAACAGCGCCTTCAAAAACGACAAGTACTCGATCGAGGTCCAAACCTTTTCCGACTTAAAGATATTCAACGGCGGGAAAGCGACTCCGTACGACGGTGTGGTACTCGCCTTCGGCGATATCGGCGGCGAGGAGCGCAGTCTCTTGAGATCGAAGAATATTCCTTTTATCTTTTTGAACAGGACAATCGAGAGCGAAAACTACGTCTCGTGCAACAACTACAAGGGAATGCTGAAGCTGAGAGAGTACCTGAACGGGGGGAGCTTCGAGAGGATCGGGTACCTCGGGTGCGGGACGATCCCGGTAAACAAGGACAGGCTCAGGGGATACATAACCGGGAGCATCGAGGCTGCCGGTAAGGTCGATGAGGGGATAATCCTCGAGGTCGCATCCATAAACGAGGTGGACACCTCCGCCGCAAGGTTCTTTCTGGATAAAGGGTGCGATGCGGTTATCTGTTTCAACGACAACTTCGCCATCAGGATGATAACGGAGTTGAGCGGAATGAGCGTTTCGGTGCCGGACGATATCTCGATCACCGGCTTTGACAACTCACCCGCAAGGCGGGTCTTCAGGCCGCTGATCACCACCATCAGCCTCTCCACCTTCGAGCTCTGTTTTTTCGCCTCCCGCTGGCTTCGGGACAACATCCTCCACCGGGAGACGAGGGAGCTGAGGCTGGAGGTGGACGGCACGCTCCTTGAGGGGGAGACCGTTATGTTGAAGAGGTGATTTTGACCGGAGGTGTATGGGAGAAGTGCCATTCCCGTGAAAACGGGAATCCAGAGTGTGGGTGTTTGTGTGTTGGGCGGGTGGGTGTCACTGATATTTAACTGGATTCCCAGTCAAGCTGGGAATGACAGTATAATATTCCCGCGAAAGCGGGAATCCAGTGAAATAGTATTTTGTCATTCCCGTGCAAGCGGGATTAAAATTGTCATTCCCTTGGGAAGCGGGAATCCAGTGAATATCAATCTGGATTCCCAATCAAGTTGGGAATGACAGTATAATGGATTCCCAGTGGTTCTGGTAATGACGGCACAATGTTCTCCCGCGGTTGGGTGGCACTGACAAGCTCCTGCTTGTCAGTGGGAAGCTCGCAAGCGGAAACCGGATGATTATATTTATTTATCACAGGAAAACAAAGGGGGAGAGGGATGAAGCGCGGCACTGACTCAACGGCTCTCGTTACCGGAGGCACCGCCGGGATCGGGAGAGCCATAGCCCTGTCGCTGGCCGGGGAGGGCTTCTCGATAATCATAAGCGGCAGGAGGCGGAAGGGGGAGGTGGAAGAACTCCTTGGTAAGATCAAGGATGCCCAGAGGGATAAGGGCGTCGACGGCGGCTGCGTATATGTGAGGGGGGATATCTCCAAGGAGACGACTCGTAAGAAGTTGGCCGGCGCGGTTAAGCGTTGGGGGGGCGGGCTAAAGGTTCTGGTAAACAACGCCGGCGTGACCACCGCAGGGAGGATAGATATGCTCGATCTTAAGGAGGATGATTTCTTAAGCCTCCTCAAGATAAACCTCGTCGCCCCGTTTCTCCTGTCGTCGGCGCTGGCGCCCTTCTTGACATCTTCTATGGATAGTGGGGATTCGCCGGGGTACATAGTGAACATATCGTCCATATCCGCCTACACGGCCTCGGTCAACAGAGCGGACTACTGCATATCGAAGGCGGGTCTCTCGATGATGACAAAGCTCTTCGCAGAGAGGCTCGCAGACCAAAACGTCCGGGTCTTCGAGGTGAGGCCCGGTATAATCAAGACCGACATGACGGAACCCGTACGGGACAATTACGACAAGCTGATCGAGGGGGGACTCCTCCCGATAAGGAGGTGGGGGAAGCCGGAGGACGTGGCGAAAGCGGTCCTCGGCATCGTCAAGGGGTATCACCCCTACTCCACCGGCGAGATTATAAACGTGGACGGCGGGTTCCACGTAAGGAGGCTTTGAGCTTGGTAGAGGAGACAATAGATATCGGTGGGGTATCGGTTCGGTCGATAGCCGTCACAGCCGCAGTCGTGGGGAGCGGTGCGGCGGCCTTAAACGGCGCCGTGCATCTTATGCGGATCGGGGTTAAGGACGTTGTGATTGTGACCGAGAGGCTCGGCGGGGGGACTTCAGCCAACGCCGGCTCCGATAAACAGACTTACTACCGCCTCAACCCGGACGGCGCCTATCCGGACGATGCGACCTCGATGGCAAAAGACCTCTTCAGTGGGATGGGGATGCACGGGGACATAGCGCTTGTGGAGGCTGCTCTCTCATCCAGGGAGTTTTATCACCTGGTGGAGCTGGGGGTCCCCTTTCCCCACGACCGCCTCGGCAGGTACATCGGCTACAGGACGGACCACGACCAAAGGTCTAGGGGGACATCCGCCGGGCCGAACACATCGATTACAATGTACGAGAGGCTGCTTAACGAGGCGAGAAGGCTCGAGGTCCCGATCCTGGACAACCTCGAGGTGATCGATCTCATTACCGTCCCGGACGGGGATAAAAAGAGGATCTGCGGGCTTATCGCCCTCGATCGTGCGAGGCTTGACGAAAGCGGTTTCGGCCTTGTTTTGATCGAGGCGACATACGTCATATACGGGACGGGGGGGCCGGCCGCCCTCTATAAAGAGAGCGTCTACCCGGAGTCGCAGACCGGGTCGACAGGGATTGCGCTGAAGGCGGGGGCCGCGGCGCAAAATCTCGCCGAGTCTCAGTTCGGCATCGCATCGACCCCATTTCGGTGGAATCTCTCCGGGAGCTACCAGCAGGCCATCCCCAGATATTTCTCCGTTGACAAAAACGGCGGCGACGAGAGGGAGTTTCTGGTCGAATGCTTCCCGACGCCGGAACGACTCTTTGAGGCCCAGTTTCTCAAGGGCTACCAGTGGCCCTTCGACGTGAGAAGGATAGATGACTTCGGCTCTTCCAACATCGACCTCGCCGTTTACGTGGAGAGAAAGTCGAAGGGACGCAGGGTCTTTCTCGACTACACGAAAAACCCGGTTTATGGGGACGTGGAGTTTTCGGTTGACACCGCTCCCGAGGTCGTCCGGGATTATCTAATGAAATCGGACGCCCGGGGGAAAACGCCGGTGGAGAGACTCAAGATGATGAACCCGCCGGCCTACAAGCTCTTCAAAGAAAACGGGATAGACCTTGAAATGGAGCCGGTCGAGACAGCGGTCTGCCACCAGCACGTCAACGGGGGTCTCTCCGGCTCCGTATGGTGGGAGTCGAACATAAAAAACCTCTTTCCCGTGGGGGAGTGCTGCGGGACCCACGGCGTCTATCGCCCGGGGGGGAGCGCCCTCAACTCCGGGCAGGTGGGCTCGCTTCGCGCCGCCCAGATGATCGCCGAGAGGGCATCCGCCGGGGATTCGAGGGGGGGTCAAGCATTGATTGAGGAGAGGACAGCCGAGAAACTGGAGCACCTGAAACGCCTCCTCGCCTCCGATAAAAAGATTGATCCCGCGGCCGAGAGGAGAGTAATCCAGGAGAGGATGTCGGCCGTCATGGGGATTGTGAGAAACGCGGATGACATCGGGTCCGCCCTTGAAGAGAACAGAGAGATGTTTGTGGGGCATAAGTCCGCCGGGGTCGAGCGTGTCGGCGATATACCCGCCTTTCTCAAGAACGAGGACCTGTTGCTTACGGAGCGGGCCTTTCTGAAATCAACCCTGGAGCTCCTGAAGACCCTGGAAGGCTCCCGCGGCTCGTTCATAGTGGGGCAAATCGATGATGTCGTGGACTTGTATAAAAAATCGGCTGGCCGGGGAATCAAGGTCGATATAGATAAATCTCACGGCGACACGATTGTCGAGTTCGTATATGACGATAACCTCGATGGACAAACGAGACTGGCCAAGGCGAGGCCGATTCCCTCCGGTGAGGTCTGGTTCGAGGAGGTTTGGCGGGAGTTCAGGGAGGGTAAGATATATCAATAACATTAGTATGTAAGGCAACGGATTACAAAAAACGATAGAGAGGAGGGAGCTATGGAAAAGAAAGTTCTGATAGTCTCGGCGGGTATTTTTCACCCAACGATCTCAGCAAGGCGCCTCTTTAAAAAGGTCTTAAATAGTATAGATGGGATTAAGTTTATAGCCACCTCCTCCATCGAAGACCTGGGTGCTCTTAAAGGGGGCGGCTACGATGCCGTTTGCCTCTACTTTCACAGAAAACATATATCCAATGATGCTCTTGAGGCGCTTAAGAATTTCGTTTCTTCCGGTGGTGGTCTCTTTGCAATCCATTCGGCGTCCGCCTCCTTTAAAGAGACTCCCGACTATTTCGATATCCTCGGCGGCCGCTTCGTCTCCCACGGGAAGATCTCGGAGTTCACCGTAAATCAGGTGGATTCGACCTCTAAAATCTTCAAGGGGATCGGCCCGTTCACCGTAAGGGACGAGCTATACATCCACGAGTACGACAAGGACGTGGTGGTCCACTTCAATACCAAGGTGGACGGCTCGACAGAGCCGGTACTCTGGACGAAGGAGCAGGGCAAAGGGAGGATCTGTTACTTCTCGCTGGGCCACGTCGGCTCGATCTTTAAGGTTAAAGAGGTTCGGGAGATAATCGAGAGGGGCGTGAAGTGGGTCTGTCGGATTTAACGTATCGATCTCAAGGGGTGATATTATGAAGAAGATGAAGATGGCGATGGTCGGCTGCGGGGATATCGCCAGGTACACCGCGCTGGGCGCAAAGCTGAACAGGGGGATCGAGATCTCCGCATGCATGGATATCGACAAGGAGCGGGCGGCCAAGTTTGCCAGGAGGTTTCGGATAAAGAGGAGCTTCGACGACTACGAGGAGATGCTCAAAAACACGGAGATCGATGCGGTTTACATCGCCTCTCCCCACGACCTCCACGTTGGGATGATAAGGTCTGCGGTGTCGAGGGGGCACCACGTCCTGTGCGAAAAGCCGGTGGCCACGACGTTGGATGACGCTTTGGAGGTCTGCCGACTATCGAGGGAGTCGGGGAGGAAGGTGGGCATAAACTACCAGTACCGCTACGACAGCGGCTGCTACGCCCTCGTCACGGCAGCAAAGGGCGGCGAGCTGGGGGATATTTACTACGGCCGGTGCAACGTCCCCTGGTGGCGGGGCGAAGAATATTTCCACAACTCCCTCTGGCACAAGAGTCTTGCGAGGTCGGGCGGCGGCACGCTCCTGACCCAGGCGAGCCACATCGTTGACATCATGCTCCTCTGTGTGGGGCGGCCGGTCTCGACCATCGGCGTCGTAGATAAGAAGGTTTTTACGGACGCGGAGGTTGAGGACACGGCGCTCGGCGTAATCGAGACCGCGGGGGGCGGGCAAATCTCCGTCACGACCTCGATGGTGGCGGTCCCGGAGCAGAAGGTCACCGCCGAGGTCTACGGGAGCAAAGGCACGGGGACATACAGGGGGCCGGAGTCCCCCAAAGTTGAGTTTAAAGGGATAAAGGTAAAGAAAGCAAAACCACCGGGCAGGGGGATCTCCAACATCCACGCCCTCTTCAGGAGTATAGAGGGCTTCAGGAGGTGGGCGGTTGAGGATGAGAGGTTTCTCACACCGGTTGAGGAGACGCTCCCGGTCCTGTCGGCGATTAAGGCCCTTTACCGCTCGTCGGAAACGGGGAAAAGGGAGTCTGTAGACGATAGGTACCTCGAGTTTGTCAAGTAGTCGGGATTATTTTGTACATCGGGTGAATGAATTATTCCGTCATTCCCGTGCAAACGGGAATCCAGTGAATATCAGATGTTTTGATGAATAACCAATTTTAGTCTTATTTAAATAAACTATTATCATAGGAGATTAAACTATGAAAGAGACAGCCAAAGACCAAAAGCTCAAGCTCTCTACCAAGCTGGGCTTCGGGGTGGGAGACATCTACGGCGGCGGCGCAATGCTGCTCATCGGTATCTATTATCTCCATTATCTGACCGACGTGATGCTTATCTCCCCCGCCCTTGCCGGCGTCGCCTTTTTTATAAGCAAGGCGTGGGACGCGGTGTCCGACCCGATGATGGGGTACATCTCCGACAGGACGAGGACGAGGTTCGGCAGGAGGAGGCCATATTTTCTGGCCGGAATCGTTTTGATCTTCATCTCCTTCTTCCTGATGTGGTACCCGGTCGACTTTGATCTGGAGATGCACCGCTTTATCTACATACTGATCGCCTATATCTTCTTTTCCACCGTCATCACGATGGTGATGATACCCTACAACGCCCTGGCGGCGGAGCTGACGCTGGACTACAACGAGCGGACGTCCCTGACGACATACCGCATGATCTTCTCCGGGGTGTCCTCGTTGATATGCGCCGTCGTACCATTTGAGATCGTCAATATGTTTCCCGAAGATCACCGCTCCGGATACATCGTTATGGCGGTCGCCTTCGGGCTCTTTTTCGCGATTCCCTTCATCGCCACATTCCTCACGACAAGGGAGAGGGAGGAGTTCCAGAAGGAGCCGGTCCCCTTCAACTTCAGACGCTCTTATATCGAGCCTTTTAAAACTCCCACGTTTCTCAATGTCCTTCTGATGTACCTCTTCTCGTTTGTGGCCATTGACGCCGTTATGAGCATCGTCATCTACTTCATGAAATATTATATGAACCGTCTTAGGGAGACCGACTATGTCCTGGGGACGATCCTGGTGCTTCAGGTCCTTGTTTTACCGATCTACTCGTGGGCCAGCAAGAAGACCAGCAAGAAGACAAGCTTCATCATATCGGCCCTCATATGGATGGTGGTCATGGGCTTTAGTTACTTCATAACGCCGGAGATGCCCAAGGAGGCAATCTACGTATTCGGCGGGCTCGTGGGCTTGGGAACCGGCGGGATCGTTATAATGATCTACTCGATCTTCGCCGACGTTCCTGACGTGGACGAGCTCTACACCGGCGAGAGGAGGGAGGGGATATTCTCCGGCCTCTTGATGTTTGCGAGAAAGCTCAGCGCCGCCGTCGCGATCTTCTTGATAGCCCAGATCATTCACTGGGCGGGCTATTTAAAGCCGGTGGAGGAGATTATCGAGGGGAAGAAAGTCCTCGTAGAGCAGGCCCAGACGCCGGAGTTCATCATGGTCTTGAAGCTTATCTTCGCGCTGATTCCGGTCCTCTTCCTGGCGCTCTCCGCCTACAACGCCTTCAGATATAAGCTGACCCCCTCCCTCCACGCCCGAATCAAGGAGCACCTCAACAGGAGGAGGGAGGAGGCCGAGATGACGCCGGATATGATAGATAAGGAAAACGAGCTCAAGAATCTGCTCGGGAGGAGTTAATCATGGCTGAAAAAACGGGAAAAGGTAAAGGGGAAGAGAAGGTCTTCGTCCACGATTTCTTCGACACCTCCGGGATGGCGGATTTTACGTTCAAAAACGTGGGGAGGCCGCCGAAGGGCTATCCGAAGGGATCGCCCGATACGTTTTCGGACTCCCCCGCATACCCCACGTACAAGAAGAGGAGAAAGGCGCTGGTCGATCACTGCCTCAAGAATCCGGCCGGAGGTAACATCAAGGGGTACTACTACGAGCTCGTCCGGATCGCGGAGGGCAAGGGCCCCGTCCACACGGGCCTCATCACAGCCGCGCTCCGATACATCGACGAGCGCTACGACTGCTCCGATTTCGTCATGCTTGGGATCGTGAGGCTCCTCTATCAGCTGAAAGGAAGTAAGCTTCTGCCCGAGAAGATCGTTAAAGACGCGGAGAAGACGTTGCTCAACTTCAAATACTATCCAGATGAGCCGGGGATAGACTCGATGTGCTACTGGACGGAAAACCACTACATCATGTTTGCGGCAAACGAGTACCTGGCGGGACAGATGTTCAGAGACTCGGTCTTCACCAACTCGAAGATGACAGGCATGGAGAAGATGGTCAAGGCGAGAAAGAGGATTACAAGGTGGCTCGACCTCCGCTACAAGACCGGCTTTTCCGAGTGGCTCTCCCACATCTATTACGACGAGGACATCACCGCCCTTTCCAACCTGATTGACTTCTGCGAAGACCCGGTGATCGTTAGGGGCGCAGAGATAGTCCTCGACCTGATCTTCCTCGACATGGCGCTAAACTCCCACAAGGGTGCGTTCGGCTCCAGCCACGGCAGGAGCTACGGCGAGGAGAAGCGAAACGCCGGGATCGAGTCGACCACAGACACCTCCAAGCTGATGTTCGGCACGGGAAGATTTTCCGGCTCCGACAACATGAGCGCGGTCTCCCTGGCCCTCGGCGACAAATACAGGCTCCCAAGGGCGATCTACAATATTGCTAACGACAGCGCCAATAATGATTTGAATGAAGTTATAAACCGCCAGAGGATGGGGATAAAGATGGGGGAGGCGAAGAGGTGGGGGCTGAATTTTAAGGACTTCGCAAGCGGGATGCACTTCCTGACGCTTGAGGCATACAACCACCCGAAGACTGCTATGTTGATCATGAGGATGTTTGACGCCTACAACTGGTGGGAGAACCAGTTCTTCAAACCCTTCAAGGACTTCAAGCCCCTCATCAACCTCATGAGGATAACAAGGCTCCTTCCCGCCCTTGCCTTTATTGCGAGAAAAGACCTGTCGCGCAACACGAGGGAGGAGGTGAACCTCTACACCTACAGGACGCCGGATTACATGTTGAGTTGTGCCCAAAACTACAGGAAGGGGTACGGCGGCGACCAGCAGCATATCTGGCAGGCGACCCTCTCCGATAAGGCGGTCTGCTTCACCACGCACCCGGGCCACGAGGAGGATACCAGCGGCGGCTACTGGGTCGGCTCCGGGACGCTCCCCAGGGTCGCCCAGATAAGAAACGTTTTGATCGCCTCCTACAACCCCTCCAGGATGCCGGGGCTCTATATGACCAATAAGCTCTTCTTTACCCACGCCTGGTTTCCGAGAGACGAGTTCGACGAGGTGGCCGAAAGGGGAGGGTGGATCTTCGGGAGAAAGGGGGAGGGGTACATCGCCCTATATTCCCAGAACGGTTACCGATGGCAGAAAGAGGGGGAGGATAAAGATAAGGAGGTTATCTGCGACTCTCGGAAGAACATCTGGGTAGTGGAGATGGGAAGGAAAGGGGTCGACGGCGGCTTCAGAGACTTCATCGATATAGTCTCGGGGGCTAATATTGGCTTCAAGGGAACCTCGGTTAGATATGAGTCCCCGTCGATCGGGGCGGTCAGGTTCGGCTGGCGGGGTAGTCTCAAGCACAACGGAAGGCGGGTCGAACTAAACGATTACCCGAGGTACGACAACCGGTACGTAAAGGCGGAATTTCCCCCGGGGCGAATCGAGATAGGGGCAAACGATCAGACTTTGAGCCTCGACCTCGATCGGGGGATTAGAGACGCCAGCGGGTTTGTGGAGTGAGGTGTGAGGAAATCAGTTTTTTCAATATCTCAGACATCTCGGGTACTTAAAACATATTTAGTTTTTCAGCGGGAAAATGGAGTTTTGTTTAAACGTTTTGTTTAAATATGGCGACTTTTTATAACGAAATGTGTTGAATCGTTCCCGGAAGCTTAGAAGACCATTTCCCCCGCGTTGTTTCTATTGTAGCAGAATCCCGATGGATTAATTGAATTCTGTCGAGGGTACTAATCGCCAATGGCGACGGCCCTTTGGGCCGCCCTTGACAAAATTCGAGATTCTGCTACTTTTAAGAAAGCATAAGTTCTAAAAAAGAGACTCTTTGGGAGACTAAACGATGACGACAGCCACGATATCAGAATTACAGAGGGGAAATCCAAAGGATAAAGTCTACGCCTCCTTCGGCGAAATTATGCTGAGGCTCTCCTCCCCCGGCTTCGAGAGGCTCTTTCAGTCCCCCCGGCTCGACGCGACGTTCGGCGGCGGGGAGGCGAACGTGGCGGTCAGCCTCGCCCTCCAGGGATTAAAGAGCCGATTCGTAACGCTCCTTCCCAAAAACGAAATCGCCGAAAGCGCCTTGAGGATGCTTAAGGGTTACGGCGTTGACACGTCGAAAATCGTCCTTGTTCCGGGCGAGCGGATGGGGATATATTTTATGGAGAAGGGGGCGAACCAGCGCCCCTCGCGGGTGATTTACGACAGGCTCCCCTCGGCGATAAGCGAGATGGGGCCGGGATCGATCGACTGGGACAAGGCGCTCTCCGGCTGCGGCTGGTTCCACATAACCGGCATCACCCCGGCCCTCTCCAAAAATACCGCGGAGGGGGCGACCGCCGCGATGGAGGCGGCGAAAAAGGCGGGGGCCGTAGTCTCGGTCGATCTCAACTACCGGGCGAAGCTCTGGAAGTACGTCGACGGGAGCAAGGGCGTGATCGAGGTGATGGACGGGCTGACGAGGCTCTCCGATGTAGTGATAGCCAACGAGGAGGACTGCCAGAAGTCGCTGGGGATCGGGACCGATATCGACCCCGGATCGGGGGAGATAGACGAGGGGCGATACGAGAGGCTGGCAGTGGAGGTCCTCGAGCGCTACCCGAACGTGAAGCTCATCGCGATAACGCTGAGGGAGAGCGTGTCCGCCTCCCACAACCGGTGGGGGGCGATGCTCTCCGACGGTAAAGAGACAATCTTTTCGGAAAAGTTCGACATCACCCACATCGTGGACAGGGTGGGCGGCGGCGACAGCTTTTCGGCGGGGCTGATCTACGGCCTCTCCCACTTCTCCACCCTCGCAGACGCCCTGGAGTACGCGGTCTGTGCCTCGTGTCTCTGTCACTCGATAGAGGGAGACATGAATCTCTCCACGAGAGATGAGATCATGGCCCTGTTTAAAGGTGACAAGTCGGGAAGGATTAAGAGGTAGGCTTGGAATTGATTTTTTAGTGGGTTGACAAAAGGGGGTAAAGTATCTGTCTTGTCTTGGTAGGTGGAAAATCCTTCTGCTTCGGGTGGCACTGACAGGTTCTTGCCCGTAAGTGGTGTTTTCAAATGACACAGGAGCTACGGAAAAGCCCAGAATGTCATTCCCGTGAAAACGGGAATCCAGAGCGGTGGGTGTTTATGTGTTGGGCGGGTGGGTGGCGCTGATAATTAACACCCGCATACGCGGGGACAGGCTGGATTCCCGATCAAGTCGGGAATGACAGTATAAAATCTCGGTTGTGCAACACCGACGGGCAAGCGACGCGGCAATCGCCTTTTGAATTTTTAGTTAGCGTATGATTGCCACGCCCTCCGCTGAGGGATTACAATGATACCCAAAGCAATTAAGATAGTCCTTTCACAATCTCTACCGCCTCTTTCGTGAGCCTCTCTATCTCGTCGAACCTTCCCGAATCTATATCCTCAGCCTTTGCCATCCAGCTCCCGCCCACGGCGACGACGTTCTTGAGCTTCAGGTAGTCCGAGAGGTTTTTAGCATTTATCCCGCCCGTGGGGACGAAGGCGACCCCACCGAACGGGGCGCCCACCGCCTTCAGCGCCTTCACGCCGCCCGCAGCCTCCGCCGGGAAGAATTTCAATATATCGAGGCCGAGATCCATCGCCCTTCCGATCTCGGTGGGTGTCATGACGCCCGGAAAGACCGGAACGCCTTTTTTCATGCAGTGCCTCACCACCTCGTCGTTGAGCCCGGGGCTGACGATAAACCTCGCCCCGGCCTTTATCGCCCCCTTCGCCGTCTCGACGGAGAGCACCGTCCCCGCCCCCACGATAAAGTCGTCCAGCTTCGAGATACTCCTTATCGCTTCTTCGGCGGCGTCGCTCCTGAAGGTGATCTCGGCAAGCGGTAGCCCGCCCGAGGAGAGGGCCTTTGCCAATGGGACGGCGTCTTTTTCGTCCCCGATCTTTATCACCGGTACCAGCTTCGTCCTTTTGATCAAATCTATGGCGTCGTTCATATCGATCCGCTCCTGATATTTATCTCTACAGGGAATTCGAGCTTATTTTCGGCGCCATATTTATACCATTTTTTTGGATATTTTCCCATCGAATATTCAAAAAAACTGGTTGTGATTGTAACCGGGGATTGTTATAATTTCCCTGCCTTTCAAATTTCATTTAAATATTGAATTAAATCGGAGCCGTCTCTGACGGCAGGAGGTTTTTATGAAGGCAATCAAGTGGATACTGACAGCCGTTCTCTGTGTGGTCGTGGTCGCTCTGGTCGGCGGATATATATATTTGAAATCGACGCTGCCGAACTACGACGGGGAGCTGGTAATCGAGGGGATTGAATCGGAGGTTCGCATCGTCCGGGATTCGTACGGGATGCCCCACATCTTCGCCGATTCGGAAGAGGACGCCTACTTCGCCCTGGGGTACTGCATGGCCCAGGATCGGATGTTCCAGATAGACCTGGTGAGGAGGGTGGTAAGGGGGCAGCTCTCCGAGATACTGGGGGAGCCGCTGGTTCCCATTGACAAGCTCTTCAAGACGATAACGGCGAAAAAGAGCCTGGAAGAGCTCTATAATGGGGATCTGCCCCCGGAGATATACTCCGGGATGAATGCGTTTACTGCCGGGATTAATTGCTATCTCGAAAACCGGGACGGACCCCTGCCGGTCGAGTTTGCGATTCTGGGCTACGAGCCGGAGCCTTGGAGGCCGGAGGACTGCTGGGCCGCCTACTACTACATGGCCTGGGATCTGAACATGGCCTTCGGAACCGAGATGCTCTACGATGCGATTAGAGCCAAGGTCGGGGATAAGCTGGCTGTGGAAATAATGGCCGCCTATCCGGAGGGATCTCCCACGATAATGCCGGGGGGAAGAACAGCCTCTCTTCCATCCAGTCTTAAGCTCTTCGAGACATTTGACCTCGCCATGGAGGTTACGGGCAAAAAGATAGGGTCCGGGAGCAACAACTGGCTCGTCTCCGGGAAAAAGTCCGTTACCGGAAAGCCGATTCTGGCAAACGACATGCACCTCGGCTTCGGCGCACCGGGGATATGGTACGAGGCGCACATCAAGACGCCGACGATGAACGTCTCCGGCGTGATAACCCCGGGGATTCCCCTCGTTGCCGTTGGGGCCACCGAGACGGTCGCCTGGGGGTACACCAACGTCATGTCGGACGACGCCGACTTCTACGTAGAGAAGATAAATCCGGACAACGAAAACCAGTACGAGTATATGGGGAAGTGGGAGGATATGGAGGTGAGGGAGGAGGTCATCAAGGTAAAGGGGAAGGATGACGTGAAATTCAAGGTGAGGCTCACCCGCCACGGCCCTATCGTTGACGACGTCAACAACGTCGACGGGAAGGGGGAGTACGCCTACGCAATGCGGTGGACCGCCCCGGAGCTCCCGACGATACCGATGGCCCTTTACACCTTCAACCACGCAAAGACCATCGACGACATGGAGAGGGGAGTCGAGTACTTCAAGTGCCCCGGCCAGAACGTCATCTATGCCGACAGCGAGGGGAACGTCGGCTACACGGCGTCTGTGGGGATACCGATTCGTAGGGGCTTTGACGGGATGTCGCCGGTTCCCGGCTGGAACGGCAGGTACGAGTGGGGGGGATTCGTGCCGACGAAGGCACAGCCCCACATGAAAAACCCGGAGAGGGGGTGGATCGCCTCGGCAAACAACAAGCACGTGGGGGAGGACTATCCCTACACCATATCGAATTACTACGCCCCGGCCTTCAGGTTTAAGCGGATAACGGAGATGCTGACGGAAGTGGAGAAATTTGACGTCTCCGACTTCAAGAGGATGCACTCCGATGTGACCTCCCTCTTCGCCAAAGGGTGGCTTGCGCCAATGATCGAAGTCCTCGAGGGGGCCGAGCTTTCGGATGTGGAGAGGGACGCCTTGGCCCAGCTTCAGAACTGGGACTATGTGGACGATGCGGGGAACGCTTCCCCCGCGATATTCTATGCAACGATAAACGAGATGACCCGGCGCACATTCAAGAACAGGGTTGGGGAGGACTTCTACGGCAAGATGTTGAAGTACAGTTTTATCATGCACAACGCCATGACGAACATGATACTTAAGAGGGAATCGACCGGGGAGGAGTCGACCTGGTTTGACGACCCGGAGACCGAGGAGGTGGAGACGTTTGACGAGCTTGTTGTGGCAAGCTTCAAGGACGCCGTCTCGTACCTTGAGGATGAGCTCGGAGGGAACGTCGACGGCTGGAAGTGGGGGAAAATCCACACCCTTACCCTCTACCACCCCTTCGGCGAGGAGTCGGCGCTCCTGGGGGCGTTTTTGAACATCGGGCCGTTCCCCTTCAACGGGAGCCTCTACACGGTGAGCATGGCTTCCTACCCTGTCGACAAGTCCTTCAAGTCGGACCTGGGGCCGTCGGAGCGCTATATCTTCGACCTCTCGGACATAGGAAACTCGGTGAGGTGCATACCCGGCGGAATCTCGGGAAACTTCATGAGCCGACACTACGACGATCAGATGGAGATGTTTCTCGATGTCCAGTACAGGCCCTTTGTCCTCGATGAGGAGTCGGTCAACGAGGACGCCGAGTACGAGCTGACCCTGATTCCCAAGGGGGAATAAGACTCTGGTTTCACCCTGTATTTCATGCCTGCGGCTGATTATAGCGGGTAGAATCTACTTCCAGCTGCCTTGAAGTGAGGGGGGATTCCCCCCCACTTTTTTTCTTGACACTCTCCCTTATATAATATATAAGATAAATATGCGTCGAACGTACGTTCGTTCGTGATAAAGGAAGGTGGCAATTTGAATACGTGATGGCAATGAGTTTTTCGCTTGGATCGGGAATTGTCGATTATTAAAAAGACGGCGATGGCGGGATGGGATTTCTGTATAGAAAGAAATTGCAATGAAACTTATAAAGACGAAGGTAAAAGACAGAAAGCTGGTCGACGAAAAGAGGAAGCAGATCGTCGACGGGGCGATCAAGGTATTCACCAAGAAGGGCTACCACAAGGCCACGGTAAGAAATATCGCCGAGGCGTCCGGGCTGGGGCTCGGCAGCATATACGACTACGTAAAGTCGAAGGACGACATCCTCTATCTCTTCTACGAGAACTATATGAACAGCTTCTACGAGAAGCTGAACATTGCGCATATCGGCGGGGAAAAGGACCCGAAAAAACGACTCCTTATCGTCTACAGGGCGCACATCGAAGTCTGCTTCGAGCTGGAAGATCAGGTTATGCTCGCTTTCACTCAGGCACGCTACATGAAGAAGCGTTATCTCAAGGAGATCCTCTCCAAGGAGTCGGAGATAGTGGGCAAATTCAGGGAGATTCTTTTGGATATGGGACTCGACGAGGGGAGGGCCGACATCATAGCAAACCACCTCGTTTTCTCCTCCGCCTTCGGCGTCTTGAGGAGGTGGAACCTCAAAGACAAGCACACGAGGGAGGAGATAACCCGGTTCCTCTGCGAGAACAACCTGAAACATATAAAGAAATAATCAGATGGGATATATATAAGGAGGACGCTATGCATCACGACGAGACGCGCTTCTTGCCATTTACAGATTACGAGGAGCTCCACAAGATGTCCGTTGAAAACCCGGAGGCCTTCTGGGGCGGAGCCGCCGAGTATTTGCACTGGTACAAGAAGTGGGACAAGGTACTGGACGATTCCAATCCACCGTTTTACCGCTGGTTCAAGGGGGGTAAGACGAACATCTGCTACAACGCCGTCGACCGCCACGCCCTGGGGGACAAGAGAGGGATGGCGGCGATCATATGGGAGTCCCCCACGACGGGACAGTCGAGAATATTGACCTATTTTCAGCTCTATCGGGAGGTGAACCGCTTCGCCGGTGTTCTGAAAAATCTCGGCATAAAGAAGGGAGACAGGGTGATAATCTACCTGCCGATGATCCCGGAGGCGGCGGTGGCCATGCTCGCCTGCGTCAGGATAGGCGCCATCCACAGCGTCGTGTTCGGGGGATTTTCCGTGGAGTCGCTGGCGGACCGGATCGACGACGCCGGGCCGAAGCTTCTGATATGTGCCGAGGCGGGAAGCAGGAAGGGTAAGGAGGTCCCCTTAAAGAAGATGGTGGACGCCGCCCTCGACCACGCGACCCACAAGCTGGACAACGTGATAGTGCTGGACAGGGGGATCGGTGATCCGAACCTGAAGGCGGGGCGGGACATCCTCTGGGCGGACGCCGTAAAGGAGCACGGGGAGCTCTACGTCAAGCCGGAAGAGCTCGACTCCTCGGATCCCTCCTACATACTCTACACATCCGGAACCACCGGAAAGCCGAAGGGCGTGGTCAGGGACACCGGCGGATATATGGTCGCCCTCCACAACTCCATGGGGCAGGTCTACGACGTGGGGGAGGGAGACGTCTACTGGTCGACGTCCGACATCGGCTGGGTCGTTGGGCACTCCTACATCGTCTACGGGCCGCTTCTCAAGGGCGTCCCCACGGTGATGTTCGAGGGGACCCCGGACCACCCGGACCCGGGCATCTGGTGGGAGGTTGTGGAAAAATACGGGATCACCACCGTCTTCTCCGCGCCCACCGCTTTGCGGATATTGAGGAAGTTCCCGGAGAAGTTCTTCAGGGAGAGGGACCTGAGCTCCATCAAGTATTTCTTCATGGCGGGGGAGCCTCTGGACGAGCCGACCTATCAGTGGGCCACGGAAAACCTGAAGACGAAGATCATCGACCACTACTGGCAGACGGAGTCAGGCTGGCCGATGCTGACAAACATGCCGGGGGTGGAGTTTCTGCCGATAAAGCCCGGCTCCCCGACGAAGCCGGCGGTGGGCTATCGCTTCAAGGTGGTCGACGAGATGGGAGACGAAATCCCGAGGGGTGAGAAAGGGTTCTTCGTGGCGGAGGCGCCGATCCCGCCGGGAACCTTAATGACCATCTGGGGGGACGACGAGCGCTTTAAGGAGACCTACTGGGGGATCTACCCGGACAAGAACCTGTATCACACCGGCGACTTTGCCATCGAGGACGAGGACGGCTACTTCTGGATGCTGGGGAGGGCGGACGAGGTCCTGAACGTCGCCGGGCACAGGCTGGGCACCAGGGAGGTGGAGGAGGTCCTTTCCGGCCACCCGAAGGTGGCCGAGACATCGGTAATCGGCGTCGCGGACGAGCTGAAGGGGGAGGGAATCTTTGCCTTTGTGGTTCTGAAGGCGAACGCCGAGCCCTCCGACGACCTTCAGAAGGAGCTGATAAATCTCGTCAGGGCAAAGATAGGCCCCGTGGCCACACCGAAGGAGCTTCGCTTCATCAAGGCGCTCCCGAAGACGAGGAGCGGAAAGATCATGAGGCGAATCATCAAGGCGATGGCGGAGGGGAGGGACCTGGGTGACATTTCAACGATCGAGGACGGCGCCACGGTGGAGGAGGTCTCCAAGGCGCTGAAGAATACCCAGTAAGAATACAAAGCAAGACGTTTTCCAAAAGGCCGGGGATAACCCGGCCTTTTTTATTTTTAAAACCTCAACTTTCTATCGGGCGGATTTTCTTGAAAGTTCAAGGGATTATGTGATATAAAGGAACGGGTTTTTTTGTTTTGACTTATTTGAAAAGATCAGGGGGCGAAATGAAAAAGTGTATCGAGATTCCTTCAATCCCGAAGGCGGGGCCCTATTCCCACGCGGTTTGCGGGGGCGGCCTTGTCTTTGTCTCCGGAAACGTGGCGATAAACGCCGAGACTGGCGAGAAGATAGTGGGCGACATCCCGGCGGCCACAAGGTTGATTTTAAAAAACATCGGGATGGTGCTTACGGGGGCGGGCTCTTCGGTGGACAAGGTCGTCAAGACGACCGTCTTTCTGACCGACATGGGTAAATTCGGCGAGATGAACGGGGCATACGGTGAGGTATTCGGTGAGAATCCCCCGGCCAGGAGCTGCGTGGGCGTAAAGGAGCTCCCCGCCGGATTCGATATCGAGATCGAGGTTATCGCCCTGGCGTAACGGTATCCCGCATAAGTGGAAATTTAAAGCGCTTGTCATTCCCGTGAAAACGGGAATCCAGAGTGTGGGTGTTTGTGTGTTGGGCGGGTGGGTGTCACTGATATTTAACTGGATTCCCAATCAAGTTGGGAATGACAGTATAAGTTCCCGGTCGAGGTGATAATGACAGAATATGTTTCCAGTCAAGTTGGGAATGACAGAATAGGCACCCATAATATGGTGCGGAAAGTTCATTATTCCGGTTTTCTAAAAAATAACCTATTTTACCTATTTTTAAATAGGAGGGGGTACTGGTTATGAAAACTGAATATTTCAAAAGACTCTCGAAGGCGCAGTTGTATTGGGCCGCGGCCGGGATTGTCGTTATCACCGCTCTCGTGATTTTGGGGGTGATCTTCGGCCGGGGCGGGGAAGCGCCCGGGGCCGAGGAGCTTGCGATCACCGCAGACATGACGATAGGGGAGATCGCCCCGAAGCTCGATGTTACCGGAAAGTCGATGGCAAGGGAGCTTGACCTTCCCCTCGACGCCCCGAAGAATGTCCCCGTAAAAGAGCTGGGGGTAACCGAGGAGACGCTGGAGGAGATGGTCCATCACCTCATAGGTCACAGGGAGTCGAACCTCAAATACTATCTATACGGAGCTATCGTCCTCTGGGGGTGGCTCTTTCTGGTTAAGATCGGAAGGCCGAAGAACGCTCCCCTCAAAGAGAGGAAGATTTGGTACCCGAGGATTTTTTACGTCGTGACGCTGATATTATCCGCGGTCTTCCTCGGCTTTCTCCTCGGGAAGTCGCCGAATCCGATGGAGGGGGGAGTCAAGCTCTTCAAGACGATGGTGGGGCTGTATCCTGACACGATGGTCAGGATCGCCGCCTTCCTCTTTTTCATCGCTTTGGCCGTCGTCGGCAACAAGATCGTCTGCGGGTGGGCCTGTCCCTTCGGCTCCCTTCAGGAGCTGATCTACAGCCTCCCGCTTTTCAAGAAGCTCAAGAAGAAAAGCGTCCCATTTGCGGTCACCAACACGATCAGGGCCGTCCTCTTTGTCGTAATGCTCCTTCTCCTCTTCGGCGTAGTCGGGGGAAAGAAGGGCTACGTCCTCTATCACGCGCTGAATCCCTTCAACCTATTCAACCTGGATTTCGAGCTGCCGTCGATCTTGATAACCACGGTCGCATCCCTCGTCATCGGCGCCGTGATGTATCGGCCGTTCTGCCGACTCATCTGCCCCTTTGGGTTCATCTCGTGGTTCGCCGAATGCATAAGCCTCTACCGTATCAGGATCGACAAGAACGCCTGCACCCAGTGCGGGGCGTGCATCAGGGCGTGTCCCTCCGGTACCACCGGGGCGCGCGTTTACGAAAAGAAGGTCGTGCCCGACTGCTTCAGCTGCGCCAGGTGCCTCAACGTCTGCCCGGAGGACGCCCTCGACTACGGCTGCGCCCTTTTGAAGCCGAAGGCAGGGGAAAAGAAGAAGGCGGCGTAGATTATCGGGAATGTATTTCCCCGGGCTCGGTTGTATGGCTGTTTAAGCGTGATCCTTTCCTTGAAAAAATTAATAGGGACTGATTCTTCATTTGCAATTGGGGCCTTCGCTGTGTTATATATTTCGGAGCGGGGGGGCATATAAAGTGTTGCTTCTGGTTTGCTTCTGAATTGATTGCTATTGGATTGATCTTAATATTGCTGGAGATTTGAATTAGGCTTCTTTTAAGGTACGAATATTATGAATGTGATTGAAACCGCAATAAACACTTCTTCCGATGAGTTTAAGAAAAACTACGATGCCATGGAGGCGTTGGTCGCGGAGATGAAGGAGGAGCTTAGAAAGGCGGGCCACGAACGCTCCCAAAAGTCCAGGGACCGCCTCGCCCAGCAGGGGAAGCTCCCAGCAAGGAAGAAACTTGAGCTGCTATTGGACAAGAACACACCTTTTCTCGAGATAGCGCCCCTGGCCGCCAGAGGGATGTACGACGGCAAAATTCATGGAGCGGGTGTCGTGGCGGGAATAGGTGTTGTTGAGGGGAGGGAGGTATTTGTAACTGTCAGCGATGCAACAATAAAGGGTGGCGCGGCATACCCCATGACAAATAAAAAGGTCCTCCGCTGCCAGACGATCGTCATGGAGAACCGTCTTCCCAACATCTGTATGCTCGATTCCGCCGGCGGGTATCTTCCCCTCCAGTCGGAAATTTTCCCCGATATCGATGACGGCGGGAGGGTGTTTTACAATCAGGCGATAATGTCGAAGATGGGGATCCCCCAGATTGTGGCGGTGATGGGGCTCTGCACAGCCGGGGGGGCGTACGTCCCGGCAATGTCCGACGAGGTTGTCCACGTCAAGGGGACCGGGGCGATCTTCCTGGGGGGGCCGCCTTTGGTCAGGGCCGCCACGGGTGAGGAGGTCACCGCGGATGAGCTGGGCGGCGCCGACGTCCACTGCAGGGAGTCCGGGGTCTCCGACTATTTTGCCGAGGACGACGCCCACGCCATATTGATATTAAGGGATATCGTTAGAAACCTCCCGGAAAACGAGAAGGCGATGCTCCCGGTAAAGGAGCCGAAGCCGCCCATCTACGATCCGAAGGAGATGTACGGGATCGTCAGCACGAATCTCAGGATCCCCTACGACATCAGGGAGCTTATCGCCCGGATGGTCGACGGAAGCGAGTTCCTGGAGTTCAAGGAGCTTTTTGGGCCGACGGTGGTCTGCGGCTGGGCGTACATCCACGGCTACCCGGTGGGGATAATCGCCAACAACGGCGTGCTCTTTTCCGACAGCTCGCTCAAGGCGACCCAGTTCATCCAGCTCTGCGACAGGAGGGGAATCCCCCTGCTGTTTTTGCAGAACATCAGCGGGTTCATCATCGGCAGGGAGTACGAGAGAGGCGGAATTACCAAAAACGGCCACAAGATGGTCGCCGCCGTCTCCTGCGCCACGGTGCCCAAGTTCACGGTGATCGTGGGGGCCTCCTTCGGAGCGGGCAACTACGCCATGTGCGGCAGGGCCTACTCCCCCCGGTTTCTCTGGATGTGGCCCCAGGCGGAGATCGGGGTCATGGGGGGGGAGCAGGCGGCGGACGTACTTGTTAAGCTCCAGCAGGACAAGAGGGAGAAGGGGGGCGAAACTCCCTTGACGGAAGAGGAGATAGGGCAGCTGCGGGATCCGGTCATATCCGCCGCCAAGAGGGAGGGGAACGCTTACTACAGCACGGCAAACCTCTGGGACGACGGCATCCTCGACCCGGCGGAGACGAGGGACGTATTGGGCCTGGCGATATCGGCCTCGATGAACGGCCCCTTAAGGGACGACGAATACGGCTACGGGACGTTCAGGATGTGATCGTCGGCTCAGTTTGCCGATCGATGGGGGGGCGGTCTGTGCGTCGTGTGGCACTGACAAGCTCCTGCTTGTCAGTGGTAAATCCTGCGTAAGCGGGAAAATCTAAGTGTGTCATTCCCGTGAAAACGGGAATCCAGAGCGTGGGTGTTTGTGTGTTGGTTGGGTGGGCGGCACCGATATTTAACTGGATTCCCAATCGAGCTGGGAATGACAGTATAATTAAAATGTTTAATTAAATGGAATTGCGTAGAAGTATCGGGAGAAGCGGAGATATAAAGTGGAAAAATTATTCAAAAAGGTGCTCGTAGCCAACAGGGGCGAGATCGCCGTCAGGATCATGAGGACGTTAAGAGAGATGGGGATCGGGACGGTCGCCGTATACTCCGACGCGGACGGGATGTCGCTCCACAGGCTGACGGCGGACGAGGCGGTCAATCTGGGCGACCCGGCACCGTCCGAGAGCTACCTCAACATCGATAAGATCATAGACGCCGTAAAAAAGACCGGCGCCGAGGCGATTCACCCAGGCTACGGTTTCTTGGCCGAGAACGCCGATTTCGCCAAGCGTTGCGGGGATGAGAAGATTACCTTCATCGGCCCGCCGGCAGTGGCGATAAGGGATCTGGGCGACAAGACGGTCGCAAGAAAGATGATGATCAAGGGGGGCGTTCCGGTGATACCGGGGATGACCGAGCCGGAGGCGAATCCGAAGGAGATAGCAAAAGAGGCGGAGAAAATAGGCTACCCGGTCATGATCAAGGCGGCGGCAGGCGGCGGCGGCAAAGGAATGAGGATAGTAACCTCCAAGGGGGATATCGAGGAGGCCGCAAATCAGGCTGCGAGCGAGGCTACGACCGCCTTCGGAAACGGCGCGATCTATCTGGAAAAATATATAGAGAAGCCGAGGCACATCGAGTTTCAGGTCCTGGCGGATGTCAAGGGAAACACCGTCCACCTCTTCGAGCGGGAGTGCTCCATCCAGAGGCGCCACCAGAAAATCATCGAGGAGACCCCCTCGACCTTTCTGACGCCGGAGCTGAGAGACGAGATGGGAAGGGCCGCGGTGTCCGCCGCAAAGGCCGCCGGCTACGTCAACGCGGGGACGGTGGAATTCATCGTGGACGGCAAGGGCAGCTTCTACTTTCTCGAGGTAAACACGAGGCTTCAGGTGGAGCACCCAGTGACCGAGATGGTAACGGGATTGGATCTCGTCAGAAAGCAGGTGGAAATAGCGGCAGGCCTTCCCCTTAATCTTAAGCAGGAGGAGATCGGGGCCTCGGGGCACGCCATCGAGGCGAGGATTTACGCAGAAGACCCGGAGAACAGCTTCTTCCCGTCGGTGGGGAATATCTCCTTCATGAAAGAGCCGACAGGCCCCGGCGTCAGGGTGGACTCCGGGATATACTCCGGCTTCACCGTCCCGATGGAGTACGACCCGATCCTCGCAAAGCTCGTAGTCTTCGCAGGGACGAGGGGGGACGCAATAAGGAGGATGGTAAGGGCTCTCAGGGATTACCCTATCCTCGGTATCAAGACCCCGATACCGATGATGATAGACATCATCTCGTCGAGACCCTTCTCTGATGGTGAGACGTACACCGACTTTATCGAGACGAATTTCAAAGACTGGAGACCGTCGAGGACCGACGAGGATGCTGCGGTTGCGGCCTATATCGTCGATGAGATGCTGAGATCGAAGAGGGCGAAGAGGGGTGCCGTGAAGGTCGGCGACGCCTCGGGAGCCTCAATCCCCACGCCCTGGGAAACGCTGGGCGGCTGGAGGATGGTGTGATGTTCTGCTCGATGTTTTATGTTGGCTGAGAGGGGTAACATGGCCCGGGACAAAATCAAGGTTGGGATAATAGGGTGTGGGCAGGTCTCCCGCGTAGGGCACGGCCTCGCCGTTAAGGCGGACAAAAGGGCGGTTGTCGCCGCCGCGGCCGACCCGGACGACGAAAACCGCGATAGCTTTAGAAAGAAGTTCAAGGTACCCGCGGTTTTTTCCGACCACCGAAAGATGTTCAAGGAGGCGAACCTCGATGCGGTCGTCATCGCCTCGCCGCCGTGGCTCCACCGGCAGCACCTCAAGGACTCGATCGAAGCAGGCCTTAACATCCTCTGCGAGAAGCCGCTGGCCACCACACCTCAGGACGTCAGGGCAATGGTCGATATGACGAAAGGCTACGACAAGATCGTACAGGTAGGCCACTCGAAGCGGTTCGAGCCGGGATTTGGGCGGGTAAAGGAGGTAGTCGACTCGGGTACGCTGGGCAGGATATACCAGATGAGCGTATACTGGCACTACTACATCCCCGACTTCAGGGTGGGGTGGCTGAAAAAGGCGTTCGACTTTCTCAAAAAGCGGGGGATCGACCTGGAGAAAAAGTACGGGACGTGGCGCTACTTCGACAAGCGGGCCGGGGGAGGCGACTTCTTCGACCATGCCCCCCACTACATCGACCTGATGAGGTTCATCTTCGGGGAGATCGAATCGATATACTGCGTGACGAGGAGGTTCATCGAGTCGCGCGTCCACGAGGACCTGGCCTGCGCCGTACTGACGCTTCCAAACGACACGGTCGCCGTCTTCGAGAAGAGCAACCTCGTCATGGGGCGACCCAGCGGATTCGAGATCGGCTACATCTACGGCGAGAGGGCCAAGCTCGCCTTCGAGGCCTTCCAGGAGTACACCCACAAGAAGATGAAGCTCAAAAGTTTCAAGCCCGTAAATATAATCCCGAACATCTACACACCGATGAGGGTTCCCGGGGGGCTGAAAAACACCCTCTACTTCCGCCAGATGAGGCATTTCATAGACCGGATCGCAGGCCAAAAAACCGTCATTCCCGACTACGACGGCGAGTGGTCGGCAAATATCGAGGACGCGGCGCTGGCGGTCCTCTGGACGCTGGCCGGCTACAAATCTGCCGAGGAGGGGCGGGAGATCAGGCGCGAAGAGCTCGATAAACTCTGAGACCTTTTTGAAATAGTAATTAATGGAGTTACATAAAGTTGGAATACAGACTGAAGTTAGGTGACGACGAACCGACGCCCGTGAGGGTGGAGGATGTGGTGAAGAGCGCCGATGGAGGGACGATGACCCTCTTCGTCGGCGAGCGGGAGATGGAGGTTTCATTTACAGAAGTCTCGGAGCACACGATTCGCCTCGAGATCGACGGAAGGGCGCGTACGGTTTTCGTGGCAAACAGCGGCGGAGAGAAGGAGATCGTGGTCGAGGGAACGCCCTACGTGGTGCAGGACGCAGACCTTCTGGAGAGAAGAAGGGGTAAGGCCGGCGGTAAGGCCGTGCCCACCGAGGTCACCCCCCCCATGCCGTCCGTGGTGATAAGGGTGATGGTCGGCGTGGGGGACGAAGTCCAGGAGGGGGACGGGGTCGTGGTGGTCTCAGCCATGAAGATGGAGACGACCCTATTTGCCCCGTTTGCCGGAAAGGTTACCAAGATAAACGTCTCCGAGGGGGACAAGGTGGAGCCGGGGCAGATCCTTGTTGATATCGAGAGGGGGGATTCCGGGGAGGAGGGCCTCGATGAGGACAAGGGGTGATTGCCGAAAAACATGTCATTCCCTTGGGAAGCGGGAATCCAGGGGGGAGGGTCATCGGGCGGCGCTTGCCACTCCCTTAGGAAGCGGGAATTTAGGGGATTGTCTGTGCGCCGGGTGGAACTGACAAGTCCCTGCTTGTCAGTAATAGGTTATGTAAAAATGTGAATCCAGAAATATGTGTCATTCCCGCTAAAACGGGAATCCAAAATGATATCTATCTGGATTCCCTATCAAGTAGGGAATGACAGAATAGATTCCCAATGGTGCTGTGAATGACGAAATAAGTTCTCAGCCAAACTGGTAAAAAGAATGTCATCCCCGCGAAAGCGGGAATCCAGAGCGGTGGGTGTTTGTGTGTTTGGCGGGTAGGTGGCACCGATATTTTACTGGATTACCAATCGAGTTGGGAATAACAGTATAGATTAAAAATATCTTTACCATTTGAGGAGGAAGGTGCTATGTCGGAAGCTGATGTTGTTTATGCGTTAAAGGAGGGCGTGGCATGCCTTACCATAAATAGGGAGGCGAAGAGGAATTCCTTGAGCATCTCGGCCGTGGAGCTTTTTCATGAATATCTCGACAAGATCAGGGACGAGGCCGACGTCAGGGCAGTCCTTGTTACCGGTGCGGGGGAAAAGGCCTTCTGCTCCGGGGGCGATCTCGCGGGTGGGACGGGAGAAGGCAAGGTAGATCCCTTTCAAAACTACGCCGATCTCTTGAAGAAAATCGTATCGTTTCCAAAGCCGACCGTGGCAAGGGTCAACGGCTACTGTCTGGCGGGTGGGATGGGGCTAATGCTCGCCTGCGATATCGTTGTCGCCAAGAAAAGCTCGAAGTTCGGGACGCCGGAGGTCAACGTGGGGCTCTGGCCGATGATGATCGGCGCCCTGATATTCAGAAATGCGATGAGAAAGAGGGCGATGGAGATGATCCTTTTGGGAGACAGAATGACGGCCGAGGAGGCGCTCGGGATGGGGCTTGTCACCCGGGTCGTCGAGGACGCCGATCTGGACAATGAGGTGGATAAGGTTACCAAGGTCCTGGCGGGAAAGAGCCCCATCGGGATGAAGATAGGAAAGGAGGCGTTTTACACGATGGCGGATATGGGTTTCGAGGAGGCCCTCGATTTTCTGTCCGGGAAGATCGCCGAGGTGGCATCGACGGAGGACGCCATCGAGGGTATAACCGCGTTTATCGAAAAGAGGGACCCCGTTTTCAAGGGGAAATAGAAGTTGAGTTGAAAGGGGGCTACAGATGTCTGGAGATAAAATTATTGTTGCAAACTGCAGCGGTTTTTTCGGTGACCGCTTCAGCGCCGCCAGGGAGATGGTCGAGGGCGGCCCGATCGATTTTCTGACGGGGGATTATCTCGCCGAGCTTACCATGGCGATACTGTTTAGGAAGCGGCTGAAGGACCCTAAGGGGGGCTACGTCTCGACCTTCCTGAGGCAGATGGAAGAGGTTATGGGGACATGCATGGATAAGGGTATCAGGGTTGTGGCGAACGCCGGGGGGCTTAACCCGGCCGGTCTTGCCGAGGGCCTTCAGGGGGTCGCAAAAGAGCTCGGCGTGAGTCCCAAGATTGCCTACATCGAGGGGGACGACCTGATGGCGAGGCTGGAGGAGCTTAACGGGAAGGGGGAGGCCTTTACCCATCTGGACAAGGGGATCGGCCTCAAGGAGGCGGGGGCGAACCCGATCACCGCCAATGCCTACCTCGGCGGCTGGGGGATAACCAAGGCGCTGTCGGAGGGGGCGGACATCGTGGTCACCGGCAGGGTGACTGATGCCTCGGTCATCAGCGGGCCGTGCGCCTGGAAGTTCGGCTGGAAGGTGGACGACTGGGACAGGCTCGCCGGGGCGTACGTGGCCGGGCACATCATCGAGTGTGGCGCCCAGGCCACCGGCGGCAACTACTCCTTCTTCGAGGAGGTCCCCTCCTTCAAAAACGTGGGATACCCAATAGCGGAAGTGTTCGAGGACGGCTCGTTTGCCATCACCAAGCACCCGAACACCGGGGGGCTTGTGTCGGTGGACACTGTAAAGGCCCAGCTCCTCTACGAGATAGGGGCACCGGGATACCTTACACCGGACGTTATCGCGAGGTTTGATACGATAGAGATCTCCCAGGAGGGAAAGGACAGGGTCAAGGTGACCGGCGTCAAGGGCGAGCCGCCGACCGACACCACCAAGGTTTGCATGAATGTCCTGGGGGGGCACAAGAACTCGATGACGGTTATCATCACCGGCCTCGACATCGAGAAGAAGGCGAAGATATTCGAGGACACGTTTTTCGACAGCATGGGAGGAAAAGACCAGTTCCAGAAGGTCCATGTGGAGCTTGTGAGGTCCGACAAGGATGACCCGTCAACGAACGAGGAGGCCTTCGCCCAGCTGAGGATCACCGTCATCGACCCGGATCCGAACAAGGTGGGGAGGCTGTTTTCATCGAAGATCGTGGAGCTGGCGCTCGCCAGCATCCCCGGCTTCACGCTGACCAGCCCACCCACAAAAGGGACGCCCACGATCTTTCACTGGCCGGCCCTAGTGTCGCAGGAGAATATCGTTCAGAGGGTTTTTATTGACGGGAGCGAGTTTCAGGTCGAGTCGGTAAAAGCCGCCGCCAAGGCGGAGTCGATAAAACCCCTCGATGTGAAGATACCAGATGTGCCTAAAGGTAAGACGGTGAAGATCCCCCTGGGCCGCGTCTATGCCACCCGCTCCGGGGACAAGGGGGGGAACGCGAACCTCGGCGTCTGGGGTAAGACCCCGGAGGCGTTTTCGTACCTCAAAGAGTTTTTGACGACGGAAAAGCTCAAGGAGCTCCTCCCGGACATGGCGCCCTACGAGATCGACCGCTACGAGCTGCCGAACCTTTTGGCGCTCAACTTCTACATCCACGGCGTCCTCGGTGAGGGGGCGGCGGCGTCGGTCAGGATGGACCCCCTGGCGAAGTCGCTGGGGGAATACTTAAGGGCGAAAATGATCGACGTGCCGGAGTCGATTACATAAGGACGGGTATTTTAAGATAACTTAACGGATAGAAAGACTATTATGGAATTCAGAGAGCTTCTAAAGGTGCGGCGGTCCGTAAGGTCCTTTGAGGAAAAGGATATACCAACCGGGCTTGTGAGAGAGGTCATCGCCGAGGCGTGCCTCGCGCCGAGCTCCGGAAACGGGCAGCCCTGGAAGTTCATTATTGTCAACGACCGGGATACGATCAGGAGGCTGTCTACCGAGAGCAAGGCGGCGCTTCTCTCCGATATCGAGAAGGACCCGGGTTCCTCGATCAACAGGTACGTCGGTGCCCTCAAAAACGAGGAGTTTAATGTCTTCTACGGCGCCCCGTGCCTCGTCCTGATTGTGGGGGAGAGAAATCTCAATTCCCTTGCGGTGGACTGCACGCTTGCCGCCTCCTACTTCATGTTCTCTGCGGCGGAAAAGGGATTAGGGACATGCTGGATCGGCCTTGGGTCGCAGATACGGAGCAAAAAGACGAGGGAGGAGATAGGCCTCCCGAACGACTATTCAATTGTAGCGCCCATAGCGGTCGGCTACCCGGAGAGGGTTCCGGAGCCCACGCCGAGGAACGCGCCGGAGATCCTTAAGGTCATCGACTGATCTAGATTGATATTTTTCTGGATTTCCAATCAAGTTGGGAATGACAGTGTATATTTCTAATCGGGCCGGGGAAGAAATGTCATTCCCGCGCAAGCGGGAACTTAGCGGGTGGTTTGTGTGTTGGGTGGCACTGACAAGCTCCTGCTTGTCAGTGGTAGTTTGCGGGAAAACGGGAATCCAGAGGGCGGTCCGAGCGTCGGGCGGCGTTGACAACATTAATGTTTCCTTTTCGATTTTATGAGTGTAAAATGAAAACGCCTTTATCAGAGGAGGTAAAAATGAAAGGGGAAGACTCCAAGAGAATAGGCTTAAATCGGATATCCACAAGGGGGGTAATCGCCTCGGCTTGCTTCGCCCTTATCGCCCTCTTTGCGGTTATACTAATACTCTCTGAATCAGCCCAGGCGGCACCGGTGAAGATCATCTTTCTCCACCACTCCTGCGGCCAGGGGCTGATAAACGGCGGAAACGTGAGGGGGGGACTCACCTCAAGGGGATACCAGTTCTACGACCACGGCTACAACGAGGAGGGCCTCAGAAACGCAAAGGGATCGCACACCGGCAGGAACTTCAACGTCCCCGGTGACAACACCGACCCGGACGGCTTCGCACAGATCTTCAAGCAGAAGCTCACATCCCCTCCGAAAAACACGTTCAGCCACCTGATGCAATACGACGTGATCATCTTCAAGTCATGCTTTCCGGTAAGCAACATCGAGAGCGACGAGCAGCTGAACCAGTACAAGTCCTACTACCGCACCATCATAAACCGGATGGACCGGTACCCGAACAAGACCTTCATCATCGTCACGCAGCCGCCCCTCGTCCCGAACGATACCAGCCCGGCCGCAGCAAAGCGCGCCAGGGTTTTTACCAGCTGGCTCAAGTCGGACGGGTTTCTTAAAGGTCGCAAGAACGTCTACGTCTTCGACTTCTTCGGCTTGCTTGCCGGAGGTGACAACATGCTAAAATCCCAGTATCGTGTGGGCAGGCACGACTCCCACCCGAACGACAGGGCGAACCGGGAGATCGGCCCGAAGTTCGTTGGCTTTATCGACGGCGTGATAAAAAAGAGGGGAGTTGTCGGGTCGAGCCCCGGCCCAGGTAATGCGGCCGTAGAGGAGCCGCCGGAGGTCGAGGAGCCCCCGCCGGTGGAGACTCAACCGGAGAGAGGGATGAGGACGCCCACCGGCCCCGCGGTCAAGTCGTCTTTGATTGACGGCTTCGAATCCGACTCCCCCAACTGGAGTGCGGAGGGCGGCGACGGCAGATCCACGATGGAGATAAACTTCGACAACAAGAAGAGCAAGAGCGGGAACCGCTCCCTTAGAGTGAGCTACAATGTCAAAAAGGACGGTTGCGGCGACTGCGGCCGCTACTTCGACGGTCCCCAGAACTGGGGCGCCTACGGCGGATTCTCGGTCTGGATCTACTCGGAGAAGGGGGGGGAGGAGCTGACGCTGATCCTCTTCTCCGGGGAGATGGGAAGCCCCACTCCCTTCGATACAAACTTCAGGACGGCCCGCGGCTGGAAGCGATATTCGTTCAAGTGGAGTGAGTTCAAGAGGGCCGGCTGGGCGAGCGAGGGGGGGTTGTCGAAGATCAACCCGAAGAGGATGACCGGGTTCGGGATAAGCCTGTGCGACTACAGCAGAGACATCAAGGGAACGATCTGGCTCGACGACATCGGCCTCGTCTCGAAGTAGGGAGTAGAGAACATCAGCAATCCTCGCGCGCAGGCGGATTCGAGTAATATATAAAAATGGGGGCGGAATCGAATTCAATGTTGTGAAGGGATTCCGCCCCTTTTTTGTGCATCGATATTCGGTTATCTTAAATTCCCTTAGACTTTTCCTTTCCACCTATCTATAGAGCCGGTGAGCGAAGTCAATATCCTCTCCCTCTCCTCCTCCGATAATCCCATGTCGTCGTAGTCCTCCCCCTTACGCCGCCTGATCTCGTTCATGCATACGGCGTGGGTGTGGGAGTTTAGGGGGAATTTCGTAGTGAAGTATACGGTGACGATTATAAAGAAGATCGGCACGATGCTGAACAGAACCCGAATCATCGTTACGGCCTCTTCCCCCTGGACGTCGAGCTTGCCGTCGTAGTTCGCAAACCCGAGGCAGAGGGGGATCGCCGCCAGGGCGAGTCCCGAGGATATCTTCCTGATGAAGGTGAAGAAACCGGCATAGACCCCCTCCCTCCTTTTTCCCGTCATCAGCTCGTCCACATCTGATATGTCCGGGAGCATCGCCCATGGGAGGATTGCGACGGCCGAAGTCCCCATGCCGACGACAAAGGCGTAGATGTAAAGATAGGTGTTGGGGATATCCGCCGGGAAAAACCAGGCGGACGACATCGCGACGCCCCAGATTATCAAACCGATGCTCATGGAGGTCTTCTTGGAGGTGCGGTTGGCGATGACTATGTAGACCGGAAGGAAGACCATCTCCACGAAAAGTAATGTTCCCAGGAGGGCGGAGCCCATCGATCCCCGGCCGAGGTAATATTTAAGGAAGTAGAGAAACGTTGCCATGAGGATATCGAAGGCGACGAAGGCGAAGATGTAGAGCCCCAAAAGATAGAGGAAGGAGCGGTTCTTGGAGGATTCCCTGAAAGACACCCAGAAGGGGAGCGGCTTTGACCTCTGGTATTCCGGGCGCTCGTAGGAGAAGAAGAAGGAGCTGATAAAGGGAAGCGCGTAGAAAAGCCCGAACATCCCCGCCATGACGGCGTGGCCGATTCCGGCGTCCGTGAATTTTCCTACTATAAGGGCCGGAAGGGCCGCCGAGAGGAGGCTCGAAAAGATGGAGAAGACCCCCCTGTAGCCGGAGATGTTGCTCCTCTCGTCGTAACTGGTGGTGAGCTCCGGGATGATGGCGTTGAAGGGGATCATTACCATCGTAAAGACGGTCCTGAAGAGGAGGTGCGTAATCAGAAAATAGAGAAACATCAAGACCTGATTTTCCAGCCTCAGAGGAAGCCACATCAAGAAAAACGAGATGGCGACCGGGAGGACGGCTACGATAAAGTAGACCCTCCTCCTTCCCCAGCGGCTCTTCGTCTTGTCGGAGAGTATTCCCATCATCGGGTCGGTGACGGCGTCCCAGACCTTGGCGATGACCATGTTCAGGGTGATGAAGATAAAGCCCAGATAAATGACGTCGGTCAGGAATATCGTGTAGTAGACGCCGATAAGGACGAACGACCCGCCCCCGAGGAAGTCCCCCAGGCCGAAGAAGAACTTGTAGTACCAGGGGAGCTTCTCCCCGGGGAATGGCTTTGTTAGTGGTGACATATTTTACTCCTTAAAAAAAGTATATCTCGTAAAAGATCGCTGCTTTGTTAATCGTTCTATTACGATATTACAACAAGCTCGATATTTATAAGCTTGGCAAAGTGCTTAAGCCTCTCGACAACGTCGCCGTAGACGACCGCGTAGTGGTGGGCGGTTCCCAGCTCGAAGAGGTTTTCCAATAATATGTCCGCCTCCACCTCCGGCACGACCTCGCTCCAGTTGCCGCGCAGCGTGTAGGACGGCTCTATCGCCTCCCCCCGAAAGGCCACGATCTTGTGCCGGTTCTCGGGCGTCACGATGATCCGCCCGACCGTTACCGCGCCCGGCTTCAGCGGGAACTCCAGTGTGTTTCCCCTGTCGTCCCCCCTATACTGCTTGTTGATTTTAGGTGTAAAATCTCTTGAGCACAATGACCCCGGTGCCGCGCCGCAGTGCCACAGGTAGAGGTTCTTCGTCTCCCTGTCGATGTGGATCAGGTCGGCGAACCAGGGGGAGGTGCCGGTGAGGAGGTGGTAGATATACATGGTGAGGGTACCGTAGAAGTCGTTCTCGCAGCCGGTCATTATTCCTATGTCTGTGAGCCTCCCGTTTATCATGCAGGTGTTCAGCCCCCGCCTCATCAGCTCCGGCCAGCACTTTATACCGAGGTAGTCGATCTCGTTTTCCCGGATGAACTGCCTTATGGCGAGAAAGAGCCTCGAAGATTTTTCGTTGGATTCTCTGTCCGCAAGCTCCATCTCTCCCAGCTTCATCATCTCGGCGACATCCTTTTTCACCTCGCCCTCGTCAATATTGTCGTAGCGATCGAGGATCTCCAACAGCTCACCGTGAACCGTCCTTATGGAGAACTTTTTCAGGACCTCCCGCTCGTCGAACGTGGAGCTGTAAAAGCCTGGGGGCCGGGAGCCTATTGAGCCGTAGATGGAGCCCTCAACCATCTTCTTCGCCGTGACCGACGCGATGATGTCGTCGAGCTTGGCCCTCGCATCCTCCCTTTCCGGATTGCCGTAGATGTAAAAAATCATCCTTCCGATCCTCTTCAAGGTGGCGGCGTTCATCATGGTACCGCACAAGGAATTTCGCTCGAGTAAGCCGGAGTCGAAGGGGAGCTCCTCCAGCGCCCAGAGAAGGACCGGGACGTCGCCGAAGTTATCGAGTATCTTCAGCATGACGTTGTCCCAGGTGAAGGCCCCCTGGACGAGGATCACGAGGTCCATCCTCCTCCCCTTGAGCTCGTCCAGGCCGTCCTCCTCCCGGTAGGTATACTCCTTGATCGGCTCCTTTGAGCGGAAGAGGTTCACCCTCCCGTCATCTTGAAGGAGTGCTATCGCCTCTTCAAAGGCGTCCAGCGAAAGGCCGACCGGAAAGTGGGGGGCGGATGTCATCGTAATGTAGACGTCTATCTTTTTCATTTTGTCCTTTTTTATATTGTTTGCGCACTTTTTAATGTTAAAAGTCGAGTCGGCTATCTCTCCTCCTCGTGAAACCTCCACTCCTCCCCGATCAGTCGATGGCAGATGCCGATGGCGGCTATCTCCGGACCGATGTCGAGATACTCGAAGTCGGCGTTCACGAAGTGGTTGATGTACCCGCCGTCCTCGAAGTGCTCGGCCGTTATCTCCCTTATCCTCTTTACCGGGTCGCCGTATATCTTGAAGAGCCCGCCGGTCAATATGACGAGGTCGGGGACAGTCACGTTTATGACGTTCAGAAGCGCGATGGTAAAGAGGTGGAGCCTCCTGTCGAGCTCCCTTCTGATCTCACCGTCTCCGTTTCGGTATTCCCGGGCCAGGCGGTCGAGTAGCGCGGCGTCCGGGACGCCGCCGTTCTCTACCGGGTCTTGGGACGATATCTCGAGGAAGCTGTTCAACGAAAAATAGCAGTCGAGACAGCCGGACCTCCCGCAGATGCATCGAGCCTTTTCGTCGGTCACCTTGATGTGGCCGAGTTCCCCCCTGTCGGTCACGACCTGTCCCTTGTGGATGAGGCCACTTGCCGCCCCGGACCTCGCCGATACAAAGAGAACGGTCTCGCGCTCCTCGGTTACCGCACCGTTGTTGAGAATATATTCGATCATGCTCCTGACGTTGTGGTCCGTAACGACCCTCGTTTCGGGGGCGGTCTTCGATATCAGGTCGATGAAGTTGAGGTCGGTAAGGGAGGGAATGAACGTGTAGGATTTCAGTATGCCGGTTTCGTGGTCGATGTCGCCCGGAACGGAGCAGCCGACCGCCGTAATGCCGCCGTCCGGCCCGGAGTAGCTGGAGACAATAGACTCGATATGGGAGGTGAAGAGCTCGACTAACTCGTCCCTGCCCACAGGCGAAGGGAGCCTCGTTGTGAACCGCTCGACTTCCCTTCGGGAGAAGCTGACCACGCTTGAAAAAATGCCGGAGGCGTTGAACGTCGTGCCGAGGTAGAGCCTCCTTTTGTGGTTCAGGTCGTAGAATTGTGCCTTCCTTCCCTTTTTCTTCTGCTCGCCGGCCGCGGCAACGATGAGCCGATCCTCGATGAGTGAGTCGAATATTGAGATAATCGTGTCCATCGAGTAGCGGGAGAGCTCCCTCGCCTGGGCCTTTGAGAGGGGGCCGTTTTGGCGGAAGAGGTCGATGATGTGGTTTCTCTTGTTGATCTTCCTTCGGTCTATTTTTGTCCCGTGGGCCATGGAAAAACTTTTTCAAATCAGGTTTGTTTTAAAAAACCGTCGACCTGCCTTTTTCAACCTTGCAATTTTATCGTTATCGATATATAATAGGCCGATTTTTTCAATAAATCAAGCGTTTTTTCCCTTATTCCGGGGCGGACTGACTCCGTTTTTGTCGATAAAATAGTTCCGGAGAGATCGAAATAAGTTAAAATAAAAAAAGGGAGGCCTGTATCGAGATGAAATATTTTTTGGACAGCGCAAAGCTGGAAGAGATAAGGTACGCCTTTGACAACTGGGGGATAGACGGCGTCACCACGAACCCGAGACACATCCTCCTGTCGGGAAAGCCGTTTGTGGCCGTGATTACAGAGCTGGCGGACGAGTTCAAGGGGGTCGATTTTCCCATATCGGTCGAGGTCAATCCCCACCTTACGATTGCCGCCGAGATGATCGAGGAGGCAAAGGAGCTATCCGCCATATCTGAAAACTTCGTTGTCAAGATACCGTGCACCGAAGGGGGCCTGATAGCCGTGAAGGAGCTTTTCGAGGCGGGTGTAAAGACGAACGTCACGCTCGTCTTCTCCCCCTCCCAGGCAATACAGGCGGCGAGGGCGGGGGCCTATTTCGTCTCCCCCTTCGTTGGCTGGAAGGAGTCGAGCGGCGAGGACTGCACAGACTTCATATCGAGCATCGTTGCGATATACGAGAACTACTCGTTTAACACCGAGATCATCGTTGCGGCGGTGAGGAACGGAAAGCAGATCGTCGATGCGGCGGTGGTGGGGGCGGATATCGTCACCGCGGGGTTCGATGTCTACAAGGACTCCTTTACCCACCCCTTCACCGACGAAGGGCTGAAGAGGTTTCGGGACGCCTGGGACAAGACGGAGAAATGATCTAATTATGGGCCTAATAGTGGGCGCCTCATAGAATATGAAGGTTGTTGTCAGATACAGGAGTTACGAAGGTGAGAGGGAGGTTGTGATCGACCCCGGCGATGGGGCCGACGTTGAGGTTGTCTCGCCATCGGAGGGCGTAAGCGTGCTGACGGACGGCGAGATAACCGAGGTCCTGGGTCTCCCCTTCGAGCCGGGTACTAAGACGCTCTACATCGTAAACGACCTCGACCGGCCGACGCCGACCGAGAGGCTCCTGAAGCTCCTGGCCCGGCGCTACCCGGGGGCGCTCTCGGCCGACGTTGTCGTCGCCACCGGCGCCCACAAAATAATAGGCACGGTCGGGGAGACGGGAAGGAGGATTCTGGGCGGGCTTTTCGATTCGTTTTCGGGGAGGATACACTTCCACGATTCGACCATTAATCCGACCGTCCCGGTGGGGAGGACGCCGAGGGGAACCGGGGTGGAGGTGTCGAGCAGCCTCTTCGAGTACGACAATATCGTGGCTATAGGAAGCGTGGAGCCGCACTGGTTTGCCGGATACACCGGCGGGAGGAAGTCGATCGTCCCCGGCGTTGCCTCCTTTGAGACGATAAGGGGTAACCACTCGCTGGCCCTTTCCAAGGGCGCAGGGCCCGCGGTAACGGCCGGCAACCCGGTCTACGAGGACCTTCAGGACGCCGCGTCCCTCGTTGTAAAAAGGTTGGAGGAAAAAAATGCGGCGGTTTTCGGGATAAACGCCGTCTCCAAAGGGAACGACATCTATGGTGTCTTCTGCGGGCCGATTCTGGACTCCATAGCCCCATTATTTGATAAGGTGGGTGATATCTATATCAAGGAGGCCGAGCGATCAGACATTGTCGTTGCGATAGCGGAGGCGCCGATGGAGAGGGACCTCTACCAGGCTATGAAATCGTTCGAGAACGTGAGGGGGGCGATAAAAGATCGCGGCTCCTATATCCTCGTCGCCTCCTGCACGGACGGGGTCGGTCCTCCCCACTTCTCCGAGACGATGGAGCTCGCATCGAGGGGGGACGCTCTTGCAAAGCGCCTCTCCGGGGAATACCGCCTCGGCGACCACAAGTTCAAAAACCCGATCGATTTCATCGACGGCGGGGGAACTATGACGGTCGTCTCCGGGGCCCTATCTCGATATCTAATGGGGGGGGTCGAGGAAGTAGGCTTCTTCAGGGTTTGCGGGACGCTGGAGGACGCCCTTAAAAAAGAGTTGGAGAGACAGAAAAGCGGTGACGATGATATTAGAGTCCTTGTCGTCAAGGATGCGGTTAATCTGGTAATAATACCTAAATAGCGAAATAACGATATAGTGAAATATCGAACGAAATGTCGAAATATCGAAATGGCGAAATGGCGAAATGGCGAAATGGCGAAATAGAAAGAAATAGACAGTAAGGGAGGCTGTATTATGATTCGACTTCTTGTGCACGGAGTGGGGGACAACGTGGCGGTGGCCGTCTCCGACATCAAGGGGAGGGATGTGGCAAGGGGCCTCAACATGGAGACGGGGGAGGAGTTCGAGATAGAGTCGAACGCCGACATCCCCTTCGGCCACAAGATCGCCCTTATGGACTTCAAGGTCGACGACACGGTTATCAAGTACGACAGCGACATCGGCAGGGTCGTGGCGGAAATCAAAAAGGGGGATCACGTCCACGTCCAAAACGTGAAGACGAAGAGGTGGTAAAAATCCGATATTCAATGGAGAGATCAAGACGATGAAAGAGTTTAAATTTATGGGCTACAGGCGGGAGAACGGAAGGGTCGGCGTCAGAAACCACGTCCTCATCTTGCCCCTCGACGACATCTCCAACGCCGCGGCCGAGGCGGTGGCAAGCAACGTCAAGGGGACGCTCGCCATACCCCACGGCTACGGCAGGCTCCAGTTCGGCGAGGACCTGGAGCTCTTTTTCCGAACGATGACGGGGACCGGGAGAAACCCGAACGTCGCCGCCGTCGTGGTGATCGGGATCGAGGAGGGGTGGACGAAGAGGCTCGTCGACGGGATCGCGGAGACGGGAAAGCCGGTCAGCGGGTTTGCCATCGAGAGGCACGGCGACCTCAAGACGATAGAGGCGGCGTCAAGAAAAGCGCTGGAGTACGTCAAGGACGCCACGGAGCTTCAACGGACCAAATGCGGGGCGTCGGAGCTTTACGTCTCGATAAAGTGCGGCGAGTCGGACACCACGTCCGGCCTCGCATCCAACCCGACGGTGGGGGAGGCTGTGACAACGCTGATCGACATGGGGGGCACCGTATCCTTCGGGGAGACCTCGGAGATAACGGGGGCCGAGATGGTGGTGGTGGAGCGCGCCGCCACGGTAGAGGTCGGGGAGGAGTTTTACAGGGTCTGGAAGGCCTACGACGACTTCATAAACGAGATGAAGACCGATGACCTCTCAGACTCCCAGCCGACCAAGGGGAACATCGCCGGGGGGCTCACCACCATCGAGGAGAAGGCCTTCGGCAACATCCAGAAGATCGGAAAGACGCCGAAATACGTCGGTGTACTGAAGCCGGCCGAGGAGCCTAAAGGCAAGGGACTCTGGTACATGGACACCTCTTCGGCCGCAGCCGAGGCGGTGACGCTCTGGATGGCGTCCGGCGCGGTGATTCACCTGTTTCCCACCGGGCAGGGAAACGTCATCGGAAACCCGGTGACCCCGGTTATCAAGCTCTCGGCGAACCCGATTACGGTTAAGACGATGTCGGAGCATATCGATCTGGACGTCTCCGATATACTTAAGGGCAAGTTGTCTCTGGAGAAGGCCGGCGAGATGCTGATAGACGTGATAAGGCGAACGGCCAACGGTAGAGCTACCGCGGCCGAAGCCCTGGGCCACCGGGAGTTCGTCTTGACCAAGCTCTATAGGAGCGCGTAAGCGCGGCCGAGGATTGAACGGCCGGCGCCCGCCGGGAATCTTTGTGGATGGGGGTGTCGGCCTGTTTTACGGCTCGACAATCTTTATCTCGTTGCGCTTGAGAAACTCCCTGAAGCCGTAGACCTTCTTTCCCATAAACTTCATGTCGACGGCGCCGGCGGGGCAGTTGTTGACGCACCCCATACACGCGATGCACCTCTTCGTGTTAACGCTGAACCGGGAGAGGTCGATCGCTCCTACCGGGCAGCCCTTTACGCAGATCCCGCACTCGGTGCACAGCATCTCGTCTATCGTGTGCGTCCCGGTGATCAGCTTGCTGAACCATATCATCGGGAGATATTTGAACAGCTCGTTTATGTCGAGCTTCTTTCTTACCCTGATCTCCACTTCGTCATCGGCGTTTTTCAGGATTTCCCGGGCGAATTCTCTCACCCTTTCGTATGTCGCCCCCTCCGGGAGATGGCTGAACTTCAATATTCGCCTCTCGTTTCCCAAAGACCAGGTGGGGGCGTAGGAAGACATGTTTCCGAACGTCGCCGTGCCGACCGGGACTCCCCCCTTTTTTGCCAACCACCTCAACAGCTCGACGGCTGTGTTGTGCTGGTTTCCACCGTCGCCGCCGAACGTGGCGAAAGAGGCCACCGAAGTCCCGTTAAGGCTCTTGATCGACGCGACCCACTCCCTCACGTTCTCTGGGACGTCGTAGTAGAAGACCGGCGTCCCGGCGACGACTATGTCATATCTGCCGATGTCCGCGGGATCTACGTCCCCCATCGCAAGGGCGTCCACCCCCACGCCAGAATCCTCAAATACCTTTGCAATGAGTTTACCGTATCTCTTGGTGTGTCCCGTCTGGCTGTACCAGCAGACGAGGGCGCGCCCGTCGTTTTTTCGCCCGGTCAATTTAAAAAAGCCTCCTTATGGGGTGAAACAACAGAAAAATCCTCATGTCCCGCTCGAGCGTCGGGGGAAGGAGCGACACGACCCCGATGTTGTTCACCTCCGCGTGCATCCCGACGATAAGGCCGATGCACTTCAGGTCGTCCTCCCTTATATCCACGGCGAAGACCGGGCCGCCGGAGTCCCCCCTGGAGAATTTGATCTCCGCCGTTATGATCAACTCGTCTTCCGTGGTGAGAGACGTCCTCACGTTCGGGAGGGAGACGTATCCCCTCTTCTCCACCAGCACGATGTCCCTGCCGTAGCCCATGTAGTAGGTGAATATCTCCTCTTCCGCCGGGGGGGCGCCTATATCGAAGGTGTTTGTATAGGGGACGTTCTTGCTTTTGAGTAGGTGGAGGAGGACGATGTCGTACGACTCGTATCTCTTGACCGGCCTCATCTTGAAGACCTTGCCGTTGTAAAGGATGCCGAACCTGTCGGTCATTTTGAAGTCGACGTGGGAGGCCGTCATGCAGAAGAGGTTCCCCTTGTACTTGAAGAGGATCCCGCTTCCCATGCCGGAGCCGGTTATTATCTTGTGGACGCCGATGTGGAGTGCCTTTAGCTGGCTCTGCTTTATCAGCACGGTCGTCCTGGCGTAGTCGCGGCTGGGGGAGTTGAAGAGGTAGGGGCTGGAAAACTGATAGATGATATAGAGGGTTACGAGGGACATTGTTGATATGACGACGGCCCTCTGGATCCTCCTCCTCTTCGCGATGTCGATGCCGCGCCTTATCGGGGTGATTATCCTCGACCTCTTTTTTAACCTCAATATCTTTGTCTGCTTCATGGCCTCTTTTTAAAAAACCGACCGTCCTATTTTAATATTTTATTTTAAGGTATTTACGGCGGTATGGCAACAGCTGTTTTTAAGGGCTTGAAATTCCTTCAGATTCGTGGTAGGTGTGATTCATAAGTGGTGAAGATATTTAAAAGGAAGGCAAAGCCATGCTTGCTTCTAAAAAAGAAGCCGCGTGGTTAGGGGCGCCCGGCGCCCTACTGACAAGCAGGAGCTTGTCAGTGCCACTCGGCCGTAGCAGGTGTGATTCATAAAAGGTGAAAATATATAAAAAGGAGGTAAGCCATGTTTGCAATGAAAAGAGTAGCCGTTAAGTTCGGCGCGCCCGGCCCCAAGAGCTGGAGGGGTAGTCTTAAAGGTATATCATTTCTGACAGTACTACTGTCTGTTGTCTTCATTGCCGGAAACGCAGATTCATTTACCGATACGTACCCGGAAGCGATGTATTGTAAATACTTTGATACTCTGTACAGGGCGAACATTACCGAAGATGAGACTAAAAAAAGCGCCCTGATGAAAGAGGCGAATGACTGTTTTAACAAGGGCGTCGCCCGCGATATGTCAAGGACGATGGTTGACGGCATTTTTGTAAATATATATTTTGTAACCGGACAAATCAAAAAAATAGACCCGACTAGACGCGGCGACCTTAACGAAATGGTTTACGTGAGAAGCAAGTACAGCATAGTCTTTGTCTATGACAGCAGATGGGGATGGGACGAAGTGCAAAAAAGGGCCGCAATCGCCTTTAAGAATCTGGCTTTCTATTTTGGGGACAATTATCACGGCAAGATAAAATTTTTCGTCTACGATGTTTCACGGGCGGACGATTACAAATCAAACCCCGGCAAAAAACCAAGCTTCGGAAGCGAGATTAAAAATGAGTTCAGAAAAAGGGGCTGGAAACTTAAAGATACACCCTGCAAGCTCATGTACTCCACTTTTGACCTGGTTAAGGGGAAGACCGCCGATGCAAATGAAGGCGGGGTTGAATTGATCGATGCGCTGTGCGGCGCGCCTTCTTCCAACAGCGGTGTTCTTAAGTGGTTGTGCCGGGAGGGCTCCGAAGAGACGGGGATTGGCTGGGTAAATACCAACATAATGGAGCCGAACGGGAGTTACCTCTTCAGGTTAAATAATTCCTGGAATTTTAGAAAAATCTATTATAGTAAATAGCTATGCAGCACCCCACGCAGTTAAGAGGGGGGACTTGAATTTAGGGGAATTAGATATATAGAGGAGGTTAAATCATGTTTGCAATTAAGAGATTCGCCGCAGGGTTCGGGGCGCCCGGCCCCAAGAGCGGAAGAGGTTTTCTAAAGGGCCTTTTTGTCATATTCGCCGCGCTCGTTTTTGCTCAAATTGGAATTATGAACTATCCAGTCGATAAAGAAAATAGTGGATTATCAAGTACGGCGATTGCTGTCGAATTGAGCGAAACAGAGATGGAGAGGGAGATCTACATCAACAGCTATTACAAAAAATATGTGTCGAGCATGAATGAGGCCGAAAATGCCGAAACGGAAGAAGAAAGAAACAGACTATTAGATCAAGCTAATTCTTACTTAAATAGTGGCATAGAAAAAGATGACACTCCCGAGAGAACGGGGGATAACATTTTGAGCTATTTCATAGCAACAGGCATTATCTGTGAGATAAGGCCGGACTCCGGCGACCTGACGGAGAAGGTCTACAACAGCGGCTGGCCGGGCCTGGTCTTTGTCCACGACAGCATGCTTCATGGAACGACGGGGTTTTCGAAGAGGTCCGCGATTGTCTTTAAAAATTTATCCCTCTATTTTGGGGAAAAATATCCGGGCATAATCAACTTCTTCGTCTACGACACCTCGAAGGCCGACGATTACGTTTTTAGGGGCAAGTTTTGGCCGAAGTTTGGAATTGAGATTAGAAAAGAAATAAGAAAAAAGCGCTGGGACATGGATGGAGTTCCTAAGATTCTTATGTACTCACCGTTTGATGTCATGGAGAAGGAGACGCCCTTCGAAAACGACGGGATCGTTAAGTTGATCGATTGTGCACCCATTGATGTTTGGGAAGGCTGTCCCAGAAGAACCCCGGGCGTTACTCATGTGAAAAGAAGTATAGATACGTTTACAGTTCGTTGGATTAAACCCAATTTTTATCTGGGATTGTCACCAAAAGGCTATATATACCGTTTCGATAATGGTGGTCAAGCTAAAATAGTGGGAAAATGCAAATACTAAAAGGGGTTTAAAAGACCTACGGCACGGGCAAGCTTCCATAATAATAAAGTGCCCATGTGGGGCTTGCCCGTGGTGTTTGTGTGAGTCCACGGTCGGCTGAATTGTCATTCCCGGCTTGGGTGGGAACTATACTGTCATTCCCAACTTGATTGGGAATCCAGTAAAAATATCGGCGACGCCCAACGCACAAACTAGCCCTCTGGATTCCCGCTTTCGCGGGAATGACAGAAGATGATGGATTCCCGTTTGCACGGGAATGACAGATATGTGTTATTGCAACCCCCTGTCCCACCACCTCCTAATCACATCCCGACACTGACCCAATTTTCTTCAGCGATCCAACTTTCTGAGCTTTTTTATGTCGTCGTAAATCCCCGACTTGTCGGAGAGAAACGACTTCCTGTATGCCCTGTTTTTTATTCCCTTTTCCAGCCGCTCGAGCGCCTTAACAGCAGTGCCGTAGGCCTCTTCCGCCTCGGAGTATTTACCCAATTTCGCAAGGGCGTTTCCCCTCCCCCACTGGGCCCGGAACGTCCCCAGTTTGTCCCTTTCTGTCGTTGTCAGCTTCAGCGCCTCGTTAAGGTATTCGAGTGCCTTTTCGTGTTCCCCCATGCCAATATACGCCCAGCCGAGGCCCGTGAGGCTGTATTTCAACAGGTATTCATCCTCCTTTTCTCTGGCCAGCTTCAGCGCCTCGTCAAAATAAAAGATGGCGTTATCGTGCTTGCCGGATTTGAGGTGTGCGGCGGCGATCCCGCATAACGCCTCGAGCTCCTTAGTGTCCGAGAGCTTCATTCCCTCCTTGAAGAGATCGATCGCCTCCTCGTACCTCTTCATGTTGAGGTGCGCCCACCCCTTGTTGAGAAGGCTGTTTGCCGTGGAGGTTTTATAGCCCAGCTCCCTGGAGAGCACCAGCGTCTCCTCAAAGATGGCCAAGGCCTCTTCGTTCCGGTTCAGAAAGAGGAGATACCATCCCTTGGAGGTCAGCCCGGAGTTTACGCCCGACTTGTTTTCGAGCTTCCTGAAATACGAAATCTCCTCCTCCGATATAGAGACGGCGTCCTCGTATCTCCCCAGCTTGAAGTAGGTCTCTTCGAGGTAGTAGTAGTAGGAGATCAGGCTTATGGCGGCGCCTTTATCGTCCGCTTTCTCTTTAGTCAGCTCGATCGTCTTCTTCAGGTGCGGTATCGCATCCTCGTATCTGTAGAGATCGTCGTACGCCTTTGCGAGCTGCGAGTGGATGAAAACCATCTTATTGTCAAGTTTCTCCTCTATCGACAGATCGAGGGCCTCTTTCAGGTACTCGACCGCTTCATCCGACTTATCGAGATATCTCAGGGTGTTTCCGATGTCGTAGAGGGCGTACACCTCGTATTTCCCGTCCCCGATCTCCCTTGATAGGTCGAGCATCCTTCTGAAATAGGCCAGGGCGTCGCCGTACTCCCCGGCGCCGTAATACAATATCCCGATCGACTCGGCGCAGACGAGGGCGCCCTTTTTGTCCTTTGCAAGCTCGAAGAGGGAGATGGCGTCGTCGATATAGGCCTTTGCCTCCTTATTAAAGCCGCCCTTCAGGTAGGCCCCGCCGATTCCCAGCATTGTGGCCGCTATCGCCTTGGTATCGTCCACCTCCCTCGAGACCGCCACCGCCTCGTCGAATGAGGATTTCGCCCTTTTGAGCCTTCCCGATTTGAGGTGCGTCTTTCCTATCGTCAAAAGCGTCCCCTTCAGGCGTTTTCTATCGTCTATCCGCCGGTAGATCTTCAGCGCCTTCTTCAGATACGAGAAGGCCCTCTCTTCCTCTCCCATCATTTTGTATGCGAGCGTTATCCCATGAATGTCCCTGGAGATGTAGGAGCCGAATTTCTTCTTCTTGCTTATATCGAGGGCCTCCTTGTAGTAGGAGATCGCATCCTCGTAGCGTTTGGCCCTGAGATAGACCCTTGCGATGTTTCTCAAGGCGGTCCGCTCATCCAGGCTCCGATTTGACCTCCGACAGACCTCGATCACCCTCTTGTAGTGGGTTACCGCCTTATCGTAGGATCCCGCATCAAAGTAGGTTGAGCCTATGTTGTTTAGGGACTTTATCTCTTCCTCGATATAACCCCCCTCGCTGTAGATCTTTACCGCCTCCTCGAAGCGGGAGACCGCCTCTTCCGTCTGTTTCAGCCTCCTGTATACCACGCCGAGGTTGTTTAGGGTAAATCCCTCATATTTCCTGTTTCTAATCTCCCTCATGTACTTCAGCGATTCCTCGTAGAACAGAATCGCCTTTTTGTATTCTTTGAGACGGCTGTAGAGGATTCCGATGTTGAAGAGGTCGTTGGCGATTTCCTTTTTGTCTCCGCTTTCTCTCGACTTATCCAGAGCCTCCAGGTAGTACGGAAGCGCCTCGTCGTACGACTTTTTATCGATGTAGTATCTCCCAAGCTCCCTGAGGTTCCATCTTATCTTCGCGCTGTCCCCCGCCTCTCTCGATACCTTGAGGACCTCCTCGAAGTAGTCCACCGCCTCGGCTTTACCCATTTTTTTGTATATATTGCCGATAGAGTTCAGGTCTATGTTAATCTTTGCCACATCGCCCATCTTGCGGGAATAGGAGAGGGCCTCCATGTTGTATTTCAGTGCATCCTCAAATTCCCCTATCCTTTCGCTACGTCTTGCGAGGATTATAAGGTCTCTTCGTATCTCGTACGCGTCCCCCAGTTTCCGGGAGATCTCAAGGGCGTCGTTGTAGCAGGAGAGGGCCTTTTCGCTTTCGCCGAGCCTTCTGTAGAAGTAACCTATCTCCCTTAATAGATTACTGAGCTCACTTCCGGTGGTTGTCCTGCGAAATATCTCCAGCGCCTCTTCGATGTGGGCCAACGCGTCTTCTTTCTCATTCAGGCTGTATTTTATATAGGCGATCTTTTTCGAGACCTCGGCAACCCATCTTTCGTTTTTGATCTCCCTGAAGATTTTAAGGGCCTCAACGTAATCTTTCAACGCCTCCTCTTTATTTTCTTTGGATATTATCTCGGCGATCCTGACATGGGCAACCGCTGCCGCATCCCTCATGTCGGTCCCCTCCAGGAGCGCCGCGGCCTCTTTGAGGCGGGCGAGGGAGTCCTCCTTTTTCCCCATCCCGCCGTAAAGGAGGGCGAGCTCTATAAGCCGCCGGCCCGCTTCAAGGTTGTTTTCGGCGTCCCTCGATCTTTCAAGCCCCTCCTCACGGTGGGCCAACACCCGTTTAACGGAGCTCAAGCTGACATAATCTCCCGCCCTTTTCGTGAGGTTTGAAAAACTCACGCGCTTGGCGTTGAAAGAATCGAAGAGTTTGTCCTCGGCCTCTTTAAAATGGGAGGCCGATTTCTCCTTTTTCCCCATCTTTTTGTATACGATCGCGAGGTTGACCAGATCTAAGGCGGAGGCCGTCTCATCCCCCAATTCGCCCGAGACCTCGAGGGCCTCCCCGTAATAAACGAGGGCGTCTTCGTATTTCCCCATGTCCTCGTAGAGGGAGGCGACGTTTTTCAAGCATATCCATATATTTGTCTTTTTCCCGTCCTCCTTCGATATCTCGAGGGCGTCCAGGTACGAGGCGAGGGCGGCATCGTACTTTCCCGCCTGGTGGTTTGCCATCCCAACGTGATTTCTCAGAAAGACCACGAGGGACCTGTTCTGACTCTTTAGATAAATCTCCAGCGCCTCCTCGAGGTAGGGGATAGACTCTTCGTAGTGTCCCGAATATAGGGCGGCCCTTCCCGTGTAGATCAAGGGGAAGACGTAGGTTGAGGTTCGGATTGAAGATCCGGCCTTCAACTGCTTGAAGATTTTCACCGCCTTCAGAAAGCTCATGTACGCCGATTCGTAGTCGCCGCTCCTGTAGTGCAGCTTTCCCTCCTTGTAGTGCTTGTTTGCCCTGTCGATCTCGGCCGCATGACCTGTCAAAGAGATAGTTGTAATAAAAAGGATAAGGGCAACAAAGATAAAATACTTTTTCATAATCGACTCCTTTTGGCCTTTTACAGGGCTCATATAGTCATATAGGGTTTCTCCTTACTAAGGTTTGGATCGGACTTTCTTATAACGAGGTCGTTGTCTATTACCGGCCGAGATATTGCCCGCCGCCCCTTTCAACCCCCATTAACATTAAATATTACGGCTCGGAGCCGCTCACGGTGGAGAGGGCCTTCAGCTGGTCGATCCTGTATCCGCTCTCCCAGTCTTCCGATCCGATCGCCTTGTCAACGATAATCCCGTTCATGTCGATTATGTACGTTGTCGGGATGCCGGTGAAATAGTATAGGGCGGAGATCTCTTTTTTGGGATCGTGGAGGACCTTTAAGGCGTAGCCGTTTTTCTCCATAAAACGTCTTACCTTTTCGCCCTTGCCCGGGTCTATGCTGATCGTCAAGATAACGAATTTGTAATCCGCCATCTTCTTCATGAGTCCGTTGAGGGATGGCATCTCCGTTCTGCACGGCCCGCAGTAAGTCGCCCAGAGGTTCAACAAGATGACGTTGCCCTTGTAGTCGGAGAGGCGTACGCTGTTGCCGTCGAGGTCTTTGAGGGTGAAGTCCGGGGCCTTGAGGCCGACGGACGCGCCGGCCGCCACAGCAAGCTTCAAGTTTGTCCCCGGAACCGTAAGGAGGGTGAGACCTGCAATCAAAACAACAAGGGACCGCTTTAGATTTGTCATCGATCTTGTCTCCATCAAAAATTACCGATTTATCTTCAAAAACCGAGCCGATCTTATTTCCGAGGGCCCAGATTCCACGAAGAGTGTTTCAGGCTTATTTTTTTAGTGCCCAATTTCATTGGCTCCGCCTTTGGCCCCCTTTAGTATTATGACAACTTTATAAGGGAAATGCAACCGGTTTAGGGCTGCGGCAGAAAAAATTGAACGTGTTTATCCCCCGTCCATTCAATTCACTCGAGGTTTCCGGTTGACCGGAGCCGCCTTATATGTTATGCAATTTGTGTGAAGCTGTTCATCTTCTTTGACGAGTGGGAATCCTAACTGTTCCATGTATAATATTTGGAACAGGTAAGCTCTGGAGATTTAGTTATGAAGATATTCGATATCGACCAATACCGGGGGATGGAAGACCCGATACCCGGGATCGTCCTCTCGGAAGAGGACAAAGCTGTGAAGCTGGGGGGCGTTTTGATAGTCCTTGCGCCCGGGGCGGAGGGGGTCTACCACTATCACGAGAGGACCGAGGCGGTCTACGTGATCGTGAGCGGCGCACCGAGCGTCATCAACGAGGGGGTGGAGACGAAGGTCAAACCGGGGGACGTGATATTCATGCCGGCGGGGGAGAAGCACGTTGCGGTAAACAGGACGGACAAGCCCGCCTCCTTCTTCGAGTTTTTCACCGATCCGCCGGTCGGCTCCGACTACGTGCCGGTTGAGTAAAGTAGTTGGAATTTCAGGCTTTTTTCAAGCGGGGTAGAGAGATGGACGCACTGGACGGCGGCGTTGCGATCGTCGACTGGCTGATGAAAAGCCGGGGGGCGATCGACGAAACTCCCATAGACGGAATCGACGACTGGAAGGCGCGCTTTGAAAAGGCGGCCGCCTCCGTTACGGACGAGTTCAACGATCTGGACATTGCTGTCGTCGGCGGATTTATTGCCGACAGGGTAGCTTACGCCTTTCTCTCCGGCTATCGGGGGGCGGTGAGGCGAATTGCCCCCGGACTTCCCACCGACAAGATCGTCGCCTACTGCGTGACGGAGGAGAAGGGGAACCACCCGAGGACGATCGAGTCGGCCCTCGTTGAGACCGACGAGGTTAGCGGAGACGAGGCGGTCCGGCGCCTCAACGGCGCCAAGAAGTTCGTGACATGTGCCGACAAAGCCGAAATCCTTCTCGTTGCGGCATCGGTGGGAACGGGAGGCGACGGCAGAAACATCATCAAGATGGTTACCGTGGAGAGTGGTGCCGAGGGCGTGACGCTCATGCCAACGATGGACCTCCCCTTTATCCCGGAGATCCCCCACAGCGGCGTGCTGTTTGAAAATGTGGCGGTTAGTAAATCTCAAATCCTTCCCGGCGACGGCTACACGAAATACATCAAGTCGTTTCGCACCGTGGAGGATATCCACGTCATGGGGGGGGTCTTAGGATATCTCTTTCGGGCCGCTTCGATCTTCGGCTGGCCCAAGGAGGTCGTCCAAAAGCTCATTAGCCTGATCTTCAATCTCAGGGCGCTCTCAAACGAAGACCCCCTCTCGCCCGCAGTCCACCTGACGTTGAGCGGCGTCCTCTTGACGCTAAACGAGTTTGTAAATGAAATCGGCCCCCTCTGGGAGAGGGCGGACGACGAGACAAGGAGGATGTGGGAGCGGGACAGGGCGCTTCTTAAAGTCGCGGAAAAAGCGAGGGAGATGCGCCTTGCCCGGGCGTGGGAGAGGTTGGGATAATTATTTTTGATTTCAATCCATCTTAAACTTGGCGCCGCATTTTTTACATACCCAGTCAGGGGAGTTGTCATTTTTAACACTACCGCCCAAAGCTATCTTCTCCTCATCCGCCTTTTGGAGCATCTCCGGTGTCGGCCGGCCGTAGAGGATAACGACCACGTCATCCGTCGAATTGCAATTTGGACAGAGAGGCGGCTCCATACCAGTCTCCTTAAAAATATACGAACGAAATTTATCGAAACGCCTACTTCTTAAAATCCCGCTTCAGTATCCCATATACAAAAATATCCTTGTACTGGCCGAACCTGAGGTCGTGCTCCCTCATGTGCCCCTCGTATTTCATCCCTATCTTCTCAAGCACCCTGCCCGAGGCGGGGTTTTCGGTGAAGTGCTCGGAGTGAATTCGGTTGAGCATAAGGACGTTGAAGCCGAAATCCAATATTGCCCCGGCGGCCTCCGTTGCGTAGCCCTTCCCCCAGTAGTCCCTCCCCAGCCAGTAGCCTATCCTCGCCCGGCCGTGCTCCCTCACGATCTCCAGCCCCACCGCCCCTATAAATCTCCCGTCTCCTTTAAGCGTAATCGCGAAGTTGACAAACTCCCCATTACGGTAGCCGTCGCGATGAGTCGCTATCCACTCACTCGCATTCGCCTCCTCGTACGGGTGGGGGATCTTGAGCGTCCTTGCGGCGATCTCGTAGTCATTGGCGAGGGTCGCCACCTCCGGCGCATCGGAGGAGACAAAACGCCTCAAGATCAAGCGCTTAGTTGCTATCTCCGGCTGTTCCTTCGGCAACTTGATAAATTCGTCTGTAGGCTCTTTTTCGGACAACCTTGCCCCCTTCTTCGGCTCGACAGCTTCTGTTATTTAACTATCCGATTGTGTTGACAATGTCAATGGATTTCTGCGCCTGGTGTATCTCGGTCTAACCTTATAATCCAATATTCTGTTTATCCTTTACTTCGGCCCTTTGGTGTCATATCATTTAACAAATATTATAAAGGAGACAGCTATGTCTTACTCTCTTTTGAGATACGAGGTCGAAAGAGGCGTGGCGGTTGTCACGATGAACAGCCCCCCCGCGAACTGGATGTCGCGGGAGCTCCTGTTAGAGTTGGAGGACGCGGTGAACCGCCTTAAGGATGAAAAGGACGCAAGGGCGGTCGTGATCGCCAGCGCCTGCGAGGGGTACTTCTCCGCCGGGGCGGACCTGACCATGCTGAAGGATATGGGTGATGAGATTCTCGGCATGATCCCCCGGGCGCAGGCGATATTCAACTCCCTCGAGGACGTGTCGCTTCCCACAATCGCCGCTGTCTCCGGCCACGCCCTCGGGGGAGGATTAGAGTTGGCGCTGGCCTGCGATTTTCGCTTCATGGCGAGGGGCTCCGGCAGGATCGGGCTTCCGGAGGTCAGGCTAGGGCTCATCCCGTCGTTCGGGGGCACCCAGCGCCTGACGTCCATCGTCGGGAAAGCAAAGGCCCTTGAGATGATGATAAACGGGCTCCAGCTTAAACCGGACGAGGCAAAAGAGATCGGGCTTCTGACGGACATCTTCGGGGAAGCCGAGCTTATGGAAAAAACGATGAGCTACGCCCGCCGCCTGGCAAGGCAGGCCACCCTGGCCATAGGGGGGATAAAGAGGTGTGTCAATACCGGCATGAGGGAGGGATTTGAGGGGGGCATTGCCGAGGAGGCGAGGGCGTTCCGGGAGAACATCGATACGAAAGACGCCAGGGAGGGGATAGAGGCCTTTCTGGCGGGAAAGAGGCCGAGGTTTACCGGGAGCTGAAATGTAAGGGATCAGGACGGCGATGGGGATAAAGCGGGGAATAAACTTCGAGTTTTCGTTAAAATATTATGGAATGTATAAAAGAATTCAGTATCTAATACAAAATCTTTACTAAACTATATAAGCATTAAAATCCTTGACAAAGAATTGGATTTCCATCATATTATACTTAAGT
>CAZIWT010000008.1:0-51985 GCA_964542895.1 uncultured Thermodesulfobacteriota bacterium
TTTTGTAAAACTCCTTATGGCTTCCTCATAATTTCCCATTCTGTGATATGTGTTTCCCATATAGTAATAAGATATTTCAGAAAATTTGGAACCGAGCTTCAGGGTCATCTTAAAGTCCGCCAGTGCCTCCTCATATTGCACCATGCGGTAGTAGCAGTAACCCCTGTAATCGTATGCCTCGGCGAGTTCCGCATCGATATCGATTGCCTTAGTTAAGCACTCTATCGCCTTTCCGTACATCTCATTATCAGCGTACGATTCCCCCTTGCGGTACCAGTCTTTGGCGCTCTTCGGCTTGTCCGGCACGACGCAGGAGGTGCCCAAGAGAAACGCAAGCGCGAACGCTGTTATTAGGATGGCAGCAGATATTTTGATGACCGCGATTAACTCCTTACTCCTTTTCAGCTTCATTTTATTCTCCGAAAAAACCAACCGCACTTTTTCGTGATATTATATGTTAATGACATTATAGAGTCAATGTTAATATAATATATATGAATAATATAGGGACAAACCGAGAAAGTATCCACACATCGTTTTACATCTAAATCTTTCTACACAGGTAGGCCGCGGCCGTGTCAGTTTCGACTATCGGCCTCGGGGAAAAGCCGTGGGCTTCGAGGTATCCACCGAAGTCCATCCCGACGAATTCGAGGTAGTTTTCAAATCCCCCCTCCAGCCTCTCCGCAACGTTGTAGACTGCCCTGAATATCCTGCTTTTGGGGCGGTCGATCGGCTCAATGAAAAGCGCGTGGGATTTCGTGACCCGGTGAGCCTCGGCCGTGACTGCCTCCCTCAGGTCTCCCGGCATGGCGTGGAGCCCCCTCGATATCGCGACGAGGTCGAACGAACCGTCCGGAAAATCGAGGGCCGATGCGTCCATGACCCTGAATTCTATCGGGAGCCTTTTCGCACTTCTTTCCGCCTTGGCTATCATCTTCGGGGAGATGTCGACGCCGACGATTCGGTCGCTCAGCCTGGAGAGGTATCTCGACAGAAGCCCCGTCCCGCAGCACACCTCGAGTATCTTTGTATCCCTCGTTATATCGAGGTGGTCGGAAAGTCTCCTGACCACCTCCCTGATGAAGGAAGCGGAAAAGAGGTCGATGATGAAATAGAAGGGTGCGGCCTTGTCGAAGATCTCGGCGGCGGATTTATTAACTGGTTGGTTCTCTATTTTTCTATATTCTTTCATTAGTTTTTCTATGCAGTAGAAGCGGCATACCCGAGGAGAACCTTGCAATGGGGACACATTATAATCTCTCTTCTTATCATTTTAACATGCGATTTTCTCCAGATTATATCCAGCCTCTCTTTACAATTCGGGCATATGGGAATTACCTCATCAGGAGCATCCTCAAGCCTTGTTCCTTTAAAATCAAAAGCCATTAAGAACTCCTCCCTTTTTCCGTTTATTCTAATAAAAAATCCGACAGCCTCCTCAAGGTTTGGGAGATGTGACGGGCGGCCGCCGTCAGTCCACGGTGGTTGGTTTATTGTCAATCACATTGACCAATGATCGAGCGGGCGGGAGATCGTCACCTCTTCTTAGAGCCGCCCTTTTTCTTTCTCTTTCCCCCTTCATCCTTCTTCATATCTATCTTGATGATCTTATCCCCCGGTATGAAGGTCCCGGTCCCTCTTTTGATATACTGGGTTGCTGTGACGGAGCCGTTATTGTCGACCTTTATCACGTTGAAGTTGTGTCCCACAGCCCTGATCTTGTCGTCCGTCTTCTTCGAGGTGGAGCCGCACCCCAAGACGGCGATCTCCCTCTCAATGTTCTCCTCGTCGAAGTAGACCGCCCGGCAGAACTGCGGTACGTGGCGGTGTCCGTGGAGGATCAGGTCAAACTCCTCCTGTATCAGCCTGTACATGACCACGCCGGCGTTTTCCAGCATCATGTAGCCCTCGTCTGCGAGCTTGGGTAAAAAATTGTAGGAGGTCGGCATCGGGTGGTGGTGGACAAGGGCGATCTTGAACGACTTCAGATAGTTGTTCCGATTCTCCGACCTCTTGAGCCCCCTGGTCCAGTCTGAAAATTCGTCCAGGTCCCTCTCGATGATAAGCCCGCGGGTCATGGGGCGCATGATCTGGACGAACTTCCTCCACAAATTTCCCCTCGGCTCGTAGATATAGTTCGAGTCGAAGGTGAATACGGTTAACAGATGGTCCGGTGAGAAGTAGTGGCCCATCTCCTCTTCGGTGAATACCCTGAAGAACTTCCCGTTCCTTTTTATGCCGTATGCGCCCAGGAAAAAGAAATCATGGTTTCCCGGGACTATCCTGAAGACGGGGGTAATGCCGCTTTTGTCCTCCACCGCTTTTAAGGCCTCACGAATCATCTCGGCCGGTGCCGTTATGTCTTCCTTGGGATCCTCCACGACGTCGCCGGTAATAAAGACGTACTCGGGGCTGAACTCCACGAGATGCTCCAGGGAGAGCTCGAATATCTCCACGTTCTTTCCGTCGTAGTGAATATCCGACAGGTGAAAAATCGTAAATCCTTCCCGACCGGCCATTGTTTTCTCCTTTCAAATGCACTTGGTATAACTGCAGGGTATGTTAACACGTTGCCTTTCCTTTTGCAATTGCGCCAGGAAATATTTTAAGTATTGTTCTAAAAAAACATTTTAAGCTTGACATTTCACAAATATCATACTATAAATAGAAGTTTAAATATCATATATCATATTTCGATGGTTGGAATGTAAATCTCATCGTCGTGTGATTATCGGGGGGCTGTCGGGAATATTGTTTGTTAGGGGGTATAACGACTATAGGGAGAGTTGGGAGGGGTTGGGAGGAGTTGGAGCTATCGGGGATTTTAATCAGTTAAGTGTTCGGAGAAAAATAGATGAAGACAGTCAGCGCAAAAAGCGGGGATTTTAAACAGGATTGGTTTTTGGTCGACGCCAGCGAAAGAATTCTCGGCAGGCTCGCCTCGGAGGTTGCATCGATTCTGAGGGGCAAGAACAAGCCGATCTTCACGCCGCACGTGGATACCGGCGATTTCGTAGTTATCGTCAACGCGGAGAAAATCAGGCTTACCGGCAAGAAGCTGAAAGACAAGAAGTATTACAGCTACACCGGCTACCCCGGCGGGATAAAGGAGATTACCGCGGAAAAGCTCCTCGAGAAAAAGCCGGAGGAGCTGGTGATCAGGGCGGTTCGCGGGATGCTCCCGAAAAACAGGCTGGGGAGAAAGATGATCAAGAAGCTCAAGGTATACACCGGCCCGGAACATCCCCACAACGCCCAGAACCCGAAACCCTTGAACCTTTAAAGAAAAGTTGAATTAGAATTAATATAAAAGGGAGTTAAACATCCTATGGCCCAGTCACCGCAATATTACGCAACCGGAAAGAGAAAGAGCTCCATCGCCAGGGTCTACATGAAGCCCGGCAAGGGTGATATCTTTGTGAATAAAAAAGACCTTGACAACTACTTCCACCGTGAGACCGCAAAGATGATCATCCACCAGCCGCTGGAGCTGACAAACACCCTGGGTAAATTCGATATCTACGTCAACGTCACGGGCGGCGGCCACTCCGGCCAGGCCGGGGCCATCAAGCACGGCATTTCCAAGGCCCTCCTCAACTACGACGCAGATCTGCGCCCGGTCCTCAAAAAGGCGGGATTTATCACCAGGGACTCCAGGGTCAAGGAGAGGAAGAAGTACGGCCAGAGGGGAGCGAGGGCCAGGTTCCAGTTCTCCAAGAGGTAGGACGCCGTCCAACGACCTTGGGTCGGTACCGGGGAACGTTGCCCGTGCCGCGGCAGTATTGTTGTCTCTCCCCTTGAGTCTATATTACTCGACGGAGAAGCGCTGGGTGGGTTGGGCGGAAGTGATGGGGTGGAAATGGTGGAGCGGACTGCCTTATATTAATTCACCCGTTGTCATAAATGGGGCAAATCTAATTTGGACTTTTCGGCACCTTTCGTCTTTAATATCTGTTGTTATTGTTATTAAATTATTACTTTCGGTGGTAGAGGAGAATTTGCCCTAAAAAAGCGCAGGGGGTGCAAATACCGGCAGGCTTTATCGACTCCCCGATCGTAGGAATTGTACGTTTTTTGGGGAATCGAGGGAGGCAAATGGTATTCTTTTATCCAAAAAATAAATTCCCGCAATAACATATCAATTATCAATAGTTAATGTTTAAGAGATAAAAGCGAACACTTCACTTTTTAAGGCTCGAAAAACAGATGATCAAGACGGCGATCATAGGCGCAAGCGGATACACCGGGGGGGAGCTCCTGAGGCTCCTTTATCATCACCCGGATATCGAGGTTGCCGCGGTAACGTCGAGACAGAACAGCACAAGGACGGTATCAGAGGTCTTTCCCCACCTGGCGTCCTTTTTCGATCAACTCACCTTTGAGGAACCGAACTACAAAGAGATAGGGGAAAGGATCGACGCCGCATTTACTGCGCTCCCCCACAGCTCTGCGGTGGAGGCCGTCCACGAAATATCTTCTTTGGGGGACAAATCCGTTCCGGTGGTAGACTTGAGCGCCGACTTCAGGTTCAACGACATCTCGACCTATGAAAAAACCTACACCGCCCACGGGAGGCCGGAGCTTTTGAGGGAATCGGTCTACGGCCTCCCGGAGATATACAGGGACTCCATCAGGGATGCGAGGGTCGTCGGGAACCCCGGCTGTTACCCGACCGGGGCGATCCTCGGGCTATATCCTCTCTTGAAAAAGAAAGTGATAAAAACGGAAGGGATAGTAGTCGACTCGAAGTCCGGGGTCACGGGTGCCGGGAGGACGCCGTCGACCGCCACCCTCTTTCCCGAAATAGCCGAGGGGGTTCACCCCTACAAGGTGGAAGGCCACCGCCACGCCCCGGAGATCGAGGAGAACCTCTCCGCAGTCTCAGGAGTCGAGGTCAAGGTCACGTTCACTCCCCACCTCGTCCCGATTAACAGGGGGATAATTACGACCATCTACACCGAGACGAAAACGAAGGTCTCAACTCAGGAGGCCCTGAATATTTTTAGGGAGATATACGCGGGCGAGCCGTTTGTGAGGATCATGCCTCAGGGGACGATCCCGGATACGGCGTGGGTCAGGGGCTCGAACTTCATCGACATCGGGGCCGTTGCCGTCAAGGGATCGAGGCGGCTCGTTATAGTCACGGCGATAGACAACCTTGTCAAGGGGGCGTCGGGACAGGCGATCCAGAACATGAACCTGATCCTCGGCCTCAAGGAGGACACGGGATTGACCGGCGTTCCCCTCTTCCCATAATCCCATAAACTCATTGCATAACCGGATTTATATTTTGACGGCCGACTTTTACATGCCCAAATATCCTGATCGAGAAAAGGACAATCCAATATATTCCCCGTATCATGTAATTCTTTCTATATCCTTAAAGACCACGCGGCGGATACGATGAAGGAAAGGCACAAAAAAGGCACGGACGAGACCATCGACCGGATACTCTCCCTTTCGGGGAAAGAGGGGGGAGGACTGAGCATTACCGGCCTTACGGGGTCCGCCGCCCACCACCTCGCCGTCAGGACCTCTCTGCGCTCCGAAAGACCGATCCTCTTCATCGTCTCGGGGAAGAGGTTTGACGAGGCGACGGCGAACATCGAGTTTTACGCCGGCGGAATCCCCGGAGGCATAAACGTCCACTCCCTTCCCCCCTGGGACTTCGATCCCTACGATCGCCTCTCCCCCCAGATCGATACCTCAATCGCAAGGATCAGGGCCATGGCGAAGATGGGAAATGACAACGGCCCGTACATCGTAACGGCTCCAATCCGCTCGGTGATGACGAGGGTCATGCCGATGGATGCCCTGTCCGAGATTAGGATCGAGATCGCAAGGGGGAAGGAGGTGCCGACAGCGTCGATCGTCGATTTTCTCGTCATGTCCGGATACATATTCCAGGACCTCGTTCAGAATCCGGGGGACTACTCGGTTCGCGGGGGCATCCTCGATTTTTTCGGGCCGTCGAGACCGGATCCGGTCCGGGTGGAGTTTTTCGGCGACGTCGTGGAGTCGATAAGGACCTTCGATCCAGAGACCCAGCGCTCTATAAATGAGATCCGAACCCTGGAACTTCTCCCCGCTTCGGAGCTCGTCCTGACCGAGGAGAACAAAAAGAGGGGCATAAGGTGGATAAGGGAGGCGGGAAACAGGGGCGATACCCCAGTCAAAAGGATCAGAAAGATGGTGGAGGATATCGAGGCCTTTAGGGTTCCGCCGGGCCTCGGGGCGCAGGCCCGCGCCTTTTACGGCGGGATGGATACCATCTTCGACTACCTTCCGAAAGACGCCCTCGTATTCGTCGAGGAGCCGGAGGGTATTTTCAGCGAGGCGGACCAATTCTACAACCTCTCTCGCTATAACTACAGCCGCTCCGTCGAGAAGAAGGATCCGTCGCTCTCCGTGGAGGAGCTTTTCGTATCACCGGAAGAGGTGAGGAAGTTCCTGGCCCGGATGGGAACGGTCAGGTTGAATCCCATCATCACGGGGGATGTGGAGGAGACGGTTCGGCTCGAGACCGTCGACCACTCCTCTCTCAGGGCCAAGATAAAGGGGACAAAGAAGGGTGATTCCCTCCTTGCCCCCCTGGTGAAAAAGGTAAACCGCGAGGTAACCGAGGGGAACAGGGTCGCCGTCGTCTGCCTTACGAAGACCCAGGGCAAGCGCCTTTCGGACCTCCTCTACAATCACGGGGTGGAGATGGCGGTCTACGACCTGACGTTCAACGCCTGGCTGAGGGGAGGGGTGAAGGGGGCGATCCTCAAGGGAGGACTGAGCGTCGGATTTGAGGACCCCTCCCTCGGTATCGTTGTCGTTACGGAAGAGGAGATATTCGGGACAAAGATAAAGATAAGAAAGCCGAAGGGGGATGAGCTCGGCGAGGCGGTGAGTCGCTCCGACCCCTTGAATCCGGGCGATTATGTGGTCCACAAGAAATTTGGGGTAGGCAAATATATCGGGCTTCTGAACCTCGATGTCATGGGAACCACCGGGGACTTTCTTCACGTCGAATACGAGGACAGCGACAAGCTCTACATCCCGGTGGACAGGATATCCCTCCTCCACCGCTACAGGGGGGCGGACGGCGCGTCGGTGAAGCTCGACAAGCTGGGGAGCGGGGCGTGGGAGAAGTCCAAGGGGAAGATCAAGGCGGAGATCATGGCGATGGCAAAGGAGCTCGCCTCCCTCTACGCCAAGAGGAAGGCGAATCCTGGCCACTCCTTTTCCGCCCCGGGGAGCGACTTCACCGAGTTCGAGGCGGGATTCGCCTTCGAGGAGACCCCGGACCAGCTGAAGGCCACCGAGGATGTGATCGCGGACTTGATAAGCCAAACGCCGATGGACCGCCTCGTCTCCGGGGACGTGGGCTACGGGAAGACGGAGGTGGCGATGAGGGCCGTGTTTGTCGCCGTTATGGAGGGAAAGCAGGTGGCGGTGATAGTCCCCACGACGATCCTCGCCGAGCAGCACTACCTGACGTTCAATGAGAGGTTCAAGGATTATCCGGTCAACGTGAAGATGCTCTCGAGGTTCCTCACGAAAAAGGAGCAGGGGGAGGTGGTCTCCAGCCTGAAGGAGGGAACCGTCGACGTGGTTATCGGAACCCACAGGCTCTTCTCCAAAGACATATCATTTAAAGACCTGGGGCTTCTGATCGTTGACGAGGAGCACCGCTTTGGGGTCAGGCACAAGGAGAAGATAGTCAAGATGAAGACCCAGCTCGACGTCCTTGCCATGACCGCGACCCCCATCCCCAGGACCCTCTCGATGTCGATGATGGGAATCAGGGACATATCCGTCATCAACACCGCCCCCTTAAACCGCCTTTCGGTGAAGACCTACATATCGGAGTTTGACTCCGACGTGATAAAGGAGGCGGTGTTAAGGGAGATAAACAGGGGGGGGCAGGTCTTCTTCGTCCACAACAGGGTAAAGAGCATTCCCGCGATACGCGGCTACCTCGAGGGGCTCCTTCCCGGGGTGAGGATCGGGGTCGCCCACGGGCAGATGAACGAGAACGAGCTGGAGAGGGTCATGCTCGATTTTGTCAACAGGAGGATCGACCTCCTGCTCTCCAGCGCCATTATAGAATCGGGCCTCGATATCCCGGCGGCGAACACCATGATCATAAACAGGGCCGACATGTTCGGCCTGGCGCAGCTTTACCAGATTCGGGGGAGGGTCGGCCGCTCGGACGTCAGGGCCTACACCTATCTCCTCGTCCCGGGGGCCAAGGGGCTTACTCAGGATGCCGAGAAAAGACTCAAGGTCATCTCCGAGTTCACGGAGCTCGGCTCCGGTATAAAGGTGGCCGCCTACGACCTGGAGATCAGGGGCGCCGGAAACCTCCTCGGCAAAGACCAGTCCGGCCATATCAACGCCGTCGGCTTCGAGATGTACAACAGCATGATCAAGGAGGCTATGGCCCAGATCAAGGGGGATGCCCCGACGGTCGAGTTCGACCCCGAGATAAATATTCCTGTATCCGCCTTCATCCCGGACGACTACATCCCCGATTCCACGGTTCGGCTCTCCCTGTATCGAAAGTTGATCGGCGCGGAAAACGAGACAAGGTTGAGAGAGATAACGGCCGAGATAAAAGACCGTTTCGGCAAGCCGCCGCCCGCGGTTGTGGACCTGATAAATCTCACCGAGATAAGGTTTCTCGCCCGGGAGGCGGGAGTCGTCGGCGTCAACTACCAGGGGGGGCAATTCAGTATCAACTTCCACGGGGCGGCCCAGCTGGAGAGTGAAGAGATCGTCAAGCTTGTATACGCGGAGCCGGAGAGGTTCGGTCTCTCCCCCGACGGAGCTCTGAAATTCACCCCACCGGCCGTGGAGATTGATGGGTCGATGGAGCATCTGAGAAATCTATTGCAAAGGTTGACTCAATATGTTACATTTTAATGATAAGCTTAGGTAGATTATTTATGGACCGAAGACTCCCAGCTCCATTTATGGTTTTGTGTCTCTCCGCGGGCCTTTTTATTTGCCTCTTGGGCTGCAGCAGGAAGAAAGATGTGGCCCGATTCAACGGCGGTACCATTACGCTTGAAGAATATCTGTGGGAAAAGGAGAACCTGCCCTATCACACGAGGGAGTCGATAAAGACGATCGAAGACAAAAAGGAGTTCGTCAACAGGCTGATTACCCAGAGGCTCCTCGTTGGGGAGGCGATGAAAAGGGGTATCCACAACGAAGATACGGTCCGCTACAAGATAGAGAGTTATAAGAGGAACCTTATCATCAACGAGCTGCTGAGGAGGGAGTTTGAGGGGAGGACGATGGTTACGGAGGAGGAGGTCAAAAAATATTACGAGGAGAACATCGGTCAGTTCACAAAGGAGGTCGTAGAGGCGAGCCATATCCTCGTAAAAAAGAGGGAGGATGCCGAGATGATAAAAAGCCTCCTGGATCAGGGTGAGAAATTCCCGGAGCTGGCGATACGCTTTTCCGTTGGGCCGAGCGCAAAATCGGGGGGCAGCCTCGGGGAGATCACCCGGGGACAGATGATGTCCGACTTTGAAAAGGCCCTCTTCGCCCTTCAGGAGCCGGGGGAGATAAGCCAGATTATCGAGACCGATTTCGGCTTTCATATCATAAGGCTCGACAAGTCGAAGGTAGTCAGGGTCCAGCCGTTGAGTGAGGTGAGCGGGAAAATCCGCGCCCTCCTGACGGACAAAAAGGAGAAGGAGTTCTTCGAGAACTACGTCGAGGACTTGAAAAAGAAGATGGATATCGAGATAGACGAGGAAGTTCTAAATGAGATGGGATAGGACGGTGAATATGAATCCCAGGAAAATTGTGGAACCGGCGGGTCAGCTGATCCTCCTGCTTTCTGTTTTTGTTCTGATATCTCTGGTCGGATGCGGAAAGGACGAGGCGGTTAAGAAGGACGAGGGGGAGGTGTTGGCGGTAGTGGGCGACGATTCGATCACGACCACCGAGTTTGAAGACGCGATAAAAGACCTGAAGGCGAAGCTCCCGAGCGGGGAATCGATCGATGAGGAAAAGGCGAGGGGAATAAAGCTCAACCTCTTAAACCAGCTTATCGAGAAGAAGATATTGATCGCCGAGGCGAAAAACCTCGGGATAACCGTCTCGGAAGGGGAGATAGACTCCAAGATGGAGAAGCTTACGGCGGAGTACAACGCCGAGCTTGAAAAGCTCAAGGTTCAATACAACAACAGCGACTCCGAGGGAAATAACCCGATCACTTTCGAGGAGTGGCTCAAAGAAAAAAAGATCGCCGTTACCTTCGAGGATTGGCTTGAACAGAAGGATATCAACATAGAACAGTGGAGGAGGGAGTCTACCTATCAGATACTCCTGGAGAAGCTGGTTGAAGAGGTTATCGGGGGGAGCGTGGAGGTATCGAAAGAGGAGATTAAAAAGTACTATACGGAGAATCGGGACGACTACGACAGGCCCGTTACCATAAAGGCCCTCCAGATAATGGTGGACACCGAAGAGAAGGCGAAAAGGTTACTCGAAGAGATAGAGGGGGGAAGGGATTTTTCGGAGGTGGCGAGAGGAAACTCCATCTCGCCTGACGCCCAGAGTGGGGGGGACCTCGGCTATTTCAGCAAAGACCAGATGCCCCCTTTTATCGAGGTGGTGTTCGATATGAAGTCGAACGAGCTGAGCGGTGTGGTCAAGAGTCCCTACGGCTATCATATCTTTAAGGTAATAGATATTAAGGGCGCCAAGAATATGACCCTCGAGGAGGCGGAGGCGGAGATCGAAGAGAAACTTAAGAGAAAGAAGATCGAGGAGGCTTACGGGAATTGGTTCAGCGAGATCAAGAAGAAGACCAAGATCGAGGTAAATCCGGCCGTGCTGGAAAAGATAAAGATGTAGGACCAAAAACATTTTGAGGGAATTTCGGTTTTCTCCGGCCGTAGGGATGATGGTATACAATATGATATAGTGGGGGGGGTAAGGTTATGTAGTGGGCGGATATGGGTAAATGCGGCCGACGATTGTTGAGACGGTAATCCTCTTTTTCAGGAGTTCTTTGACGTGGTGACGGGGGGGGCGGTAGGGTGCCCTGAATAGATATGTGGCACAAGATTCTTTCGGAGATAAAAGCTCTAATTTATTACTAAATGTTCAAGCGACTCTATTTTGGGGAAGTTAAGAGAGGATTTTTTAGTCTTTTAGACTATTAAGTTACAATGTTATAAACGGAGGAATTTAGATATGAAAACATTCTCGGTTATCATAGCGGCGGTTCTTTTATGCGGGGTCTTTTCAATTTGGGCTGTCCCGAAAGAGATCTCCGACGAGGCCGTAGCTATAGTCAACAACGAGACTATAACCTACAGCGAGCTGTTGAGAGAGGGCGGAGATAACGTGAAGGGCGATCCCGACAGAGTCCTTAAAAACGGCATGACTGTCAAGGAGGCGAGGGAAATTATCCTGGAGCAGCTCATCCGGAAGAAAATCCTTGACCAGGAGGTGGAGAAATACGGTATCGTAGTCAAAGACAGAGAGGTGGAAGCGGTTATAGAGCAGGAGATGGCGATCTTCGGCCTGACTAAGACGGAGCTATTGGAGAAGCTCGCAAAGGGGAACATGAACTATTCGGACTATAAGAAGTCGAAGGAATATGCCTTGAAGAAGCAGAAGCTTATAGCGAAGAAGGTGGGCTCGCACATAATAGTAACCGATGAGGAGATTCAAAACTACTTCAATGATCACAGGTCGGATTTCGCCGACTTGAAACAGTACAGGATAAGCGAGATTGTTATCCCGATACCGATGGACGTGACATCTAAAGGGCTCGCGTCTTTGAGAAGTCAGATGGACGAGATAAGGAGGATGGCCGTGGGCGGGGCGAACTTCGCCGAGCTGGCGAAAAAATATTCCAAGGCCCCCGACGCCTCAAAGGGGGGGGATATGGGTTTTATCCACCCGAAAGATGTAGGGGCCGGCTTTTCGATGAAGCTGAAGGTAATGAAGGTGGGGGAGATCAGCGAGATTATGGCGACGCCGATGGCCTTTCTGATCTTCAAGCTGACCGACACAAAGCCTATACCGGGCGGAGTAAAGGTGGAAGACGTAAGGGCGGACATCATTGAAATATTGACAAACGAAAGGAAGATCAAGCTGTTTAACAGGTGGCTGGAGCAGATTAGAAAAGAAGCCTTTGTGCAGAAGATGCTTTAGATTAAACTTTGACTTAAAAAGGGAAACTTTTTTTCGTCCCGTTGTCTAAAGAGAAACAAAGAAAATTTGAAAAGAAACCAACAAATCCCAAAAAAATGAAACGTCGATACAAGACATCGGAGGAGAGCCTCCTCATGCTCTCCGAAAACAAGTCCCAGAAGAGGAGAATGGCGATAGTCATCTTCCTGACGATCACGGCGGTGTTTATGTTTCTGGTCACCACCGTCTCACTGGGGACTTACTATTATTTTTCAAAAGATCTGCCGAGCGTTACCGCGCTCAAGGATTTCAGGCCCAGCATCATCACGAAGGTCTACGCATCGGACGGCCAGCTCATCGGTGAATATTTCGTTGAACGGAGAACTCTGGTCGAGTACGAAAAAATCCCGAAGATGCTCGTTCTGGCATTTGTCGCCGCCGAGGACGACGACTTCTTCGAGCACCCGGGAATAGATATCAGCGGGATTATCCGGGCCTTCATTCACAACATCCAGGCGGGAAAGGTTGTTGAGGGCGGCAGTACAATCACCCAGCAGCTGATAAAAACCCTCCTTCTGACCCCCACCGTTGACCTCTCCAGGAAGATCAAGGAGGCGATCCTGGCCTACAGGATCGAGAACTATCTCACAAAGGAGGAGATACTCTACCTCTATCTCAACCAGATTTACCTCGGGTACGGGGCCTTCGGGGTGGAGTCGGCGTCGGAGTCGTATTTCGGGAAACCGGTCGAGGAGCTGAACCTCGCGGAGTGTACGCTTCTCGCGGGGCTCACGAAATCGCCGGAGCGGTTTTCGCCTTACAACCACTGGGATCTCGCAAAGGAGCGTCAAAAATACGTCCTCTCAAGGATGTTGAACGAAAAGTACATCACAAAGGAGATAATGGAGGAGACCCTAAATACACCGATCGAGCTTAAGAAGTACTCGAATCCCACAAGGAAGAAATGCCCCTATTTCGTGGAGCATGTGCGGCGCTACATCGAAAAGAAGTACGGATCCACCGCCCTCTACAGGGAAGGGCTTTCCATATACACGACAGTCGACGTAGAAAAGCAGGGATACGCAAGGGAGGCCCTTAAGAAGGGACTGAAAGAGCTGGATAAAAGACAGGGGTGGCGGGGCGCCCTCGACAACCTTAAGGACGAAGACGCCGATGATTATATAGAAAAATTGAAAGACAAATACGGCGAAGAGCCGCTTGTCGTCGGTATGACCTACAAGGGGATCGTAACGATAGTCAATAACTCCAACAAAGTTGTGTCTGTAAACCTCGGGAGCCAGAGCGGGACGATCACCCTGGCAAACATGAGCTGGGCGAGGAAGTTCAATCCCGCAGCCCCCTATGGAAGCATCTCCAGGCCCTCTTCCGCTCTCTCCAAAGGGGACATCATCTTAGTAAAGGTTCTCGAAAGGACCTCCGACAAGGGAACCTATCGTCTCGCCCTCGACCAGGACCCGCAGGTGGAGGGTGCCGTCGTTTCGATGGAGCCGGATACCGGCTACGTCAAGGTCCTCGTGGGCGGTTACGATTTCAGCAGGAGCGAGTTTAACCGCGCCGTCCAGTCGAGGAGGCAGCCTGGATCTTCCTTCAAGCCGATAATTTACTCGGCCGCCCTGGACAAGGGCTATACCCCCGCAACCGTTATTTACGACTCCCCGATAATCTATAAGGACAAATACTCCCGGAAGGGTGTCTGGAAGCCTAAAAACTACGACGGCAAATTTTACGGCCCCACGACCCTGAGACGGGCGCTGATGCTCTCGAGAAACGTGGTCTCGGTGAAGATAGTCTTCGATATCGGGCCGGATTACGTTGTCGATTACGCGAAGAAGCTGGGTATAACGTCTCCCCTGACCGCCGTTCCCGCGATTGCATTGGGCTCCAGCGGCGTTTCCCCCATCGAGATGACAAACGCCTTCTCGGTGTTCAACAACGGCGGAAACAGGCCGATGCCGATATTCGTGACAAAGGTCGTCGACAGGGACGGAAACGTCATCGAGGAGAACCTGCCCAAGTCGCAGCCGGTAATCAGCCCGGAGACCGCCTATATAATGACAAGCCTCATGGAGAGCGTCGTCCAGTCCGGCACGGGAACCAGGGTCAAGGCGTTGGGGAGACCCACGGCCGGCAAGACCGGCACCACCAACGACTATATCGACGCGTGGTTTATGGGGTTCATCCCCCAGCTGACCACCGGCGTCTGGGTCGGCTTTGACGACGAGAAAACCCTCGGGAGATACGAAACGGGATCGAAAGCCGCGGCACCCATCTGGCTCTACTACATGAAGGAGGCGGTAAAGGATATGCCGGTCAAGGTCTTCCCGATACCGGAGGGGGTGGTCTTTGCCCGCGTCGATCCGGAGACCGGGGGCGTGGCCACCGACGACTCATACGAGACCGTGATCGAGTGCTTCAAGCCGGACTCCCTCCCGAAAGAGGGGGGCGACATCGTCCTGCCTGAGGAGGGGAGCAAGTTCTTAAAAGAGGACCTGGGTCTGTAGGGTATCGGGCCTGTTAGTTGATTGTTTCCCGGTTCTTTATGTCCGGGAAGTGGAAGGAATTGAGGGGTTGGGCTGACATCAGGGGGCCGAAGGGATGGGCGGGGAGAGTAGGGGGAAGGTGATTATTAAATTTTTATATGCCACGTGGTTTTTTGCCGCGTGGCATATTTGTTTACGGCCTATATGTATCAAGGTTGAGAGAGTGTAAATGGGTGGTTCAGCGTAAGAGGTGCTAAGTGTCATTCCCTTGGGAAGCGGGAATTTAGTTTGATATCTAATGGATTCCCAATGGTGTTGGGAATGACAGTATAATTCCCAATTGTGCTTGGAATAATATAATAATTTTCGGTCGAGCCGGGAATGATGGTGTGCGAATCACCAACCACTGATTCCATCCCCTGAATCGCCCGTCCGCATTGATCGTTTTTATTGAAAAGCAACCCAGCTACTTTTTTATGGGATCAGGGGGCCTCGTCAGCGGCTTACCCTCGTGTATATTGCTGTAGAACCGCTGTGTCGGGTAGGCGAAGTCTATGTCATCGTGTTTGGCGAACTCCTCGAGGATATGCTCCCAGATTTCGTGCTCGGTGCTGCGGCGCTTTCTCGGCTCGCAGAGATACCGTATCGTCAACAGCACCCCGAAGTCCCTAACGCCGGTGTAGACGATCGGGGTAAGCACCGAGTAGAAAAGGAGGAATTTTTTAGCCGCCCTTTTGATCCTCCTCTCGGCCGATTTGGTCAGAAACTCCGCGTCCTTGTTGGCGATTTCGAGCAGGATCTCTTTCGCCCTCCGCCAGTTACTCTCGAACGTTATCAGGACCGGCACCTCGTTCCAGATATACTGGAATCCCTTGCTGTAGTTCGCCAGCATCTCGGTGAACACCTTGCCGTTCGGGATGTGGATGACCCTGCCGGTGCTCTGGTCGGCGTCGACCCAGTTTCCTATCTCCATGAGCGTAAACTGGAATATCCTGATGTCGATGACGTCCCCGGCGAACTCCCCGATCTGGATCCTGTCCCCCGCCTCGAAGGGGCGCCTCCAGAGGATGAAGATCCACCCGCCGAAGTTGGCCACCGGGTCTCTCAGGGCGATGGCGAGACCGGCGGAGAGGAGACCCAGGAAGGTCGCAAGCGACTGGAACGCCTCGAACCAGACCCGGCCTATCAATATTATCCCGAGGAGCACGGAGACATAGGTGGAGACCTTGCGCCACTGATACTGGATGCGGACGTCTTTCAGCCTTTTAAAGGCTATCCTCAAGACCACCTTGCGGATAAAATAGAGGACAAGGATAATGACAAGCGTAATAACAAAGTCTTTCATCAGCTCCGGATTGATGTCCGTCATCTTCTCCATCCAGGCGCTGATTTTCGACAGAAAATCGCCCGTCTTCTTGGCGATCTTTGTAATCGACTTGAGAAGCTCTTTCATCTCCGGGATATTGGGATAGGGTATCAAAAATTTCATTTTGTCAACAGGGCCCGATATTGTTTTCTCATAAGTATAGATAAGAAGATGAGATATGTCAAATTACAAATATAGCCTCTAAGCTCTACCCTTTTAGATAGTCCCCTTCAGTGAGCTTTTTATCAAGTCGATGAGTTCGGAATCCCTCTTTATTACGGCAACCATATAGATTGAGCCGGAGAGGGCGATGAGCATAAAAAAAGAGAGGATGTTTAACTCTCCCCGGAAGAAAACCCAGACCTTTATGGGAGCAACTATGGTTATAATTGAAAGGATAATCGGGTAAATGAGGTGCTTCAGGGAACTTCTTATGACGCCCGGCAGGAATTTTTCCATCCTCAACATTATAGCGGCGGCGTTGGCGATATTTATGAAAGATAGGAGTACCGAGAGGCCGACAATCTCGAAGAACGCTATGGCCGGATAGATAAATGTGCATATCAAAACGAGCTGGGCCAGAAGCAGCAGGAATATCTCCCTTATCCTGCCCAGGGTCATAAAGACCGACGTGGTAGAGGAGAAGAGCCCCCTCGTGAGGCCGTAGACGGCCAATATCTGGGCGGGGATTATGGCGGCGTCCCACTTTGTCCCGTAGAATATGTGGAAGAAGGAGGGTGTGAAACAGATTATTCCTACGGCAAGCGGAATATTCACTATGCTCAGGTAGTAAAAGGCCTTCAGGTGGAAGTCCCTGACCCTCCGGGGGTCTTCGCTCATCTGCATCATGGCCGGAAACATCACCTTGGAGATCATGTGGGTGATCTGTGTTGCCGGGACGTTTGCAATCCGGTAGGCCAGCGAGTAAAAGCCAAGGGAGACCGTCCCCATGATTCTACCGAGGGAGAAATCGTCGATGTTTTTCAGGATGAAGACTATAACCGTGTTTGACATGACGTATTTTCCGAAGCCGAACATATCTGAGACCACGCGGGGATGGAATCTAAATGTCGGGTGCCAGGGCGATACGATGAACACCACGATCAGGTTCACGACCGAGAGCGCCATGTAGCCTATGACTATGCTCCAGTAGGCGAATCCGTTGAGAGCCAGTATAAGCGATACGACGAAGTAGGTGAAGAAGGACACGATCTCCGGAAGCGCCCTCTTTCTGAAATCCATTTCCTTCTCCAAGAGCGATGAGGGTATTGAGGAGAAGGAGGAGATGACAAGCGAGAAGGAGAGGACCTGAACCACGTCCTTTACCGCAGGGTTTTTGAAGAAAAGGGCGGCCGGCCCGGCCAGGAAATAGCCGATCAGAAAGAGGAATACGCTTACCGAGACGCTCAGTATCATCGAGGTTTCGGCGGCCTCTTCCACGTTATCTTTTTGATATATGAGCGCCTGGTTCATGCCGAGGTCGCGAAAAAGCCCCAGGCTCGCGATTATCACGTTGGCCACGGCGACGACGCCGAAGTCGTCCGGCGTGAGGAGCCCCGCGAGGATCAGCGTTGCGAGTACCGTGGACGCCCTCGAAAGGAACGAGCTCAATCCCACCCAGAAAAACGAGCTCAGTATCTTGCTTTTGATAGATGTTGTCAAGGCAGTGGAAGAACGCCGAAAAATATTGTCTAATTCACCTTCCGATTATGCCAGATGAGCGGGGGCAATTCAAGTTATTTCATTTTGCCGGCTGCCTACCTAGTTGAGTAAAAATATTTATATACCACCGGGACTTCGGCGATTGGCAAAATACCCCACGAAATAAAAAAGGCCTCTCACGTGCGTGAGGGGCCGGTCAAAGCATTAAATGGGGGTTATTTCTTCTTCAGCCACATCTCGTAGAGGGGCGTAAAAAAATAGAAAATGAAGGTTATTCCAAGGATCGAGCCGAAAAGTATTGGTCCGTAAGCGAAAACGGGAGACAGCTTCGAGAGCCACCAGCAGAAGACGTCTCCGAAGATCGCCCCGAAGGATAATATATACAATAGAACTTTCCACCTGTCCTTCACGGAGCTCATCAGGAAGATCAAACAGAGGAGGAAGAACATCAGGCCGTGGGTGATCAGGTGTGTATGGGAGAGGGTGGAGAGGCGCGCAAAGGCGATCCCCTTGTTGACCTCCGCGTATTTCACCACCTCATTGAAGCTCGTCAGCGGGGTGCCGCTCTCGCTCCCCCTCGGAGAGTGGCAGGAGACGCAGCTCTTTGCAAATATCGGGGCTACGGTTTTCTCGTAGGCGATCCTGCCCGTCCCCGACTTTATCCAGCTCAAGACCACCTCGATGTCATCATCCGACTCGTAGTAGGTCTTCATCGTCCCCAGGCTCTTAGAGCCGAGGAGGGTCGTCTCCCGGTCGCCGTAAAACGTCAAAACGATGTCGTCCATAGTCAGCGGCTCCTTGCCGTCTGAGAGCCTGTGGGTCTCGTATATAGCGTAGACCGCCGAGAGATAGCCGGTCCCGATAACCAGTAAAAAGAGGGTTATGAGGACCTTTGCCGAAATTCCCAGACTCTTCAAATCTCTGTCAAACATCGTATATTTCCTCTCAAAAATCTATAAATATCGGTTTCTCAGCCACCCCCTACCACGTTAAGGAGCTTCACCTCGTCCCCGTCGCTTAAACTGTGGGAGGGATTTACCCTCTCGCCGTTTATCATCAATATCAGGGGGAAGGTGAGGCCCCCCGCCCCGGATTTTCTCAGGAGCTTTTTGAGCTTCGCCCCCTCCTTCAGCTCGAAGGTCCCCCCCTCCACGTAGCTTTTCACAAGGCCGTACGGCTTTACTGTGACGGTTATCCTCTTCTTGTTGAAGATCATCCCCATGGACTCCAAACTTGTTTCCTGCCGCAAATGACTCCCCGGCCCCGTCTCTTACCGCTCCGATTTTAGGACCTTGTACTTGCCCGTGAAATATGCCTCCACGTCCGATTTGTAATACTTCGAGTACCTCCTGTCCGAGGCCCCACCGGGGTGGTTCGTGTGTAGCGTGTCCTCCGCCATGTCTGTGACCATCCTATAGGAGGGCATGAAGGTTGTGTCCCTTCCCGCATCCCTGAATATCTGCCCCTGGGGGATGGTGGCGCGGTTTCCGATCAGCTCGAAGGGGCCTTGGTCGAATCCCAAAAACTTCGGGAGCTTTCCCGCAAAGAAGAGGTTCGTCATCATTATCGAGTGGACCTTACCGTAGCGGACCGCCTTCTTCTTGAGGCCCCTCTCTATCGCCAGCCTGTATATCTCGTCCCTCTCCATATCCCCGAACCACTTCGACTTCTTCTTCAGGAGCACGTCGTCGAAGAAGCCGTAGAAGTCGTTGAATATCCCGGTCTCGGCAAGGGCGTATTTGACCACGTCCACTCCCAGGCCGTTCTCTCCGAAGACGATCTTGATCAGTTCCTCGTAGACCCTCTCGAAGAGGGTCGCCCCCAGTGAGTCGACCTCGTATCTCAGGTCCCACTCTTTCAGAATCCTGCCGTTTTTCTTGTTCGGCAGAAGCGGCCCGATCACCTTCATGAACCTCTCCGCCTGCGTCGAGTATGTGTCGTAGTGCATCTTCTTCATGTCGTCGACGGTTAGACCCTTTCCCTTCTTCAATATCTGGGCGATCCTGTCTTTGCGGTAGCTTCCCATCGGCATGTTCTGGATCTTGACCTTCCCCAGGTGGTTTGCGTCCTCGTTGGCGGTGGCGATAAATCCCTCCTTCGGGTTGTACTGACTGGGGAACAGTTTGGGGCTTACCGGTTTTCCCCAGTGCTGCTTCTTGTCCCAGGCGAGATACGGCAGGAGCCCGGATGTGCCTTCCGCCTTTTTCGGGAAGCGCCCGCTCATCTGGTAGCCGATGTTCCCCTTTCTGTCGGCGCAGACCCAGTTGAACACCGCGAAATTCATGTTCGAGAAGAGCTTCATCGCCTCCGAGACGCTCTTAGCCTTGTTGACCTTTAAGAGGCCGTCGAGGGACTCGGCCATGCATCCCCTCCTCGCCGACCACGCGTAGTTGAGATAGTAGCCGTCCTCGTCCGGTACGCCCTCCAGGACGCCCACGTCGTTTTCGTAGTAGCTGACGACTACCGGGTCTCCCTTTTTCGGCGTGATGGTTTCCCTCCTGACGTTAAAATCGTGCCACCTGTTTCCCCGGCGGTACTTCCCACCCTTGACCTCCTCGATGAAGTAGTCGACCACGTCCATGAAAGCAAAGGTAACCGCCCAGGCGATATCCCTGCACCGGCCTACTCCCAGAAAGGGAGTTCCCGGGAGCGTCGCCCCCATCATGACGACGTCGCCGGCGACCATCTCAGCCTCGTACCAGATCGAGGGGAGGCGGTTAGACTCAAGATGCGGGTCTCCCGACAGGATCGGCTTTCCCGATGCGGTCTTATTAGGCGAGACGGCCCAGTTGTTGCTGGCCTGAAAGGAGGGCATCGCCGAAAACCACTTCACGTCCGGCGGAATCATTGGGGGATCTATCTTGACCTTTTTTAAAATTTCGAGGTATTCTGCCGTCGGCTTGTCGGTGAGGTTGGTGAAGAGCTCCTTGATCTTGGGGAGAGGAATCCCCTTCTGGATCATCTCGATTATGAGCTTTTCGACCGACCCTTGGCTCTGGGTAAGGCCGATAAACCCGATCATCCTCCCTATGATGACAACGTCCTCTGGCGTCCACGGCTCCGGCCTGTATCCTACCATCTTGAACTCGAAGGGCCTCTTGGTATCCTTGACGGCGGCGTTCACCCCCTTGCAGTACGCATCGATATATTTTTTCGTATCCGGGTCGAGCTTCTTCAGCTCCTGTTTGGCGTCCCCCCCCATATCTATCCACCGCATATATTTGTCGATGGCGATCAGCTCTTCCGAGCCCTCGAGGGTCTCGGAGGCCCGACCCCAGCCGATCAGCTTCATGAGCCAGAGCTGAACCTGCCTGTCGTGTCCGTGCATGTAGCCGATGCCGTACGCGAGGTCGATCTCGCTCTTGGCCGTTATCCTCGGGGATCCGCTCTCGTCGATTCTCTTGATCGACACCTCCCCCTTTATGCCCTTTAGCTTAACCTCTTCGTCCTTTATCTTCATCTATTCCTCCTGTAAATATATAGTATGTATGATGTGTCAAAAACGGGTATACAATATCACCCGTTTTTCTGGATTTCAAGGAAAAGATTGACAAAAAAATGGGGGGTATTTGAAATTCAAATACCCCCCGCTTCGATTTTGAATCGGGCCGCCGCTATTTGGCGAGGATCAGGACGTAGTATTTCCCCGATGCCCCGATACCCATCTTGGTGAATTCCTTCCTCAAGATATTCTCCCGGTGGGGCGGGGAGTTCATCCACTTTCTTACCACCTCCCCTCCCGATACCTGGCCGTAGGCGACGTTTTCCCCGACGTACGTATAGGAAGAGCCCCCCTCCCTGAGCCGGTCTTTGAGGGTTTTCCCCTCTGGGGTGGTGTGGCTGAAGTAGTTTCTACGGTTCATGTCCTCGGCGTGGGCCTGGGCGATGTTGCTCAACGTGGAGTCGCAGCCCAGTCGGGTCAGGCCCCGGCTCTGGCGCTCGTTGTTCAAAAGGTTGAAGATGTCGGTCCTGATTCCGGTGTAGCTGCCGGAAAAGCAGCTCCCGGTGGTTGTGGTGGGCGAGCCGCCGGTGGCGGGCGAGCCGATGTAGGTCGGTGGAGGCAGGCAGCCGGCTGTGATAAAGACGGCCGCCGGGATTACGATGGAGAGGATGTAGAACAGCAGTCTATATTTTTTCATCTTTTGTCTCCCAATGGTTTTATAGGTTAAGGGTCGGTTCGAATATTGATTGCCCTTGATTGCCGCGTTCAACTTAAAGAATTTTAGGGTTCTCCCGTGGGCTAAAATATTACTTTTATTATAATATTTATCTCTGAGATTTGCAAATTGCCGAAGAAAAATTTTTAAAACGATATCGTATCCGGCGAATGAAGAGGCTCGTACGAATCGGGTATTTCTCATATTGCGAAAACGGGCCTGTTTAGGTTCTTCGGAGTGAGAATTAGAAGATCGCTTTGCCGTATCAGTCAATAGATGCTATTTACGCGGTGTCGGGTCCGTCGAGATTCAAAAAGGATTGGTTTTTGGGGAGATCGGAGAAGCTTAATCAACTACTCCAGGTCCTCGCTCCTGAGCTCGAGGCCGGAGCCTGCCTCGATGAAGTTTTCGCCGAAGGCGTTTCTGAAGAGCTTCTTCGCTTCCTCCCCGGTGCAGTGGCACGGGGCGACGTATTTCAGGCCGAGCCTCTTGACATTCGAGATGATATCCTTGACCTCGTCCTTGTCCAGCTTCATGGTGTGGTAGCCGCCGAGGGCGACGAGGAGGGCCTCGGGGCTTAAAAAATCCACCGTCTTCTTAAGGATATGGTCTATTCCGGCGTGGGCGCACCCCGTAACGAGGACGAGACCGTTTTTCGTATTCAGCGTCATGGATAGCTCGTCGATCTTCCCGGGGAAGCCGGTTATCAGGTGGACGTCTTCCGATATCTCCATCGGCGCCGTTACCTCGACTACGTCGGCGCCGTAGTCTATGCAGCCTTCCTTGAGCTCCTCTGCCAGGGATGCGGGCATGTATATGGTGACGTCCGGGTTGGTCCTAAGGAGGTTTTCGAGACCCCCGATGTGGTCCCAGTGGCCGTGGGATAGAACGACGGTGTCGATCTCCAGCGGATCGATCCCCGCCTCCTTCATGTTTTTCAACATCAGCCCGTCGTCGGCGCCGGTGTCAAAGAGGATTACGTCGTCGAGGCCGAAGACGCAGCACGAAAAACCCCATTTGCCGCAGGTGCTGTGAATAATCTCCTCCAGAGTATTGTTGTCGTAAAGGATAGTTATCACTACATCTTTTTTTAGCGCCTGTTCCATCCCGAATCCTTGGCCACTCTATTTTTAAAAAACTCTAATTTGAAATATATAGGTTTCGGGGTGTAATGTCAATAGAAAGGGCGCTGTTTTTATTAAATACCTCTCTTCGCGGATTGACGGATTGACATTTCCGCCTTTTGGAAGTATCCTTTTGGGTGAAATATTTTTGGGCGAGACAATTTAAGTCTCAAATCGCGGAGATCATACGTTTATTCGATATTAGACATTCTGAAAGGGTTGTACGATGAAAAAGCACGACTTTAAGGGAAAAAAGGTACTGATAACCGGGGCGTCTTCCGGGATCGGGAGGGCACTGGCGGCTGAGTTCGCGAAAAAAGGAGCAAACCTCGCCGTTACGGCCCTCCCCTCCGAGAAGAAGGCGCTGGACGATTTTGCGAAGGGGCTCAAGGGTGAGTATGAAATCGACGTCTGGACCTTCACGACCGACCTTACAAATAAGGGCGCTCCGGAAAAGCTCCACAAGGACGTAAAGGCCAAGGTGGGGGACGTCTACGCGCTGGTCAACAACGCCGGAACGCTCTGCTACGGGAGATCGTGGGAGATAGAGTGGGAACTCCAGATGAAAACCTTTACGCTCAACCTTTATGTCCCTATAAGGTTGAGCTGCCTCTTCGTAAAAGACATGGTAAAGAGGGGAAGCGGGGTGGTCTTCAACACATGCAGCGTGTCGTCATTTCAACCGGTCCCTTTTAAGAACATGTACGGCATGTCGAAGGCGGGCCTTCTCAGCTGGAGCCGGGGGATGAGGGTTGAGCTGAAGGGGACCGGGGTGACCGTCTGCACTTTAAACCCCCCGTACACGGATACGGCGCTTCTTAGGCACGAGGGGATCCCTAAGAAGATTCGGGCCTACTGGATTACGGGCCTTGCAACTCCGGAGTGGATCGCAAAGAAGGCGATCAAGGCCTTCGAAAAGGGGAAGTTCCTCTACGTCCCGGGCATATACGCGAAGTTCATCCACCTTGTCCTGATAAGGCTTTCTCCGAGGAGGTTCGTGGACTTCTGTTTCTACCACCTGCTCAAGGGAAAAAAGGGGGGTGAGATATTCTAGGGGGAAAAGTTTTATGGGAAATAGTTTTATAGGAAAGAGGGTCCTCGTTACCGGCTCCGGCGGCTACATAGGGGGAAGGCTCGTAAGGGCGCTTGGTGGTCTGAAATCTGTTGACCGGATTGTCGGGATTGATGTCAAGGCCCCCGAATTTGATCATCCCAAGTTCAGGTCCTATAAGAGGGATATTCGAGAGCCGTTGGACGATATATTCGTGGACGAGAGGATAGACACCCTCTTTCACCTCTGCTGGATACTCCCGCCGCTTCACAGCAAGAGGCTCATGGAGGATATAAACATCGGGGGCACGAAGAACGTCCTCGGGGCGGCTTCGAGGTGCGGTGTCAAGTATCTCCTCTACACGAGCTCCACCACCGCCTACGGCTTTCACCCGGACAACGACTTCCCGCTGACGGAGGAGAGCGCAATCAGAGGAAACGAAGATTTTACCTACAGCAAGAACAAGAGGGAGGTGGAGGGGATAATGACGGAGTTTATCGCCGAAAACCGGGGGATCAAGGTTGCTATACTCCGTCCCTGCTTCGTCGTGGGGTCGGGATTCGATAATCCCCTGGCAAAGCACCTTTCGAGGAAGCTTGTTATAATGTCAAGCGTAAGCTCCCCCTTCCAGTACGTCCACGAGGACGACCTGATAGATATTATGCTGCTTTTTTTCAGGCGGGAGATCGCGGGAATCTACAACGTGAGCGGGAAGGGGACGATGACGTTTGACGAGATGGTAAGGATGCTCGGCAATATCCCGATTCACCTGCCGCCGAGGCTCCTCTATCTGCTGAACGGCCTTTCGTGGCGTTTGAGGCTCGCCTTCCTGACCGAGTTTCCCAGCGCGGCGCTGAACTTAATGATATATCCCTGGGTCGCCACATCCGAAAAGTTGATCTTCGAGACCGGGTACAGCTTTGAGCACGACACCGTTTCCGCCTTCGAGGATTTTGTCCGTCACGTGAAGGGGAAAAAGAGGGGATAGAGACTTAAGCCTGGTATCCCGCCCTTTTGGCTACCGGTTCTTCTGGCCGTAGTAAATGAGCTTCGGGTGACCCACAATTCCCGAGAGAATGGGGGTTCCCAAAAGGTTCTCCGCCGTGTTCGATACGCATATCTCGAGGATGTTTTCCCCGTCGATGATGTAATCGGTGATGTCGAATCTGTAGGGGGGCCACAGTTTTACACCGACCCTTTCCCCGTTTAACACCACCCTGGCCGCTTCTTTTACGTCCCCGAGGTCGAGGATGCCCCTCGTCCCACGAAAGCGCTTGGGGATTTTCAGCTTGCACCTGAAGGCCACGGTTCCGCTGTAGTTTCCGGTCCCCTTCTGGCCCCAGGAGAGGGAAGACGTCCTGTTTTTCGTCCGGATGATGCTGTCTTCGCTGACCCGAAAATTCCCGGTGATCACGACCGGCTCGATCCCGTGGAGGGTCGGGGGTATGGTGGGAAAGGCGGGCTGCCTCGACTTGATGCCTATCCTGTTTTTCCCCCTTCGCAGAAAGTCCTTCAGATTCGCCCTTCGGTTGGACCTGTCCCATAGAAAGAAGGGCTCCGATTTGTCGCTTATCAATTGACCGTTGATGTAGATCTCGATCGGCTCCCCGCTGTCCTCCCAGACGAGATGAATCTTTTTGGGGATGTAATCCACCGAGAAGTAGGAGACGATCTCGTATTCCGATCCGGGGGGGGGCATAGAGATAGTAAGGGGAACTCCAAGATAGAGGGCGGCGTCCTTTATCAGGTCGAACTTCTGGTAAAGTCCCAGCCCCTTCGTCTCTATTCCGAGAAGCTTGGCCGCTATCTCCGTGAGCTTGAAGTCATTCTCCATGCTCTTAAAGGGGGCGTACCTTACGCGCTTCCTGAGACCGATAAAGGGCTCCAGCGCCTCTATCAAAATGCGGATCAGGCTTATCTTGAGCTTGGTCTCGAATCCGTACCTTTCGTCCTCCCACAGCTTGTACAGGTTGGGGAACGAGGGTGAAATGGAAGATCGGATTATCCGCCAGTTGTCGATTCTCATCATGTTGCCTCTTTTATAGAGAACCTCCCATCTCCTCGGCAGTGAGTGCTCCCCGATCTTCTTTTCCGGGAGAAACTGTCTTCCCTTTTTGGAGTCGGAGACGTCGTCGTGGATTACGTAGAACTTCGATTCCCCGGGTTCGAATTCGATTTTAAATTTAAGACCTTTCTTTACCAACTCGAAATCGGCGATTCCATATCTCTCGCCGGTTTCCGGATCCCAGAGCTCGGGGATTCCCCTCTCTTGAACGGTCAAGGATCCCTTGAATCGCTCCACACCGAGATAGGAGAAGAAATATATATCCGATTGACCGTATCTCATCTGTCGGCTGACGAAGTCGGTGGAATTCCTTCCTTCTATTACCGGGCTTGTGATGTTGACCGACTTCAGGTAAGCGATGAGTTGATCGATATTTCTTGTCGTCGCTCTATTATTAAAATTATTGAGATCGTCCTCTTTCCGGTGATTTCTCTCGAACCGGAAGCGACCTCCCATATAGACGACTTTTATCCCGTTCTCCTCCGCCTTGGTCAGAAAATCTCCGGTCGGCTTCGTTATCTGATCCACTTCGGGAACGATAATGGTGTCATAGATGGATTTTCCAACAAATATTATCCCCGAGGCTATCTTTGTAGTCTCTCTTTCGATGTCCTCTTCAAAGAGGTAATCGAAATTCCTCTGATTCTTGATTAAGTTGTTCGTTATCTCCTTTATGTCCTTTATGACCTCCGCACCTCTTTTTGTCAATATCCCCATTCCGGTGGTTTCCAGCCAGAGGGGGTTTATTGGAAACAACAGGAGGGCCTTTGTGACTCGCCTTGCGGTGCTTGTCATTAGGCTCACCCTGGAGATGTAATCGGCGAATATCTTGTAGTATCTCCAGAAGGGCTGTTGGACGAAGTGGGACGGGGGGAAGTCCCTCTTTCTCAGGCCCATCAGAGATGTGTGAACCGCGTGGGGGACAAAGAGGTTTATCCCCAGGGCGGCCGCCCAATCTATCGATCTCTTCAAGTCCCTCGGGCCGTGGCCCCACCCGGAGCCCCCCCATATCTCGCAGAGAACTCTCCCGCTCTCTTTCGTCCGTGCGGCGGCCGACGCCAGCTTCGGGTTGAAGTTTGGAAAATCGGAGAGGATCTCGTCCTTCATGTATCCATGGCCCGCCCCGAGATAATCGGTTCCGGGCACGTGCATCTCGGAAAGGGCGGAATAGGGGCTGCCGTGGGAGTGGGGAAACTTCTCCGGAAAGTCCTCCTCCCCGAGGTGGCCCGTAAGCAAAAGGCCGTTCTTTTCCGCCCAGAGTCTCAGCCTCTCGTAATAAGAGCTTCGGGTGAGCTCGGTAACGAGGGAATAATAGTCCCTGCGCACCTTTTTGAAGTCGCCTATATCCTTTATAAGGGATGGGAGGTAGCTCACTATGTCATAGCCGAAGCTGTTTGAGAAGTGGCCCGCAAACGCACCCGTCCACGGAAAGGATCGATAGTGTTCCGGCTCGTCGGTGAATACCCCGACTATCGGGTCCCCGAAATATTTTTTCAGGTGTTTCTTGAATCCGCGATAGACAATTTTGATGAAGTGGTCGACGGCGTCCGGATTCATCAGGTCGAGCGCCCCCCAGTTCGACGATATAAACCAGGGCGCGCCGGTCTGGCAGAAGTTGCTGTCGGTCATCCTGCGGGCCGTGACGATGAGGCTCGGTTTCCCCTTCGGGATCTCCCCGAAGTGTTTGAACACATCCTTCTTTATAGAATAGGCCCCGATGAACTCCTCCCATTTCTCCACCGATTTTCCGTAGCGAAAGACGAGCCCCGAGGCCGCAAAATCCGGCTTTTCCTGTATTACCCTTCCCGCCGCAGTGCCGCTCGGCCAGTTGTAATCGTCGTAGAGCCATACCACCATCCCGAGCTCCTTGGCCTTCTTGACAATAGCGACAAGCCTCTTCCAGAACTCATCGCTCGCAAACTTCACGGTAAGCCCCGTCCTGGGATGAAGGACCACTCCCTTAACTCCCTTATCGACAAGCTCTCTCAAGATAGACTCGGTTGTCTTCGGATCCATGTTGTGGTTCATAAAGAAGAAGGGGGCGGGGGAGAACTCCCCGGGGGGATTCTTGAATCCGGAGTAAAGCTCTTCTATCCTGTTTTCACTCTTTGCCATATATGGTTCCTAAAAATGTACTATTCTTTCCAGTCAATCATTTTATTGGCGGCCGCCTCATTCCGCCTTCATCACGAAGGCGAATCCATTCAGGCCAATCGCTGTTTTTCTTGCCGCCTCGGGGATTATCTGCGGTCGATCTTCGTTTTCGACCTTATCTCCTTAAGCATCTCCTCTATTTCCCCGTACTTCTTTTTGTTGAGCGGAAAAAAGAACAGCGCAATCAATCCGAGGGAGAAGAAGATGGCGGGCACCGGGCCGACGAGCATCCTGATGCCGAAGAGGGCCGTATCGCTCTGTGGGACGTTCGGGACGAAGCCGGTCCTGTCCATGGTGACCCCCACGATGAACGGCGCCAGGGCGATGGCGATCTTGAATATCAAGAAGTAGATTCCGAAGTAGGCCCCCTCCCTCCTGGTTCCGGTCTTGAGCTCGTCGAGGTCTATGATCTCCGGCATGATGGCGTAGGGAAACAGGAAGTAGGCCCCGGTCCCTATCCCGGCGACCACCATGATCGCGTAGAAGAGCGGCCCCGTCTCCCTGGGGTGGGAGAAGATGAAAAGGACCGCCGAGATCAAGACGATTATCCCGATTACAAAGGTCTCCTTCTTCCCGATCCTTCCGCTTATGTAGACCCACATCGGAATCGACAGGAGGAGACATCCCATCACTATCGCCATTATCGGCGTGAAGAGCTCCTCTTTTCCCAGCCAATATTTCGAGTAATATATGAGGACGGTCGATAGTATCGTGTAGCCGAGGGAGGTCAGGGTATATACCGCGATGAATATCCAGAACGGGCCGTTGCTGAACGTCTGCCTGAAGGACTCGACGAGGGGGAGCGGGCGGGCCGTCTTGAAGCCCTCCCTCTCCTTGACTCCGTAAAAGGTCGTCAGCAACGCCACGCAGCATATGGCGCCGAAGAGGATGGCGGTGTTGGAGTATCCCAACATCCCCCCCGAAAACAGTACCACGAGCAGGGGGAGAACCGCGCTGCCGATTACCCACCCGGCCACCGAAAAGGGTTGGCGAAACGCCATCAGCTTCGTCCGCTCGTGGGAATCGAGAGACAGCTCCGGCAGCAGCGCATTATACGGAACGGCCACGACGGTGGAGGAGGTGAAGAATAGGATGAACATGATCAAGAGGTACGCAAAAGTGGGCCACTTACCCGCGACGATGGGGGGTGTGAAGAGGAGGATGAAAAATAGGGTGTAGGGGAGCGCCCCGAAGAGGAGGTATGGCCTCCTCCTTCCCCACCGGCTTCTCGTCCTGTCGGATATCTGGCCCATGAGGGGGTCGGATATAGCATCCCAGATCTTCGCCAAAAAGAGCGCCAGTCCGGCCGTGGCCGAGGTGAGCCCCAGCCCCGTTGCGGGCATCACTGCCGCCACGTCAGTGTAGAAGTAGAGGAGAAAAAAGGTGATCGCGGAGAGTGGAAGCGCCGTCCCGAGGTCGGAGACTCCGTAGAAGAGCTTAGTCTTTACGGGGAGAATCTTCCCGGTTCCGCTTGCACCCCTTTTCACGATGTCCACGTTTCACCTGAAAATCGACAAATACGGCTTTAATGATAGCACATAATGCAGTAATGTAAACAGTAGAATGACGGCACTCACCCCCAAAACGTCTAAAAGGGCGATTGAAGAGGGTTTTTGGACGGTAACATAAAAAATCAAGTTCTTGATAAAAAAAACTAAATAATTCTTGATTTATTCAAAACAATAATATAAATATATACCTTCAAACTAAATCCCTTATATAAATGAGCCTATATCAGGGCGTAGGGAGGAACGTGGTAATATGGTAAAGAAGATCGTTGACAAGATAAAGGACGCCGAGACCAGGGGCGAAAAGCTGATCAATAACGCCGAGGCGGACGCCGAGTCTATAGTGGTCGAGTTTGAAAAGGAAAAGGCGAATCGTCTCGAGAAGCTGGAGAAGGAAAACGAATCCGCAAGGGCGAAGCTTTTGGAGGAGGCCGAAGAACAGGGAAAGATCGAGGAGTCCAACATCCTCTCCGAGGCGCAGAAGGAGATGAATCAACTGAGGGCGGCCGCGGACAAGAAGAAGGACAAGGCCGTCAAGTTGATCTTCAAGGCCCTGGGGGTGAGCTGACAGGTGAGGGTCGGGGATGAGAGGGAAGGTTGGGAGTGGGCGTATGATTTGAAAGCCGGGGATGGGGGGGCAGGTTGGGGATGAGTGGGGCGGCGATAGATATATTTATCTGGACTTTTGGCTGTTGAGTCGTTTTATCGGGGAAGATAGGAATTATAAAAATTGAGTATCTCGGAACTTAAAAAGGTATTGTTTGCGTTCCATTCGGACGAGAGAAGCTCTCTCTTAAAGCTGCTCCAGAAGTGGTCCGTGGTGGAGATCTCCGAGCTTACCGAGCCGAACGTATTGGAGACCTTTCCGGAGCTCACGCCCGCCGACTCGGAGAGGCTGAACGATCTGGTAGCCCTTACCTCCCAGATAGACTTCGCGATAAACTTCCTGAAGCCATACGAGCAGAAAAAGCCGGCGCTTGCCTTCCTGACGCCGAAAGAGATGGAGAGCACCGAAGACCTTGTCTCGCTGGCGAAAAAGTACAACGTCCAGAAGGCCATAGACGCGGTCAATAGGCTCAACAGGGAGATAACGGAAAACAGCAATCAAATTACGAAGCTCGAATCCTCGGCGAACGTCTTGAAGCCGTGGCTTACAATAAAGGCGCCCATCGCCGACCTTATGGACACGAAAAACGTCTACCAGACACTCTTCATGATCTACAAGATGCCTTGTGAGATAATAAGGGAGGAGCTTGACAAGGCGGGGGATACCCATGTGATAACGTTCGTCCATGAAGGGACGAACTACTCCTACTGCCATTTCGCCTGTCACAAGGCGGACCGCCCCGCCTACGAGGAAGCGCTCGCCGCCATAGAGGCGGAAAAGGAGACGCTCCCCGAGACATCCGGCACCTTCAAAGACGCCTTGAGGAAGGTGGAAAAGGAGATCGCCTCCCTGAAAAAGAAGGGCGAAAAGTTCAAGGCCGAGGCGGAGTCTCTGGCGTCGGACATGGACAAGCTGAAGGCGCTCTACGACCACTACACCATAGAAAAGGAGCGGGAGGAGGCGATGGAAGCACTCCGCTCTTCCGCCAATGTTTCCTACATGGAGGGGTGGGTTCCGGCCGCCATCCTGCCGGACCTCGAAAGGGCGGTAAAGGAGAAGCTCTCCTTTGTGGAGATCGTCGAGTTCCCGCCGTCCGAGGACGATAAGCCGCCGATCCTCCTGGAGAGTAAAGAGAGGGTGGTCAGCCCCTTCCAGCTTATCACGGAGCTTTACGGGATGCCGGACCCGAAGGAGGTAGATCCCACACCGCTTCTGACGCCGTTTTTCGCTGTCTTTTTCGGCCTCTGTCTCACCGACGCCGGGTACGGGCTGGTTTTGGTCGGGCTTGTCCTTTTCATCATGCTGAAGTTCAAAAACACCCTCGGAAAGACAAAGCTCGTCCGCCTGCTCCTCTACGGCTCCATAATGACGGTGGTCCTGGGGGCCCTGGCGGGGGGGTGGTTCGGGATAGATATCAATATGCTCTCGGATGACTCGCCCGTGAAAACGTTCATCGAGATGTTCAAGGCCTTCGACCCGATCACCGACACCCTCACATTCATGAAGCTCTGCATAATCCTCGGCTTCATCCAGATAAACTTCGGAGTTATGATAAGGATGTATAAGAACATCCGAAAGGGGGCGTATACCGACGCCTTCCTGGTGCAGCTGGGCTGGATCGTCTTTCTGAACAGCGCAGCAGTATTGGTGGTAAACTTTATGGGGGGCGGGATCCTTCCCGTCTGGGCGACGAAGACCGCCACCGTCACCATCCTCCTGGCGATCGCAAGTATCATCTTCTTCGCAGACCGGGAGTCCAACAACATAATCATAAGGGTGCTTTGGGGCGTCTACGCCATCTACGGCAGCACGTCATACATGGGAGACCTGCTGAGCTACCTGAGGCTTCTGGCCCTGGGTCTCTCCACGGGAGTGATCGGGATGGTGGTCAACTTACTTGCCGTTCAGGCCAAGGCCATCCCGTACATCGGGTTCGTATTAGGGGCGCTGATTCTGATCGGCGGCCACTCGTTCAACATAGCGGTAAACGCCCTGGGGGCCTTCGTCCACACCACGAGGCTCCAGTACGTGGAGTTTTTCAGCAAGTTCTACGACGGCGGTGGGAGGGCCTTCAAGCCCTTCGGGGTAAAGCCGAAATACGTCCTCTTGAAAGAGGAGAGGAGATAGAGGCGCAACGATTTAAGCAATGGGGGGGTAACGATTTTAGGAATCGGGAGGGGTGACGATTTAAGCGATGGAGGGACAGCAATTTAAGAAATCGGAGGGGGTGACGATTTAAGCAATGGAGGGGTAGCAATAAATATTGAAGGGGTTTTTCAGCGACCCTTTCTAAGCGGGAGTATTCGATCAATTTATAAATTTTTGGAGTGTGAATAATGGAAGGACTGGGTGACCTTACACAATATCAATTATTTGTCTTGGCGCTGCCAATTTTAGGGGCGGCGATATCCGTCTTCTTCGGGGGCGTGGGCTCCGCCATCGGTATCGGCCTTCCGGCCCAGGTGGCAAACGGCGTCCTCGCCGAAGATCCGGACAAGTTCGGTAACCTCTTGATCCTTGTGGCCCTTCCGGGGACCCAGGGAATCTACGGCTTTCTGGGGGCGTTTCTGATCCTCATGAAGGCCGGGTTTGTCGGCGGGAGCCTTGCGGAGTCCCTGAAAATAATGACCATGACCCAGGCGTGGATGATCATGATCGCCGGAATCCCCACGGGGCTTGCGGGATGGATATCCGGCATCAATCAGGGCAAGGTCTGCGCCACCGGCGTAAGCATGGCCGCAAAGCGCCCCGAGGCGATGATGCGGGCCGTTATCTACGGCGCCATGGTGGAGACATACGCCATCCTCGGACTCCTGATTACGATCCTGATGTTGAACGCCATCACCATCGGATAGGGTAATCATAGACATCCTGTAGATCTCGATTCGAGGATTTTGTTTTCGGTCCTTAAAGGATATTAGGTGACTTTATGTCCCTTGATAATATTGTCAAGAAGATCATAGACGAGGCCCAGAAAACGGCCGCCGTCGTGGGCAAGGAGGCCGATGAGGAGCTCGACCGCCTCAGGGGGAAGCTTACGGGCGAGGAGAAACAGCTCAGGGATGACGCCAAAAAGAGGGCTGAGGCGGACGCCGCCGAGATCATGAGGCGAAGGGTCTCTTCGGCGAGGCTCGAGGGGAGAAAGCGTATCCTGGGCCAAAAGGAGATGATCTTAAACGAGGTCTTCGCGGAGGCCAAGGAGGACCTCCTCAAGCTCCCCGCGGATAAATACCTCGACCTCTTGACGGAGCTCGCCATAACACACTGCGCGGAGGGGGACGAGGTAGTGATGCTGTCCAAAGAGGACGCCTCGCGCCTGGTGGATAAGCTTAAGGCGTGGAACAAAGACCTCAACGATAAGCTGAAGAAAAAGGGCCTTAAAGGTGAGGTTGTGGTCTCGGACGAGACCAGGGAGATAGAAGGGGGCCTCGTCCTCTCAAAGGGGAGGACGGAGATAAATCTGAGCCTCGATGTCCTCCTCTCGGAGCTGAGGCTGACCCTCGAGGGAGAGCTGATGGAGATACTCTTCGGCGCTTAAGGGGGTTCCGATAAAAAGGATTGCCGGTGGGGGTGGGAGGACAGGCTGGCGATTGTGTGTGGTGAAATGATGGGGGGGAGGGGGTTGGGGGTAGTATCGGTTTTTGACTTGGACTGGGAGGCTATTTTGTTATTCCCAACTCGATTGGGAATCCGTAGAAACTATAATGTCATTCCCAGCTTGACTGGGAATCCAGGAAGATATCAGGTTTTGCGATGGTTGAAGTTGGCATAGACCTCGAAAACAATATCCTGTTCGGCGACTGGAAATGGGGGAGCGACCCGAGATACGCCTACGCCACCGGATACATCCGCTCGATCGAGCTGCGGCTCATCACCCAGGACCGCTACCTCCGCTTTGCCGAGGCCAAAGGCGTCGACGATGTCTTCAACATGCTCGGGGACACCGATTACGCCAAGACATATCAGGACGACATCGGAGGCCTCTACACCTTCGATATCAACGCCATCTTGAGGGAGGAGGAGGAGAGGGTAAGGGGGATAATCGACGGGCTCACCCACGACAGGGAGATCACCGATCTGTTGTTTTTAAGGAACGATTTTTTCAACCTTAAGCTGGCCTTAAAGGAGATCTTCGGCTCAAAGGAGCAGGGAAAGGCGTATTCCCCCCTCGGCCTGTTCCCGGCGGAGATGATCTTCCAGGAGGCGAGGGAGCCGGAGGCGTCGAAGGAGCTTTTGGATTACCTCAGGGAAGCGGCGACCGAGGCGAAAAAGACATACGAGGATTCGGCCAACCCTATGGATATCGACATAATTGTCGACAGGGCGATGTTCAAATACATCATCGAGAAGGTAAGGGAATCCAGGCTACTCTTCTTCTACAAGCTCCTGACCATGGAGGTGGATATAACCAATATTCTCACCTTCTTCAGGGCGAGGTGGCAGGAAGAGCCGCAATCGGTCTTTAACCGGGGCTTTATCGAGGACGGCGGGATACCCCTGGAATATTTCTCCGACCTCTACCTGAGGGAGCTCGAAGGGATAGAGACGATATTTTCCAATACCGAGTACAGGGACCTCGTCGGGGACGGCGTCCCCTACCTGAAAGGGGAGAACTCCTTCTTTCGCTTCGAGGCGCTGATAAACAACGAGTTTGCCAGGGTTATGGACAGAACGAAGCTCCTTAACTTCGGAATCGAGATACCCCTCGCGTATTTCTACAGGAAGATGATGGAGATAAAGAAATTGAGGACCGTATTTATCGCCAAGGAGAACGATCTGCCTCCGCAGGATATCAAGATGAGGCTGGGACATGTCTGATGAAAAGGTCAAGGTGGCGGTGATCGGGGACAGGGACTCCGTGCTGGGATTCTCCGCCCTCGGAGTCGCCGTTATGACGCCCGCGCCGGAAAACGTCAGGGAGGCGGTTGTCAGGGCGGTGAAGGACGAGGTCATGGTCCTCTTTATCACCGAGAAGATGGCGGAGACGGTTTCCGACCTCATCGATGACCTCGCCGAGAGACCGTTTCCCACCGTTGTCATGATCCCGGACGCATCCGGGAGCATGGGGATGGGCCTTAAAAAGCTGGACGACATCATCGTAAGGGCGGTGGGCTCCCATATCACATCAAAGGAGGACGAGGAGGAGGGGGACTGATATCGAGGCCGTGGGATTGTTTTTTTAAGGAGGGTGGGAAAAGTTTTGGCGGCTGTTTTGCGATGATTCGTAAAGTTCACCGCGATTTGTTGAGGCCGTCGCGGCTGTCGGAAGTGCTATTATAGATAATAAATATTAGGGCAATAAAAACTAACAGATAAAAAGGGTGGGTCGTCAATGGAAAAGGGAATAATTACCAAGGTGTCCGGGCCGCTTGTGGTTGCGGATAAGATGAGCGCGTCAAAGATGTTTGACGTGGTGAAGGTAAGCGACGAGGGACTGATAGGCGAGATTATCGAGCTTCACGGGGACAAGGCGTTCATTCAGGTCTACGAGGAGACCGGGGGGATAGGCCCCGGAGACCCGGTCTACCCCACGAATATGCCCCTCTCGGTGGAGCTTGGCCCCGGGCTCACGACGTCTATCTACGACGGGATCCAGCGCCCCTTGAGCGTCATCAAGGACGCGGTGGGCGACTACATCACCCGCGGCGTGGAGGCGATGGCCTTAGACAGGGAGAAGGTCTGGGACTTCGAAGCCACCGCAAAGGAGGGGGACGAGGTAGAGCCGGGAGACATCCTGGGCGAGGTGAGGGAGACCGTGGCGGTAGTCCAGAAGATCCTCGTCCCGCCCAACGTCTCCGGCAAGATCAAGAAGATCAAGTCGGGTCAGTACAAGGTCGAGGACGTCATGTGCGAAGTCAAGACCGAGGACGGGGTTGAGTCGATCACCATGATGCAGAAGTGGCCCGTCCGTGTCCCCAGGCCCTACAAGAGGAAGATCAAGCCGGAGAAGCTCCTCACCACCGGCCAGAGGGTCGTGGACGCATTCTTCCCGCTGGCAAAGGGCGGAACGGCCTGCGTGCCGGGCCCCTTCGGGAGCGGAAAGACGGTAATCCAGCACCAGCTGGCCAAGTGGGCGGACGCAGAGGTGATCGTCTACATCGGCTGCGGCGAGCGGGGAAACGAGATGACCGACGTCCTCCAGGAGTTCCCCCACCTTAAAGACCCGAAGACGGGAGAGACCCTGATCAACAGGACGGTGCTTGTGGCAAATACGTCGAACATGCCGGTGGCCGCGAGGGAGGCCTCCGTCTACACCGGGATCACCATAGCCGAGTACTTTAGGGACATGGGATACTCGGTGGCGGTAATGGCCGATTCCACCTCCCGCTGGGCGGAGGCGATGAGGGAGATATCGGGACGCCTGGAAGAGATGCCGGGCGAGGAGGGTTATCCCGCGTACCTCGGAACGAGGATAGCGGAGTTTTACGAGCGCTCCGGAAGGGTGATAACCCTCGGCTCCGGAAACAGGGAGGGAAGCCTCTCGACCATAGGCGCCGTGTCGCCCCCCGGAGGGGACCTGTCGGACCCGGTCGTTCAGGCGACTTTACGGGTCGTCAAGGTCTTCTGGAGCCTCGAGGACAAGCTGGCCTACCAGCGCCACTTCCCGGCGATCAGCTGGCTGAACAGCTACTCCCTCTACCACGACAACATCGAGGAAAACCTGAGGGAGGAGGTAGCCGAGGATATAGTCGAGGTGAGGCAGGAGGCGATGAAGATTCTTCAGGAGGAGGCGGAGCTTGCCGAGATCGTCAAGCTCGTGGGGGTCGACTCGCTGTCGGATAATGACCGGTTGACACTTGATACTGCAAGGTCCTTGAGGGAAGATTTTCTCCATCAGAACGCCTTCCACGAGGTAGACAGCTACTGCTCTGCGGATAAGATGACCACCATCATGAAACTCATCCTATTTCTCCACCACAACTCCAGGGATGTCCTCGAAAAGGGCGTCTCTTTCGAGGGGATAGCGAACATGAAGGTAAAGGAAGAGATCGCGAGAGCCAAATATATCCCCGAGGAAAAGGTCGGGGATATAGAGAAGATCAGAAACGCCATTACCAGCGAGCTGGAGCTGATCACAGAATCCTACGCCAAAGACGAGATATATATGTAGAGGAGGCATCGTACTAAAATGCAGAAGGAATATCGAACGATAAAAGATATCTACGGCCCTCTGGTCATCGTCGAGGAGGTCGAGGGTGTGAAGTACGAGGAGCTTGTGACCGTCGAGCTTCCGGACGGGAAGATGCGCACGGGAAAGGTGCTGGAGGTGGACGACGACCGCGCCATGATCCAGCTCTTCGAGGGCACCACCGGTGTCGATATATACAAGTCGAAGGTGAAGTTCTTGGGCCGGGGAATCCAGATACCCCTCTCCGAGGACATCCTGGGCAGGGTCTTCGACGGCATGGCGAATCCGATCGACGACGGCCCCAAAATAATCGCGGAAAAAAGGATCGACATCAACGGGAATCCGATCAACCCCTACGCCAGGGATTACCCGGAGGAATTTATCCAGACGGGTATATCGGCAATAGACGGGCTGAACACCCTGGTCCGCGGCCAGAAGCTCCCGATCTTCTCCGGCTCCGGCCTCCCCCACAACCAGCTTGCGGCGCAGATTGCCCGCCAGTCTAAGGTCCTGGGGACCGAAGAGAGCTTCGCCGTCATCTTCGCCGCTATGGGAATCACCTTCGAGGAGGCGAACTACTTCATAGCGGAGTTCAACAAGACCGGCGCCATCGACCGCTCCGTGCTCTTTCTAAACCTCGCCGACGACCCGGCCCTGGAGCGCGTGGCGACGCCGAGGATGGCGCTGACCTCCGCCGAATACCTCGCCTTCGAGAAGGGGATGCACGTCCTCGTTATCCTCACCGACATGACCAACTACTGCGAGGCGCTGCGGGAGATATCCGCCGCCAGAAAGGAGATCCCCGGAAGGAGGGGATACCCCGGATACCTCTACACCGACCTCTCCACGATATACGAGAGGGCGGGGAAGATCCAGGGGCGCTCCGGCTCCATCACCCAGATACCGATTCTCACAATGCCGGAGGACGACAAGACCCACCCCATCCCGGACCTCACCGGATACATCACCGAGGGTCAGATCATCCTCTCGAGGGTCCTCTACAGGAAAAACGTCAGTCCCCCGATAGACGTGCTTCCCTCCCTCTCCAGGCTCAAAGACAAGGGGATGGGGGCGGGAAAGACGAGGGAGGATCACGCCGACGTCAACAACCAGCTCTTCGCCGCCTACGCCAGGGGCAAGGAGGCCCAGGAGCTGGCGGTCATCCTGGGGGAGGCGGCGCTCTCCGACATCGACCGCCTCTTCTTCGACTTCGCCAACACCTTCGAGGCCCAGTACGTCTCTCAGGGCGAATACGATGACAGGAGCATAGAGGAGACCCTCGACCTCGGCTGGAGGCTCTTGAGCGTCTTCCCCACGGTGGAGCTCAAGCGTATCAGGACGGAGTACATAGACAAATATATGTCCAAGTTCAAGAAGGAGGAGGCCGCCGCAAGCTGATCCCGGTCGACCGGGGTTGGTCGGTATGTTGGGTTGATTACATGCGGGGGGAGTCGGACGATCAAGTATTAAGGGGAGTCAGGCGATAAAGGGTTGGGGGGTGTGGGAGGATTAATTCACATATAGATAATCCGATAATCGGGCCTTTGGCCACATGATATTTAACACTTTTCTATATTTGGAGTAGATGAAGCTAAACGTCAACAGCACGAGGATGGAGCTCATGCGCTTAAAGCGCAGGCTCGCGGTCGCCCAGAGGGGCCACAAACTCCTGAAGGACAAGCAGGACGAGCTGATGCGCCAGTTCATGGAGATCATCGAGGAGACGAGGAAGATCAGGGCCAAGGTGGAGAGGGAGCTCTCCGGGGTGCTCGGGCGCTTCATACATATCAACTCCTTCATGGGGCCGGAGCGCGTCGAGGAGGCGCTGACTCTCCCCTCCGTCAAGATCGAGATGGAAGTCTCGATAATGTCGATAATGAACGTCAAGGTGCCGGAGATCTCATACAAGATCGAGGGGCCGCCCAAGTGCTACGGCTATGCGGGGACATCCGGTGAGCTCGACCTATACATCGTGGCGCTCAGAAAGCTCTTCTCAGACATGATAAAGCTCGCCCAGAACGAGAAGCGGGCGGAGCTTCTGGCCGAAGAGCTCGTAAAGACCAGAAGAAGGGTAAACGCCCTCGAATACGTCCTCATCCCGAACATCGAGGAGACGGTGAGATACATCACCATAAAGTTAGACGAGATGGAGAGGAGCAACCTCTCCCGCCTGATGAAGGTGAAGGACATCGTCAGGGCGAAGTAGCTTTCGGGTGCCGGGGGGTCGGGCAGAAGTTTAGATTGGTGGGTGGGGGATTGGTACTGTTTCTGTTTGCGGTGGAGGGTAGGGGGATGTCGATTGGATGGCGGGGCGTGTTCTGATATCTGACTAAAAAACCAGTTTTAAACTTCTTGACGGCCTTTTTTGGGGCCGCTTTTTTTTGCCCTTTTTTCGTTTTTCATTTATTTTAATATTGCAATTAGTGAAATATTATCGTATCTTTTTCAAGGGGAGCGGGGATATAGGTCAAAGGCAAATTGTAGAAACTGTAGATACTATTTTCAATCCGAAAGAGGGAAGAAGATGAGGTGTCTCTATTGCGGCAGAGTGAACAAGCCGGAGAGAACCATATGCAAGTTCTGCGGCGCGCCGCTGGATTATATTGAAGAGATGGAGGAACAGGCAGAAGATGTTCTGGAGAATCTTCCGGAATATACCCCGGATCGTTTTCCCGAGGAAGTCCCGTATCACGTTCAGGATTATCTTGTTCAGGCCATCCTCACTACGCTCTGTTGCTGTATACCGTTTGGTATAGTTGCCATTGTGTACGCCTCCCGGGTGAAGTCTTTTTTAAGAAGAGGGGAGTATGCGATGGACAAGGAGGCCTCGAAAAAGGCCAAGATGTGGTGCTGGATCGGCGGTATATCGGGATTTGTATTTTACATAATCAATTACTTGATTAGCTATTAGAGGGCAATTATTAAAGGTATGTATCTTTGGGAGCAGGGCCTCAATCTAAAAATATATGAAAAATATTTTTTTTAAAGAATAAGGATAAAATGCCCCTACTGCAGAGAGGAAAATCCGCCGGGGAGCGTCAGCTGCTCGTCCTGCGGGAAGCCCCTGAGACAGGGCGATATCCCCGGGGAAAGGAAGGATTACGTCCCGGACTACCTCATGGAGTCGGTCCTGGTCATCCTCTTATGCTGTCAGCCCTTTGGGATAGTGGCCCTGGTCTATGCCACGCAGGTGAAGTCATTTTTGGTCGGCGGATTTCATAAGGAGGCGCTGGAGGCCTCCGAAAAGGCCAAGAAGTGGTCAATGTACGGCTTCTGGTCGGGATTTATATTGATCGCCGTATTTCTTTTCTTTTTACTGATTATCTTTCTGACCGATATAGATTGAGCAATAGATGGAGGGATTGTAAAACAAGGATGATTGTGGAAAAAAAGTTCTTTTTTTATAGGAGACTAATATGAAATGTCCATATTGCCATGAAGAGAATCCACCGGGAAACTTGAAGTGCTCGTATTGCGGCAAGTTCCTTACCGGGCAGGACAAGACGGTCGGAGTCCCGGCAACCTACATTCCGGACTACCTCGTTCAGTCGATCCTCGTTACACTCTGTTGCTGTCTCCCCTTCGGGATTGTCGCCATTGTATATGCGGCCAGGGTCAAGGCCTTTTTGCTCAGCGGGCAGTATACAATGGCCCAGGAGGCCTCGGATAAGGCCAAGATGTGGAGCTTGGTGGGCTTCCTGATAGGTATCGCTATCAGCGCGATCTACATCCTTTTTATTTTTTTAGGCGGCTTCGCCGATGAACTATAGCTGTGGGGGGAAATCCTCTCTCAGTGGATAATTACAGGCTTTTTAAGGGATAAAAATGAAATGTCCTTACTGCAAGGCGGAAAATCCGCCGGGAAGCGTAAAGTGCTCAAGCTGCGGCGAGTCCCTTGATCCCAAGGTGCTGAAGGAGGGGGAGGGTGAGTACATCCCGAATTACCTCGCCCCGGCAATCCTCGCTATGATCTTCTGCTGCCTCCCCTTCGGGATAGTGAGCCTCGCCTACGCGGCTCAGGTAAACGGGAGGCTGATCGCCGGCCAGCGCGAGAGGGCGCTTAACGCCTCCCGCATGGCGAAAATATGGTGCTGGGTAACGGTCGGAGTCGGGTTCCTCTTCTGGAGCTTCTATTTCATGCTCTACTTTTCGATCTTTGGACTCGCCATGATCAGCGCCATAATAGGATCGATGCAGTAGCACTCGATCGATTTTAAAGGCCTGCAGTTGAACTGGAAAGATATCAATTGTCCGCCCATGATATGAACAAGCTGAATATAGTAAAGGTTGTCGGTGCGGCGCTCGTTCTGATGTTTGGACTCGTTGTCCTCTACTTCTTCAAGCCGGGGCAGTCTCCCATATATCCCCCGTGCCCCTTCCATCTCATTACCGGTCTCTATTGCCCCGGCTGCGGGTCGCTGAGGGCGATCCACGCCCTCCTTCACGGCCGGATATTGAGCGCCCTCGACCTCAATCCCCTGATGGTCGTTTCCATCCCCTTTTTGGGATACGGCTTTATATCCCTCGCCCTCTACAAGATAATGGGAAGGGGGCTCCCGCAGCTGATAAAACACCCCCTCTGGATCTGGTCTATCCTCGCCTTGATAATCGTTTACACTATTCTGAGAAATATCCCCTTCTACCCCTTCAGCGTTCTCGCCCCATAAATAATTGACCGCTGTGGTTTTAGCTTTCCCTTGACAATACCAGCAAAATGGAATAGAGTAAGAAAAATTTTTACGGTAAAAGAAGATACAAGTGGAGATATAGACAATAGTATTGCATGGAGGAGATCCACTGAACAGGGCAATAGGGGTGTTCGATTCCGGGGTCGGGGGGCTCACGGTTCTGAGGGAGATCATAAAGGCCCTTCCGAGCGAGGACTGCTTCTACCTCGGCGATACGGCGAGGATACCTTACGGAACGAAGTCGAAGGAGACGGTAACCGGTTTTGCCATAAAAAACACCGAGTTTCTGGTGTCACTGGGGATCAAGTTCCTCGTCGTTGCCTGCAACACTGCAGCCGCGGCGGGGCTCGATAGAATTGCCGAGAGGTTCGATGTCCCTACGATCGGCGTTGTCCTGCCGGGGGCCGAGCGGGCGGCCAGGGTCACGAAAAACGGCAGGTTGGGGGTGATCGGGACGAGGGCCACGATCTTAAGCGGGGCATACGAGAGGGAGATTGTCAGAATCGACCCCGTCATTAAGGTCTTTCAACAGCCGTGCCCCCTCTTCGTTCCGCTGGCAGAGGAGGGCTGGACCGAAGATGAGATCGCGCACCTTACAGCGGAGAGGTACCTCTCGCGGTTTGCCGATCACAGCATCGATACGCTGGTCCTCGGCTGCACGCACTACCCGCTCCTCAAGGGAGTGATTCAACAGGCGGTTGGATACGACGTTACCCTGGTGGACTCCGCGGCACCGATAGCCTGGGATGTCAAAAAGAGACTCGATGAGATGGGGCTCAAGAGGGACGGGAGCGGGGGGGTAAAGAGGTTTTTCGTCACCGACGATCCGGATAGTTTTAAGAGGGTGGGCGAGCCCTTTCTGGGTTGCAGGATAGACGACGTTAAGCACGTGGATATCGTAATGTGATCGATCTCACCATCCGATGGTGATTTATAGAAACGGCGGGATTTTTGCAATTGAAGTTTGAAGGGGGGGCAAAGGATTTAGGCGGGAAAGGGAGGAGGCTGTTTAGATAAATGAGGTCAGTGGAGGTAATTTCTAAAAGATGGCGGGCGAGGGAAGATTAAAGAAGATCCGTAACATTGGGATCATATCCCACATCGACGCGGGGAAGACCACCGTGTCCGAGAGGATCCTCTACTACACCGGCGTCTCCTACAAGATCGGGGAGGTCCACGACGGTGAGGCGGTCATGGACTGGATGCCCCAGGAGCAGGAGAGGGGGATTACGATCACCAGCGCCGTCACCACGTGCGGCTGGAGGGGGCACGAGATCCACGTCATAGACACCCCTGGCCACGTCGATTTCACCGTGGAGGTGGAGAGGTCCCTTAGGGTACTGGACGGGGCCATAGCGATCTTCTCCGCCGTCGAGGGGGTGGAGCCCCAGTCGGAGACGGTTTGGCACCAGGCGGACAAGTACAGGGTGCCGAGGGTTGCCTTCATCAACAAGATGGACAGGCTCGGCGCCGATTTCTCCGCCGTAATCGATATGATGGTGGAAAAGCTGGGCGTAAGGCCGCTCGTCGTCACCCTTCCGGTCGGGTCGGAGGAGGAGTTCTCCGGGGTGATCGACCTTATCGATATGTGTGTCCTCACCTTTTCGGGGGAAGACCTCGGGACAACAGTGGCCCGCGGAGATATCCCTGAAGGGCTTAAAGATAAGTCCGCCGAGTACAGGGATAAGCTCTTGGAGGCCGTATCGGATATAGACGACGATATAGCGGAGAGATACCTCGAGGGGGAGGAGATAGCCAAGGACTCGATAATCGATGCTTTAAGAAGGGGGACGATAAAAGGCTCCTTCGTCCCGATATTCTGCGGCTCCGGCCTGAGGAACAAGGGGATTCAGCCCCTTCTCGACGGCGTGGTCGATTTTCTTCCATCACCCATAGATGTTCCCCCCATCTCAGGCACGAATCCGAAGACCGGCGGGGCGGAGGTAAGAAGGAGCGACGAGAACGAGCCCCTCTCCGCCCTGGCGTTCAAGGTGCAGGTCGACCAGGGGAGGAAGCTGACCTATTTCAGGGTCTACTCCGGTGTTCTGAAGGCGGGAGCGGAGGTCTACAATCCGAGGCTGAAAAAGCCGGAGCGGATAGCGAGGCTCCTGAAGATGCACGCGAACAAGCGGGAGCGGATAGATACGGTCAAGGCGGGGGACATCGCCGCCGCGGTGGGCCTCAAGGACACCACCACGGGGGACACCCTCTGCGACAGGGGAAAGCCGATCCTCTTGGAGTCAATCCTCTTTACCGATCCGGTGATCAGCCTCGCCATCGAGCCCAAGACGGTGGCCGACCAGGAGAGGCTCGATCAGTCGCTGGGAAAGCTCGTCGACGAGGACCCGACGCTGATGGTCAAGGTCGACGAAGACACGGGACAGACCATCATCTCCGGGATGGGGGAGCTTCACCTGGAGATCGTGGTGGACAGGCTCTTGAGGGAGTTCAACGTTGCGGCGAATGTAGGAAAGCCCCAGGTGGTCTACAGGGAGACGGCGACGAAGGGGGCCGAGTCGGAGGCCGTCATAGACAGGGAGATAGCCGGCGAGCAGCGCTATGCCAGGGTTTCCCTCTCGATAGAGCCGATCGATAGGGGTCTGGGGGTCGAGGTCAAAAGCCTTGTTACGTCGGACGGAATACCGGAGGAGTGGATGAACTCCGCCGTGACGGCGGTAAGGGACGCCGCCGCGTCCGGGCCGATCCTGGGTTACCCGCTGGACGACGTCAAGATAAGCATCCTTGCGCTTGATGCCAGGGAGGGGCTCACCGACGAGATGGCCTTTTCCATAGCCTCCGGAATGGCGGTCAGGAGCGCCGCCGAGAAGGCGTCACCCGTCCTCCTGGAGCCGATTATGGCGGTCGAGATATTGACCCCGGAGGAGTTCATGGGGGAGATAATCGGGGACTTAAACGCCAGGGGCGGACATCTGAAGGGTGTTGATCCGAAGGGGAAGATAAACCACGTCAGGGTCGAGGTGCCCCTCTCCAACATGTTCGGTTACTCTACAAAGCTGAGATCGCAGAGTCAGGGAAGGGCGACCTTTACAATGCAGTTTTCTCACTACGGAAGGCTGGATGACTGAGATGAAAAAGCTGTTTTACAACTATATCTATTTCTTATACCTCCCTGTTGTTGTTCTGGTGACCAGCGTAACCACGGTCTTTTTCGGGATTGTAGTGATAATAATCGGTTTCATCCCCGGTTTGGATAAGAACAACAACTTCGGCTATCAGATAGGAAAGTTATGGGCCTGGTTGAACCTGAAGGTCACAGGGACGAGGCTCAAGGTCAGGGGGATGGATAGAATCGACAGGAAGCGATCTTACGTCGTGATGTCCAACCACCAGAGCCACTTCGACGTCTGGGCGATTATATCGAGGCTCCCCCTCTCTCTCAGGTGGGTGATGAAGATCGAGCTCAGGGCGATTCCGGTCTTCGGCATAGGCTGCGAGAAGCTCGGTCAGATCTACGTCGACAGGTCGAACTCGGAGAAGGCGAGGGAGAGCCTGGAGGCCGCAAAAACGAAAATAGAGGCGGGGGCCTCGGTGGTGTTCTTCCCGGAAGGGACAAGGAGCAACGACGGAAGGCTGTTGACATTCAAGAAGGGGGGGTTCCACATGGCCCTCGGCACCGGGACGCCGATCCTGCCGGTTACCGTCAACGGGGGGAGATTCGCCCTTCCCAAGGGACTTCCCTTCATGATGAAGCCCGGAAAGATGGAGATTATAATCCACGATCCGGTCGAGGTGGAGGGTTTGGGCTTCGAGGATATGGATATGCTGATCAAAAAGGTGAGGGGTGTGATTGAGGGGGGGCTCGACCTCGAGTACGGCAGGATATTTTGATATCCCGTCATATCTACCTGTTCAATACTTCAGCCAATTCCTGTAATTTTTAAGGGTATAAATCAATGAAAAACCATTTAAGACGACACTTTAAAAAGTCGCTTTTTCCAATAGTTCTCATTTTTTTTGTTTTCGCCACATTTTCCGTCTCGGCCCACTCCGAAGAAGACCCTGACGTCCTCTTTGAGCTGGGGCACAAAGCGGTGAAAGAGAAGAGGTACGAAGATGCGGTTAACCATTGGGGAAAGGCGTTCTCCCTCTACAAGGCCTCGAAGAACGAGGACGGGATGGCCAAGGTCCTCAATAATATCGGACTTATGAAGTTCTACATGAAAAAATATGAAGAGGCCGAGAAATACTTCCTGATGGCCCTGGCGATCGACAAGAAGAGGGACGTGGACAAGGACGTCGCGTCCGACCTCTACAACATCGGCCTCCTTTACTACCAGATGCATAGGTATAAGGAGGCGCTCTTCTCCTTTTCAAAGTCGGCAGGGATATTTAATAAGCTCGGAGACGAGCCCCGAAAGGCGATGATAGTCTATATGGTGGGGCGGGTCCACTATTCACAGGGGGAGTACGTGGCGGCGGCGAACTTCTTTGCCGCGGCCTCCGATATTCATATGAAGCTGTTGGACAGGGGGGGCTACGCCCAGGATATAGTCGCCCTGGCGGACTCTCTGACGGCGCTGGGGAGGATCGACAAGGCCCTCGACCTGTACGACGAGGCGGTCAAGGTTGAAGTAGCCGACGAGAATATTGAATCCGCGGTAAAGATAAGGATTCGCGCCGCGGAATCGCTGGAGGAGTACGGAAACTACGAGGCCGCAAAGAGGTATCTGGACGAGGCTTTTAAGGTCGCGAAGAAAGAGAAGAACGAGTCTCTAAAAGCCACGGTTTATAAGGCGATGGCGGACCTGTACAACTACTCCGGGGATTACGAGGAGGCGATAAAAACCTATTACAAGGCGCTCGAGATAAAGAAGGAGACGAAGGAGCTGGGAGACGTGGCCATAATTCAGAGGAAGCTGGGATCGCTGTGGGGAGAGCTCCTGATGTTTATCGAGGCGGAGAAGGCCTACGGCGAGGCGAGGCTGATATATCAAGTGGGGGGAGATAAAATAAACGAGGCGGTTGTCCTGAACAGCCTCGGCAACCTCTATCTTAAGGTTGGCCAGGTCGATAAGGCGCTCGATCTCTTGAAGAAGGCGGATGAGATATTTAAGGAGACCAAAAGGGACAGGTACAGGGGGATAAACCTCCTCGGGATCGGGGAGATCCTCTACGACAGTGGGGAGTACAAGCAGGCGAGGGCGGTCTTTAACGAGATTCAAAAGCTCCTGACCGAGGTGGAAGACAAGAGACACCGGGCGAAGGCGATCTCATATATCGGGCTCATCGACTACAGGGAGGGCAAGTACGAATCTTCGTTCAAAAATTTTTCCGATGCCTTGAGCCTCTATCGGGAGAAGAGGAGCCGCTGCCGGGAGGCGGACCTCCTGATAGGCTCCGGATTGGCCCTTATGGGGATGGGGAAAACGAACGTCGCCAAGGGATTTTTCGCGGAGAGCGGAAAGATCGCCAAGGAGCTGAACCTGGGGCAGATTATGTGGCGCGCGGCCTATTGCGAGGCGCTGTTGGAGGAGGTAAAGCCGGACGGAAAGGAGGAGCTTGTGCTCTCGCGGCTCGAAACCGCGCTTTTCGTAGTCCAGCAGAATCCCCCGGAGCTCTCACCCGACCTTCTGGGCGCAAAGCTCGTTAAGGTTGAGGACCTGTTCAAAAAGCTCGCCGAGAAGAGGGGACTTGCCGGGCCCGATGCAGAGGCCTTCGTAAAGAGGGAGATGGGCGCGATAAACGATCTCAAGGACTTCTTCGGAAACGCCCCACCGCCCCTGACGGGCGACGACGCCGAGTTCATGGAGCTCTTCGTGACAAAGGCGGGAGTGGTTAGCTACTTCAGGGAAAAGCTCGCCGAAGACGAGTTTCGCAAGGCGGACAACAGGGACAAGTTTGCGATAGAGCTGTTAAAGGCCCAGGGGGGCTACCTCAAGGGACTGGAGAGGATAAAGAAAAAGAATCCCTCCCTCTGGAACAGGTACTTCAAGGAGGTCTACGAGTAGGAGGGGGTGGCTGGTTGGTTTGGTTTTTGGTGTTTGGGGGCGAAAGTTCTTTACATACTCCTTGGAATTTTCTTTATAAACATTGTTATCTGTTTTAGAAGTTGGTGAGGCTAATATTTCAAGATAATAACTATAAGCTGGAAGCACTTGAGCCAATAAATAGAGGATACTAAATGAAATTAAGAATAAAGCTCTTAATAGTGGTGGTCTCTTTTTTTATCTTTACCCTCCCGGCCCACGCCTCCGAACTCTCCGACCTCATCAAAAAAGCCGACGCCGCCTTCCACGCCGATGACTACGAGACGGCGGCCGAGCTATACACCAAGGCCCTCGAGATAGAACCCACTGACTACATGGCCTGGCTCAACCTCGGCTTCAGCCTGGCGGAGCTGGAGCGGTATGACGAGTCACTGAAGTGCTATGACAAGGCTAAAAAACTTGGGGCGCCATTTACTAAAATTACTCATTGTAATGACAAAGCAGTTGAATTAAATGGTATTGCTAACATATACAAATTAAATTACAAAAACCCAGAGAAAGCGATTGAATATTTTTTGATGTCACTAGAGGCAGATCCGTCGGATGCTGGTATAAGTAACTCGATTGCCTGGACTTATAGGGACATTGGACAATACGAAAAATCGGAGGAATATTTCAAATTGTCCTTAAAGACAAACTCGTTATTCGAAAATCCTTACGGTGCTTTAGGGACACTATACTATGAGAATATAGATAGTTTTGGTTCACCTGATAAAGTAATACTATGCCTCTCAATAGCGAGTAAAGTAATAGATCCCAATAGTAAGTATGTGGCGGATGACCTAAAGAAAATAAGGGAATGCCAGGAACTCCTCAAAAACCAGCAGTAGCAGAAGACCTCCATGCCGTTCAGACTCGGTAAAATCAGCGATACGGAATACGTCCTCGAAAACGGGGAATTCTTTCAATTACCCTTCGTGGCAAAATAGAGATAGCGAGGTACGTCAGACCTGTGGGTGGGAAACTCCCCAAGCAATAATATCTTTTTAAAACCCTTTGACTTTAGATAGTTTTCGATCCACCTCTTAACGTCAGGTTTCATAAAATTGAGCATGTCTTTCCATTGAACCTTCTCGTTGAATTGCCCGGTCTCAAAGAATATAGAATCTGTTTTATTGCAAAGCGAGGTAAAGATTGTATCGGCCTTTTCAAAGCCAAAATGGCGAATCCAGTGGTGATAGATTGAGAGAAAGCAAACGACATTCACGGAAGGCAGGCCCACCACTGTGTTTGTATCTATCAAGAAGTTGAGAAATGAGACACGCTCCACTTCATTCACGGCTTTTATAGCCTGGGCGAGCTCATATTTACCCGGATGCATCTCGATTCCAATAGCAACTGCGCCCATATCTTGGGCGTGAAAGGTGAAGTAGCCAATGTTACTGCCGATGTCCATGAAGGAGAAAGGTGCCTTTGGGAGGTGTGCTTTCATCACATCCCATCTATCTTCGCAATTGCGCTTGAATTTCCGGCTTTTACTGCCGTATATTGGCTGGTAAAGGTAAAAATCTCTAAAGATTCCTCTTTTAATGATTCCGTATTGAAAAAGCTTAACAAGATTTCCGAAGATATCTATCTTTCTTGCAATGTTTAACGGAATTACAAGGATATTATAGAGAACCTTGCATTTCCTGATGGTTTTTTTCATCGATTGAAACATCGATGAATACCTTAAATAAGTTGGATAATGGTTTCTCCAAACTACATCATCTTGTGTGATTTTAAAATATTATACATTTTCATAGGTTTAAATGCTATCAGAAGTAATGCTTGAAAAGCAAGTAAAACTCATTTTTTTCTCGCATTTTTAATTTCTTCCAAGTATTATTGGAAAAGTTTCGTTTTTTTAAAGAGGTATTTAATATGAAAGATCGTTTATGGTTTAAGTCTTACGTCAAGGGAGTGCCCACCTCCATTGATTTCAGGGAAACAACGACCCCGGAATTTATGGAGATAACGGCGGAGAAGTTCGGCAAGAGAATCGCCCTCAACTTTATGGGGAAGATGATCTCCTACAAGGAGCTGAACGAGTTGTGCAACCGCTTCGCCAATGCGCTGATAGATATCGGGGTAAAGAAGGGGGACAGGGTGGCCCTTATGCTGCCGAACCTGCCCCAGATGGTTATCGGGTATTATGGGACGTGGAGGGCGGGGGCCGTTCCCGTTCCCAACAATCCCCTTTACACAGACAGGGAGCTGGAGTACCAGTTCAACGACTGCGGAGCGGAATATCTTGTAACCCTCGATCTCCTCGCGCCGAGGATGCTGGCCTTAAGACCGAAGACCAAAATAAAAACCATTATAACCGCACATATCAATGATTATCTCCCCTTTCCGATCAAGCAGCTCTACCCGATCTTAAAGAAGGGTATGTACTGTAAATACGAGAAGGCGCCGGACTACTACCAGTTTTTGGACCTGATGAAGGCCTCCCCGAAGCCGACCGGCATAAAGAACTCCCTGGACGATCTCGCCCTGATTCCCTATACGGGGGGAACCACGGGGCCGTCTAAGGGGGTGATGCTGACCCACAGGAACATCTCGTGCGTAACCCAGATGGCCCAGTCGTGGTTCTTCGATTTCATCGAGCAGGAGATGATGGAGCTCGCCACGTTCCCCTTTTTCCACATGGCCGGATTCAACGCCGTGATGACCCTCGCCATCATAAACGGATGGACGATGATCCTTGTCCCGAGGCCGGAGCCCCAGGCCTGTCTCGACCTCATGGTGAAGTACAAGCCGGAGATCATCCCGGCCGTCCCGACGATATACGTCGGGCTCCTCGATATGCCGGAATTCCATAAGCAGGATCTCTCTTTCGTGACCGGCTTTTTCTCAGGGGCCGCACCTTTGGCTTTGGAGACCATAAACGGTCTCAAGGAGGCCACCGGCGCCAGCATCGTCGAGGCGTACGGGATGACGGAGTCGTCCACCTTCATCAGCGTAACGCCCTGGCGGGGTACACTCAAGCCCGGCAGCGTCGGCGTCCCGATTCCGGAGTGTGACGTCAAGATAGTCGATATCGAGACCGGAAAGAAGGAAGTCCCGTTAGGGGAGGAGGGGGAGCTGATCTTCACCGGCCCCCACCGGCTGAAGGGCTACTACAACCGGCCGGAGGAGACGAAGAACTCGATCAAGGACGGGTGGTTTTACACCGGGGATATCGCGAAGATGGACGAAGACGGGTATATCTATATCGTCGACAGGAAGAAGGACATGATAATAGCCGGCGGCTACAATATATACCCGAGGGATATCGACGAGGTCCTCTTCGAGCATCCCAAGATCGTCGAGGCGTGCGCCGTGGGCGTTCCGCATGGATATCGGGGGGAGACTGTGAAGGCCTTTGTCGTGGTGAAGGAGGGGGAGACACTGACGGAGGAGGAGCTCGACAAGTATTGCCGGGATAAGCTTGCCGCCTACAAGGTTCCGAAGATCTACGAGTTTTTGGACGCTCTCCCGAAGTCGGCGGTCGGAAAGATTCTGAGGAGGGAGCTCAGGGATATGGAGCTTAAGAAAGGATAGGAGTAAAGTGGATCTAAGTATGAGATTGAGAGGATTCGTAGACGAATCATAGCTTTTGGCTATTGAGACGGGGGCCCAGGGCCCCCGTCTTTTCATTTTTTATTTTATCGCTTTTAAAAAATAAAAATTCCTTGACAAAAAAAGTCCCATATATATAATGTTACCTCGGCTTATAGGCAGTGTTACGAATACAATAATTGTGTTATTGCCTATTTTATTGGATGATTTTTCGCTGTAAATGCTGTATAATATTCTGTTGGGCCTTATCAAATAACTGATTT
>CAZIWT010000009.1:0-44278 GCA_964542895.1 uncultured Thermodesulfobacteriota bacterium
GTTTTACGAATTATAGTGAACGTTGAATTAAAATTGTTTTGTCCTTTTCAACTGGACTGCAAGGGCTTTAAAAAGCACCTATTGACTTAAAAATGAGATTTTTCTGCTATTGATGTTAGATAAAATAAGCAATATATGTGCCAAATCGCACCTCCCTCGCTTTAAAATAAGCGTAGTGATTACAAGTAGTTACGGTTTTATCGTGGCAATGGAGATAAGGTGAAACAGGGTGAAATAGGTATTTTTCTACACCTTTTATGGTTGTGTAATTAAAAACTCAATGTTATTCAATAGTTAGAAGAAGTTGCACAATTGTAGAATATTGTTTAAAGGCTGTTCAATTTGATGAATTTTATTTCGGCCGAAATAAACTTTAATGAAAAAACTATTATCTGTTTAAAAGAAAGATTTGCTTTAAAGTGGAATTCTCCCGTTGTTCCTTGACATATCTTGACCTTCCCATTATAATGGTTTCACGTAGTGGAGGTATAAGGAAGAGAGGGGAGATGAAGTATGGACTATAAACATATAAAGGTGGACAAGAAGGTTAAAGATTCCCATTGGATGAGGACGGACGGACGCCAGCATAACGTCATACGGCCGATAAATATAGTGAGGGATTATATATCCTATGCGGAGGGGAGCGCCTTGATCGAGATGGGCAATACGAGGATTGTGACCACCGCCTCGGTGGAGGAAAAGGTGCCCCAGTTTTTGAAGGGAAGGGGAAGTGGCTGGGTCACCGCCGAGTACGGGATGCTGCCCCGCTCCACCGATACGAGGATGACCAGGGAGACGACCCAGGGGAGGGCCGGCGGACGTACGCTGGAGATACAGCGCCTTATAGGGAGGGCTTTGAGGGCGGTGGTCGATCTCAGGGCGCTGGGGGAGAGGACCATCTGGATCGACTGCGACGTGATCACGGCGGACGGGGGCACCCGCACCGCGTCGATTACCGGGGGATTCGTGGCGTTGGCCGGGGCGATAATAAGGCTGAAGAGGGAGGGGGCGATAAAGCGGTTCCCGATAAGGGACTACGTCGCCGCGGTGAGCACCGGGGTCATCGACGGGAAGAGCATGATAGACCTCGACTACAAGGAGGATTCAAGGGCCGATGTGGATATGAACTTCGTAATGACCGGGTCGGGACTCTTTGTGGAAATCCAGGGCACCGCCGAGGAGCAACCGTTCAGCAAAGAGCTCTTTGACGAGATGGCGGGCCTGGCGGAGGAGGGTATATATATCCTGATTGAGAAACAGAAGGAGGTGCTGGGAGGACTCCTTGAGAAGATCTGAAATCCTGATCGCCACGAGAAACGGGGGGAAGGTAAGGGAATTCATTCAAATATTTGATGAGATGGGAATTGGGGACGGAATTGAGGTCAGGTCCCTTTTGGATTTTGGCGATACACCTAAGATCGAGGAGACGGGAGGGACGTTTTCTGAAAACGCCCTGATAAAGACGAGGGCGGTGGCGAAAATGGAGGGGATCGGGGGGAGCGTTGTAATAGCGGACGACTCCGGGGTCGAGGTGGAAGCGCTGGGGGGGAGGCCGGGGGTGAACTCCGCCAGGTACGCCGGCCCAAACGCCACCGACGAGGAGAACAACGAAAAGCTCCTAAAGGAGTTGTCGGGGGTTCCCGAGCAGGAGAGGCAGGCCTCCTTTACAATCGCGATTGCGATAATCGGCAAGGCTGGGAAAGAGGGGGTGGTCACGGGGCGGTGCCCCGGGGCGATAACCACCGCCCCGAGGGGGAAGGGGGGCTTCGGGTACGACCCGATCTTCTTCTATCCCCCGTTGAACAAGACCTTTTCCGAGATGGACGATTCGGAGAAAAACAAGATAAGTCACAGGAGGATCGGTATAGAGAAGATAGCCAAGGTCCTGCCCGATTATCTGTGAGCCGCGGCGCCCCGCCGAATTGAAGGGGGGAGAGAGGACGGTCTCAGCATCATTTCGGGCGAAGCCTGATTGTCCCTTTGGATCATTTTAATATCCTTGTGAATTCCCGCCGCTTACGCCTCTTCGAACTACCGAGATACGGCTAATGGTTTAAACAGGAATAATTTCTGACGGCCGGTCGATCCCCGAAATCCTACAACGAGTCCGTTTCAACCTCTGGGACTATTCCTCTTCCAGCTCCCTCAGGAGATCCTTTATCTTTTTGATCTTGTAGTATGCCGCCTCTTCTTTGGCCGGGATTCCTTCCGCCTCGATCTCGTCGATTCTCTTCTTTATGTAGTGGAGGTCTTTTAACACCCGTGAGCCCTTGAGCTCGACCATATCCCCCGCCTCCGTTATCGAGAGGGTGTGAAAATCACTGTTCGCCTTCAGCTCCACCGTCTCTCCCCAGTGGGGGACGTAGGAGGTAAGCGAGAGCTCCGACTCCAGCGCCCGGGCGAAGGCGAGCGACGCCCTCTCCTCCCCGTGGACAACGAAGACCGTCGGGGAGTCGCCGCGGAAGTGGGACGCCCAATCCAAAAGCCCGTTTCTGTCGGCGTGGGCGGAAAATCCGCCGATGGAGTGGATCCTGGCGTTTACCTTTACCTCATCGCCCATGATCCTGACCTCGTCCGCCCCCGTGACTATCATCCTTCCCAGCGTCCCCTCCGCCTGAAAACCCACGAATATCACCGAAGCCTCCGGTCGCCACAGGTTGTGCCTCAGGTGGTGTTTTATCCTCCCGGCGTCGCACATCCCGCTGGCGGAGATGACTATCGCCCCCCCCACCATCTGGTTTATCGCTATCGATTCCCGGGTCGTGCGGGTGAACGTGAGGGTGGGGATGTTAAGGGGGGTCTCTCCCGAGCTCAAGAGGGCGTGGGTCTCTTTGTCGAAGCACTGGGGATTGTCCCTGATGATTTCGGTGGCGGAGGTGGCCATGGGGCTGTCAACGAAGATCGGGACGTCCTTCAAGTATCCTTCCCGGTAGAATTCGGCGAGGTAGAAAATTAGCTCCTGGGTTCGCCCCACGGCAAAGGAGGGTATGATGACCTTTCCTCCCCTCTCAACGGTCGTAAGGATCGCCTCCTTTAGTTCCTCCTTGCTTTCTTCGAGGCTTTTGTGGAGCCTGTTTCCGTAGGTGGACTCGATAAAGAGGAAGTCGGCGCCCGTTATCGTGCTCGGGTCCCTTATTATCGGCTGATCCGGCACCCCCACGTCGCCCGAGAAGACCAGCTTTGTCTCTTTCCCCTCGTCCTCCACGAAAAGCTCCACCATTGACGATCCGATGATATGGCCGGCGTCCCTGAAGACGGCCCTGATGCCGGTTGCTGCCTCGAACTCCTGGTCGTAGAAGACGCGCTTGAAATGCTTCAGGGATCTCGTGGCGTCGTCTATGGTGTAGAGGGGGGGCACCTCGTTGAGACCCCTCCTGAGGTTCTTATTGCTCCTCCAGCGCGACTCCATCTCCTGAATGTGGGCGCTGTCAAGAAGCATGAGCTCGCATAGATCGGCGGTCGCCTTTGTGGAAAATATCTTTCCCCGAAAGCCGGCCTTTACGAGCTTCGGGATGAGCCCGCTGTGGTCGATATGGGCGTGGGTCAGGATCACCGCGTCTATCTCGGAGGGATCGTAGATGTACTCCAGCTGGTTTCGCCTGGTGAGCTCCCTTCGCCCCTGGAACATACCGGAGTCCACAAGGACGTTTGCGAGGTCGGTGCTTATCAAAAAGGACGACCCGGTAACGGTCCTCGCCCCGCCGACAAATGTAACTCTCATCTGATATCCCGTTTCAAAATTATATAAGCTTTTATTATATCAGATAGAGGCCCCCCTTTCAAGGAGTTAGATGTTTAAAGGCCGATTTTATCTCACGATCACAATCCCCTTTTGAGTCCGTCCGTTCCTTTTGACTTGACCTTGAGAATGATATATGATAATAAGACCTCTTGCTTTTTGCGGGGACGGCCCAAATAAGGAAAATGAACGATATACGGTGGCTGTAAAGGGGGAAGAGATGTCTCGATTCGATTATCCCATGTTGAGAAACGTGGAGGTTGTGCCTGTAGACCTGAAGGGCAAACCGGGTGTGGCCCTGAGGGACCCCCTTAGCTATGCCAGTGAGGTGATAGCCCTCCCCAGCGATGCGCTGGCCGTCCTCCAGTTCTTCGACGGGAAGAGGAGTATCGACGATATTCTAAAGGAGATATACAGCCAGTACGGCGGCGAGGGCGTAATCAATATCGAGGATATAGAGACCCTCGCGGGGAGCCTCGACGATCACCTCTTTTTGGTGAGCGAGAGATTCTTTAGGGAGAAGCGGAGGATCGACCAGGAGTTCTACAGCTCCGATATACGCTATCCGATTCATGCGGGTCTGAGCTACAACAGCGATCCCGAAAAGCTGACGGAGGAGCTGGGCTCCTACTTCTCGAATGCGGCGCCCGCCTCCGATGATGTCGTTGAGGCCGGGGACGGTCTGAAGGCGGTGATAGCGCCTCATATAAGCATAACGTCGGGAGGCGAGTGTTTCGCCCGGTCCTACAGCGCCGTCAAGGCCTCCCCGAAGGCGGACCTTTACGTCATCCTCGGAATCGGTCACGCCGGCATCGACAATCTCTTTGCGGGCACGAAGAAGGATTTCGAGACTCCCCTCGGAACGGTAAAGACCGACGTGAAGTTTATGGACAGGTTGAACGAGAGCTTCGTCGGTAAAAACAGCGGCAGGCTGTTTTCGGGGGAGGCCCTCCACAGGACCGAGCACACCATCGAGTTTCAGGCGGTGCTTCTGAAATACATCTTCGGAGAAGAGCCCTTTGTCATAGCCCCGATCCTCACCTCCTTTCCCTATCAGCTTGTCGTCGAAGAGAGATTCAAAAACGACAGGGGAGTTATAGAGAATTTTATATCGGTGCTCAAGGGCGGGATTGAGTCTTATTCGGGAAGGGTCGTAATAATCGCTTCGGTTGACTTCGCCCACGTCGGCGTCAAGTACGGCGCCGAGAAGCCGCTGACGACCGAAGAGCTGGATGAGGTGAAGAGGCGGGACGACGAGATGATCCAGATCATCTCCTCCGGGGACGCCGGGAGGTTCATATCACACATAGGGGAGGATGACGACAAGCGGAACATATGCGGCTTTTCGGCGATATACATAATGTTGAGGGTCCTCGAGGGGCTAAAGGGGAGGCTTTTGAGATACGACAAGACGATTATGGACAACCAGAACTCCACCGTGACGTTCGCCGGGATGGCGTTTACGGACGATTGAGCCAGGGCCGCCGCTTTGTTTTTGGGGGGGGCGGTTAGATATGGGGGCGGTTTTATATAAAGATTTCTTTGGATTTTTTGCGTCGCTTCGGGCCGGGAACGGACAATCATTTCCGGCACACACGGGTATTTTGAGATAAAGAGGATAATCTGATAAACGAGACTTCGCAAAGAGAAGGAAGATATGGCAAAGAATACGGCCCTCATACTCCCTGAGGGCTTCGACGATTTCAACTTCGGCCCGGGCCACCCCATGCAGTGGGAGCGGGTCCTGTATACGATGGAGCTGATCAATTCCTATGGGCTCGATTCCATAAAGAACGCCTCCCTCGTAGCTCCCGCCAAGGCGGTGGAAGAGGAGGCATACTCCTTTCATGACAGAGACTACATCTCGATCCTCAAGGCGGCCAACGACGGCAATTACGAGAAAGAATATTCCAAGTACGGTATAGGCCCCGGGGACAATCCCGCATTCCCGGGACTCTTCGATTTCGCCCTGACGGTCTTGGGATGCACCAAGACGGCGGCGAGATTGATAGGGGAGAAGAAGGCCTCGGCCGTCTTTAACATAGCGGGGGGGATGCACCACGCAATGAAGGACAGGGCGTCCGGCTTCTGCTACATGAACGACATCGCCGTCGCTATAAACTACCTGCTCGAGAAGAAGATGAGGGTCATGTACGTGGACATCGACTCCCACCACGGCGACGGCGTTCAGGCCGCCTTTTACGACACGGACAGGGTTCTCACCCTCTCCTTTCACGAGAACGGGCAGACCCTGTTTCCGGGCACGGGTTTCCCCAATGAGATCGGCCGCGGTAAGGGAAGGGGATACTCAGTTAACGTCCCCTTGAAACACGGTAGCGACGACGCCACATTCATCAATGCCTTCGATAAGATATTCCCGCCCCTCTACGACAAGTTCAATCCCGATATACTCGTAAGCCTGGTCGGCTGTGACATGATGCTGACAGATCCCCTGACAAACCTCTCCCTTACGAGCCACGGATACGTACACGCCGTAAAGGAGATGAAAAAGAGGGCCAGGAGGTGGCTCGCCCTGGGGGGCGGGGGGTACAATCCCTTTAACACGTCCAGGCTCTGGACGCTGGTCTGGGCGATAATGAACGACCAGGAGCTCTCGGATACGCTTCCGGAGTCATTTGCGAAGAGGGCCCGGGATGTGGGATATACCCTGCCGGGGCTGAACGACGATCCCTACAACCTCGACGAGTGGCGCAGACAGGACGTCATGTCCGAGGCGCAGAGAAGCATCAGGGAGATCGAGAGGGACGTATTCCCGATCTTCAAGATAAAGGTAAAGAAGAGGTTTTTGGACGACTACTTTTTCATATAAAGTTTTTTTGAAAGAATCAAGGCCGTTTCTCTTTTGCAAAAGAGTAAGACGATCCGGTTGCCAGATTGACAGATTGGTATAGCTTGGATCGTAGCTTCTCATGGCTTAAAGGGACGCTGTTTCCATTCCCCTCAAACAGCGGTGATCTTGCCGGATGGAATCTATAGTCAAGACAATTGAGGGATTAAGAGACCCCTCGGCATACGGGGGGTTCCACCGGGTGGATGAGGTTACGGTCGCTCAGACCCACATCTCCGCCGTGTTTCTCGCCGGGGACTACGTCTACAAGATCAAAAAGCCTCTAAACCTCGGGTTTTTGGATTTCTCGACGCTGGAGAAGAGGAGACACTACTGTCACGAGGAGGTGAGACTCAACAGGCGGCTCTGCCCCGACATCTACCTCGGCGTGGTGACCGTCAAAGACAACAACGGGAGGATAACCATCGGGGGGGAGGGCGAGGTCATCGATTACGCCGTGTTTATGAAGCGGATGCCCGAGTCAGGGATGATGGACGTCATGCTCGAAAACGACGAGGTGACCAAAAAGCACGTCGCCATGATCGCCGGGGAGCTGGCCCGATTTTACAAAAGGGCGAGGACGGGGGAGGGAATCGATGAGTTCGGGACAGCGGAAGCGATATCGGTAAATACGACGGAGAACTTCGACCAGACATATAAATATGTCGGAGAGACGATAGACAGGGAGATCTACGACGACATAAAGACGTACACGGACGGCTTCTATCTTGAAAAGGGAGACCTGATCGAAGACAGGATCGCAGGGGGCCGCATAAGGGAGGGGCACGGCGACCTCCACGCAAGAAACATATGTATCGATGACGACAGGGTATATATCTACGACTGTATCGAGTTCAACGATCGCTTCAGGATAGGGGATGTGGCCGACGACATCGCCTTTCTGGCGATGGACCTCGATTTTCACCTCAACCCCACCCTCTCCACCCACTTCGTAAACGAGTACATCCGACTGACCGGTGACAAGGGGCTTTTGGGAATGCTCAACTTTTACGCCTGCTACCACGCCTTCGTTAGGGGAAAGGTATTGAGCTTTGAGCTCGATGAGCCGGAGGTCTCCGGGGAAGAGAAGGAGCGGGTCAGAAGCGAGGCGCGGCTCTATTTCGCCCTTTCGCATCACTACGCCGTCTCCGAGAAGAGGCCCTTTTTGGGGATCACGTTCGGCCTCTCCGGGACGGGAAAGAGCGCAATTTCCCGCCCCATCGCGGAGGAGGTGGGGGCGGAGTTGATAAGCTCGGACATAGTCAGGAAGGAGCTTTTCGGGATTAAGCCGGAAGAGCACAGTTACGAAAAACTGGGGGAGGGGATATACTCAAAAGAGGCCTCGATAAGGACGTACGATGAGATTTTTAGCAGGGCAAAGAGAAGCCTTGGTGAGGGAAGGCCGGTTATCTTGGATGCCACATTTTTAATACCAAAGCAGAGAAAAAGAGCCGGTTACTTGGCGAGGCAAATGGGAGCTCGATTCTTTATTGTGGAGACGATATGTCCCGAAGAGGTTGTGAAAAAACGGATTGTAAAAAGGATGGATAGTGGAAGCTACTCCGACGCCACAGTCGATATTTATAACAAACAATGCGGGTATATGAAGCCCCTATCTACCGAGGAGAGGGAGTCTACGATTACGGTTGACACGACGGCGCCCAAGGGGGAGAATGTCAAGGCCGTTATAAGATACCTCTTGCTGAACGACTGAGGTGTTTGGTTAATACGATTATAGTGCGTTTGATCTGAAGGAAAGGTTTTTATTTATATCGCTTAGAGAGACGTGAGGATCGGGGAATGAAAACATACGACGTCTGCGGGCTGGGGAGCCCGCTTTTGGATTTCATCGTTGAGGTGGAAGAGGGCCTGTTGGCGGAGATCGATCTCCAGAAGGGGGAGATGCACCTCATCACGGCCGAGGAGAGCGAGGCGATTTTGAAGATGATCGGAAGATACGAGGTAAAGACCGCTCCCGGAGGAAGCAGCGCCAACACACTGGCCGGCGTGTGCGCCCTGGGGGGAACGGCGGTCTTTCTGGGAAAGATAGGAGACGACGCCCACGGGGGGATTTACGAGCAGAAGACCCTCGAGCACGGAGTTGAATCGAAGCTCTCGAGGCACGATACCGAGGGGACGGGACACGCCATAACTTTTATTACGCCCGACTCGGAGAGGACCTTCGCCACCCACCTGGGCGCGGCGGTCCACTTCAGGAGGGAAGACGTCTTCGAGGGGGATATAGAGAAGAGCAAGATCCTCCACATAGAGGGGTACCAGCTGGAAGACCCCGCCCTGAAGGAGACCTGTATCCACGCTATGGAGTGCGCCAAGGGAAGCGACGCAAAGGTCTCCATCGACCTCGCCGACCCCGCCCTTGTGGGGAGAAACGTCGTTCCGTTAAAGGAGCTGGTCCTCGAATACGCTGACATCGTCTTCGTAAACGAGCTCGAGGCGAAGGCGTTCACCGGTAAGGGGGAGCTCGAGGCCCTCCACGAGATCTACGACATGTGTGAGACCGCGATAGTCAAGCTGGGGGAGAGGGGAAGCCTGATAAAGGCGGACGACACCTTCTATCGCGTCAAGGCCTATGAGACAGAGGTGGACAACACCAACGGGGCGGGGGACGCCTACGCCGCCGGGATACTCTATTCCATCGCCCACGGGATTGACATGGAGCGGGCCGGAAGTATTGCCTCCTATATAGCCGCAAGGGTCGTGGCGAGCACCGGCGCCAGGCTAAACGTCAGCATCGCGGACGAGATAAAAAAGCTGTAGAAGGCGTGAGAGGCAAAGTGATGTGAAAGCGGTTTTTAGGGCTGTGAGAAGTTGTATTGTAATACTAATACGGTAATATAATACGGGGGGCGGGGGGGGGCGGGATTTGAAGAAGGTCAAAATCGTTTCGCTGTAAGATGGATTTTGAAGCGGTTGAGGAGCTCAAAACCTTGAAATACCGGCTCCCTCAGTCTTGGGGCCGTGCCTTCAATTAACTCAATACCTATGGAGGGTATCAATGAAAAAGATTAGTTTGACTAAAAAGATTGCCGTTGTAGTCGTGGTCTTGGCGGTAGGTGCGGTATTTGTGCTTCCGACCATGGCGCAGATGAGGGATATATCTATGTGGCTGGAGAAGACGAGCTTCAGCCCCGGAGAGAGGATAGTGTTGCACTTCAAGGCGCCGGCGTCCTTTCCCACGAGTGCTTGGATAGGTATAATTCCGTCCAACATCCCCCACGGGAGCGAGGCGACAAACGACCAGCACGACATCGAATACAAGTACCTCAAGGGGATGACCTCCGGGACCCTCTATTTCACGGCTCCCAGGAAGGCGGGTACCTACGACTTTCGGATGCACGACAGGGACGACAACGGGTCCGAGGTTGGATCCATGCCCTTCAAAGTGGTTTCGCCCACGGGTGGAGGCGTCTCTTTGAGCATAGACAAGCGCTCTTACCGCCCCGGCGAGCAGATCAAGGTCACGTTCACCGCCCCGGCGACCTATTCCAGCAACGCCTGGATAGGGATCATCCCGTCCAACATCCCCCACGGGAGCGAGGCCACCAACGACCAGCACGACGTCGCCTACCAGTACCTCAAGGGGATGACCTCCGGGACCCTGTATTTCACGGCGCCCGGCAATCCCGGCTCGTACGATATGAGGATGCATGACAGTGACTCCAACGGCACCGAGGTCTCCTCGGTGAGCTTTAACGTATCCTACTGATAGAGGTTGGGGGCGGCTTTTCGAAAACAGAAAAAGCGGCTCGTTGATTTCGGTTTAGGGGGGCCCCTATATTAGAATATTAGAATATATTGGCGCCCCCCTTTTTTCTAAACAATAGGGGAATATTGAGCGGCGGCCTTATCTCCGGGGCCGGCGGCGCCGATAATGAAGGGGAGGATGAAAATCAGCTGAAAAATGACACATAGCGGACATGAAGAATTTGCCGAAGATCACAGGATAGTGAAGCTGATCCCCCTCTTCGTTGCCATCTCCGTCCTGGGGCTGACCCTGGGCCTTACGCTCCCGGTTCTCTCCCTTGCCATGGACAGGGTGGGGGCGTCCGTCACCCTTATCGGGCTTAACACGCTCTTTGCCAACCTTGCGGCGCTCATAACTGCGTCGCTGACTCCGGTGGTCATAACGAAGGTGGGCGGAAAGCGCCTTATCGCCTGGGGCCTCGTTTTTGCCGGGCTCACGCTCTCGCTTTTTGCCATATCCACGGACGTGCCATCGTTTTTCGTGTTCAGGATCGCAAACGGCTTCAGCTTCGGGTTCATCTTCGTAGCAACGGAGACCTTTGTCATCTCGATGAGCAGCCCCGAGAGGCGGGCGCGAAACATGGGGATTTACGGCATGGCTATCGCAACCGGCGCGGCCTTCGGCCCGGCCATCGGCTTTACCCTCTTCGAGAGAAGTACGGCGCTCCCCTTTCTGTCGGGCGGCGCAATATGCCTTGTCTCCATCATAATATTCCTTTTGCTCTTCAGGCCGACCGAGACCCTGAAACAATCCCCAAAAGGCGTCCTCTCGCCCAAGAAGATCGCCATTCCCCTGGGGGCCGCCGTCGTCTTCGGATTCATTTTGGAGGGGATCACCGCCCTGATACCGCTGTATCTTAAGGAGATAAAATTCCCGCCAAAGAGTATGGGATACATCGTTACCGCATTTCAGCTCGGGGCGATACCCCTCCAGTACCCCCTATGTTTTATCGCGGACAGGTTCGGGAAAAAGCACTACTTGGCCACGGTATACGTATTGATCGGGGTCGGCTTCTTTACGATTCCCCTCTTCTCGGCATTGAAAATCTTTCTGGTATTTTCCTTTCTAATCGGCGGGGTTATAAGCTCCATCCACCCGGTGGGAATGGCCATCGCGGGAGACGATGTTAAAAAGGACGAATACTCCCAGGCGGCGGCCTATATGTCGATAGGTTTTTCCGTGGGCGCGATAATCGGCCCATATCTCCTCTCCGTTGCGATGGGCACCTTCGGATACGAGTACCTCTTTTATACAACGGGGGCGGTACTTGTTCTCTTCTCGCTCCAGCCGATCTTAAGCATTATTAACAGAACTGGAGATTAAAGCTTCATCGGAGAGGCCGCCTTTTTAGGTCAGGGGCTCCATCGGCCGATGGAACGGTCCGACCCGGTTTTTTCGATGCCGGGGTCCAAGTCACTGCCGGCAGACGAGAAACGGGAGGTCCCTCAGGCTTATCAGGAGCTTTATGTCGAAGCCCTCCTTTGTCTTGAGGCGGGCCTTGAGGATATTTCCCTTAGCGGAGATGTGACTTACAGAAAAGAGCTCGGAGAAGGAGGTAAGTCCGGAGAGACCCCTTCCCCTCTTCAGCCCTTCCTTTAGGAGGTCCTCGTCCCTCTCGGCCGATTCCTCGTCCGGATAGTAGATGATCAGGATTACCTCCTGATCCTTTCCCGTCTCCGTCGGGCGGATGCCGAAGGCGAAATAGGTATAGGGCGAGAGGTTGTAATCGGCAACCCCCCAGTCGTTCGGGCTCCTGCTCATCAGCGAGTTTTCCCCGTAGAGCTCGGAAGTCGTTACCGCAGACGAGATGTATAGGGATGTCACGTCTCCCGCCTCCTCGACGATCCTCGAGATATCCTCGTCGCCGGAGAGCGCCCCGTTGTCAAAGCCGTCGATGTAGTCCTTCAACAGATCGATCGTCGGCGCGTGGGCTATGGTGTTCTTGTTTACGAAGGTGAGGTTAGAAAATGTGAGGGGAAGACCCCCCATCATTAGGGCGTCGGTCAGGGGAAGCGAGTAGAGGGTGCGGCCCCGGTAGTCCTCCACGCGGTAGCGGTATTCGATCAGGCGCTTGGCTATCGCCTTTCGGTTAAAGTCTCCCGTAACGACCATCACCGAGTGGGCGTCCGTCTTCGCCACAATCTTCGTTGCGAAGCCGCTCGGGTCAAAGCCCAACGAGGCGTCCTCCGAGAGGAGGAAGGATATCTCCCCCATCGAAAAGATGAAGCTGTCCACCGCGGAAAAGAAGGCGATCTTGTCCCTCATGGGTGACGAGTGGCGAACCTGGCTGAGACCGAGGAGCTTTCTCGCCCTCATCAGGTTTGAATACTCGATCGACTGGTATTTCCTCATCGGGACGGCCGAAAAGGGATTTATGACCTCGCTCTTCGGGGGGGTGCAGGATGCGGCGAACATTGTAATGAGAAGGAGGGCGGCACATAGGCCGATATGGTATCCGGGTCGAGATGATGAAATGCGAGATGCCCCTCCCGGTTCGCTCGGTGCTGCGTCCTTCCTATTCGACCACGGCCGCTGCAAGACAACGTTGTGTTCCATGAGCGCATCCTCTTCGGAGTCGATCATTATACAAAAATACCGACTGCTTCCGAGGGGAGATCGCTCAATATTCGATTTTTGGTAGGCAGGTGGATCTTTATAAATCCCCCCCTCGACCTGTATATGCTACCATTGGAAGCGCCGTTTAGTCAACGTTTTATATGAGATATTGTTTTGCTCGAAAAGCGCCTTTTTAAAGGTGCTTCCCTGTTGTATTTGACATAATTTGCGCAAAATATTTTTTGACAACTCGGCCCAATAGAGATAACATGTTAGGCCGATTGTTGAGGTACGAGAAGTTTGACAGTATTGGAGAATACCGAAAAGGCGCTCGATTCGGGCGTCGGAAAGGCGATCATCAAGTACAAGATGATAGGGCCCAACGACGTTGTCATGGTGGCCCTCTCGGGGGGGAAGGACAGCTGGGCCCTGCTTTTTACGCTCAGGCGGCTTATGGAGAAGGCCCCTGTGAACTTCTCGATCAAGGCGGTTCACGTCGATGTGGGATTTCCGGGGACGAACACGGCGCCGATCGAGGAGTATCTCGACCATCACAAATTCGACTACGAGATATTGAGGACGGGGATCTACGAACTCACGAAGCTGAAATTGGGCCCGGACCGGAACCCGTGCCCCTTCTGCGCCAGGATGAGGCGCGGGGCGCTCTACGGCAGTGCGAAAGTGGGCGGCTTTACGACTATAGCCCTCGGCCACCACCGGGAGGACCTTCTCGAAACGCTTTTGATGAACCTCTTCTTCAACGGGCTTCTTCGGGCGATGGCCCCCAGGTACGTGGCCAAGGATTACGGCCACATAATTATCCGTCCGATGGTGTTCGTCGAGGAGCGGCTGATCTCTCGCTACGCGAGGCTTATGGATTTTCCCGTTGTTGAATTTTGCCCCCACAAGGCGGCGGAGAGGGGCAAGCGCTCGGAGATGAAGGAGCTGATCTCAAACCTCGAGAGCAAGTACCCGAAGATAAAGAAGATAATGTTCAGGGCGCTGGGCAACGTCGATGCGGATCATCTAATGGACGAATCCCTTTACGGGCTTAAATCCACAGGAGAAGGGATAGACGCAAATGAAGACGGTAGATGTTAAAGCGGATAAGGATCGGGCCGTCTCCCTCGCCGTCGAGGCGCTGAGGCGGGGGGGGGTATTGATCTATCCCACCGATACCCTTTACGGGCTCGGCGCGGACGCCAGAAACAAGTCGGCGATATCGAGGCTGATGGAGATAAAGGGCCGGTCCGCCGGGCTCGTCTTTTCGGTTATGCTCGGGGACGTGGGTGAGCTTGTAAGGCTGGTCAAGGTCAGGGGCGGGTTGAGGCCGGTCCTCAAGATGCTCCCGGGGCCGTACACTTTTGTCTTCCCCTCGAAGGAGAAGCTCCCGGACGGCGTCGTGGGGCCGGGGATCGGGATAGGGGTCAGAATCCCGGACCACCCGGTGGCCCTGAAGATCGCGATGGATTTCAAGGCCCCGATAATCACGACCAGCGTAAACAGGACGGGGGAGCCGCCGCTGACGAAATCAAGCGAGATCGTCGAGATGTTCAGCGACGAGGTGGACCTCTTCCTCGATTCGGGGGATATAGCGGGTGCACCGTCAACGGTGATATCGTTTGTCTCCCATCCGCCGCAGATATTGAGGAAGGGAGCCGGGGATACGGTTTTCCTGAGTGAAATCGACGGCTTTTAAATGGATCGTGCTTTTTGTCGAACCTGAAGCAATTTAGCTTTAAAAAGGTCGGGGAGTTGACATGACTTTTGACTTCAATCTCGATGAGATGCTCGGCTGGGCGCGGGATCACTACAGCTTCGGCCTCAAGAGGCCGGGGACAAAGGAGGGAATGAGGGCGGAGGAGTACCTCTTCGGCCTTTTCAGGGGCTTCGGGCTTGCCGAGGTTGCGATCGAGGACGTCCCCTTTTTCGGCTGGTTTGGCGAGAGGGCCCATATCACAACCCACGGTGCGGCGGCGGGTTCCAAGAGCTTTCACTGCGAGCCTATAGTCTACACCGCCTTTACGGCGCCTTCGGGGATAACGGCGCCGATAGTCGACGTGGGGAGGGGGGCAAAGGAGGATTTTGAGCGGGTCGATCTAAAGGGAAAGATAGCGCTGGTGACCTACGCCCACGGCCGCCTTCCCTATGATATCATGTACGAGATCGGCCACTACGTCCACGACCCGGAAGGCAGCATGGCGGGGAAAGATCAGGTGATGTCCTGGATTGCCGAGGAAGAGCAGAGGGTCTATGAGGCCGTTGTGGATTCGGGGGCGGCGGGCTTTGTCGGGGTATACCCCCTTGACATCACGCCGTACCTCTGCTTCGAGGGGGGGGACGCCTTTACCGGGGCTGTTGGCTCTATCCCCGGGGTGGGATTGAAAAGGTCGGAAGGGGAGCTTCTAAAGAAGCTGGTTTCAGGGGGGGAGGTATCGGCCACCATAGTTCTCACAGGTGAGATGAAAAGGAGCGTCACCCGAAACATCGTGGGGATTATCCCAGGGGAGTCTGAGCGGGTAATCCAGGTAACCTCCCACCACGACTCGATGTGGCTGGGCGCCACGGAAGACGCGTCGGGCGTCAGCGTGGTTCTGGCGCTGGCCAAGGCGTATGCGGAAAGATACAGGAATAAGAGGCCGAAAAAGACGCTGGTCTTTCTGCTGGAGGCGGCGGAGTGCCTATTCGTGATCGGCTCTAGGGGCTACATCTCGAGGCACAGCGAGGATTTGATAAAAAACCTCGTGTGCGACCTCCACGTCGAGCACCTCGCCCTGGAGGTTGTCGAGGATGACAGCGGCGTACTCGTCCCCACCGGCGACATCATGCCGAGGGCGCTGTTCGTCACGGACGCCGGCCCCCTCGTTGAGATCGTGAAGGGGGCGGTGGTGAAAAACGACCTCAGGAGAACGGCGATGATACCGACCGACACCCCCTTCGGCGTCCCCACGGACGCCACGGCATACAACAGGTCGGGCATTCCGGTCGTCAGCTTTATCTCCCCGCCGCTCTACTGGAACGGGATAGAGGACACCTGGGACAAGCTGGCTGTTAACGAGCTTATCCCGACGGCAAGGGCCTTTTCGGATATCATCGAGACGCTCCTGGAGGCCGATCCCGACAAGATCAGGAAACCGGCCCCCCCCACCGACGGCTACATTACCTACGGCAGCCGGGGAAAGGATAAACAGGTATAGGACGCTCGCCTTACGGGCGAAAGCATATCCTTAATAGACCCGCCTATCGGCGGTTAAATCCTTTTTTTGGGTGCCCCAACGATTTCTTTCGATATTTCCCGCTCTTTGTATTATGTGGGTGAATTGGTGACTCGGGGAGATCTACAGATCCACGAAATCCCCGTTCGGCATCAAATCGTCTTCCGGTGGCGAGCCGGTCTCGCTGAAGATCTTCTTCCTCACACAGGTTTCGGATTTCTCCCTGTTTTTACAGTATTGTTCAATCAGCGCTTTACATGTCGCGTTGTAGGAATCTTGGTATTTCTTAAAGAATCCGCAATCCTCGAACCTCTCACACATGTCCATTTTTTCTTCTCTTTAAAGTGGTTTTTCCTGAAGTAAATTGTCCACAGTAAAAATCGCAATTTACCGTGCATCTGTTTACAAAACACCGATTAGGAATATCGGATTATTTCATTCAATCTTATTCATTTTCTATTTGCATAAAATATTTCAGCCGCTCCAAATCGGTTTCGTGCTCAAAAAAAAACGGCTTTCGGCCGCCCCTCTCTAAAACCAAATTATTAAGATACGCCCTTTCCTGTGATTGATTAACAACCCTCAGTTATTTTCACCGGACAATTCAGCTTTACTCCTTAGTTTGGCTTCCCCCCCCGGCTCGACTTTCCCCCTGCCCCAAAATTTTAATTTCACCGACCCCCCCCATTCAGCTTTTCCACCCCCCCCAGTTCAACCCTCCCGCCCTCATGTTTATTTACTATTGGTATTAATCTGGATACTTGATATCGAAATCCGTCTCCATCTCGTCTATGAATTCCAGGGTTGCCTTGAAGTATTCCAGCGTTCCGTGCTCCGTTCCCTGCATCGCTTCGAGCTTCTTGATCTGATTTTCCTCTGTGGCCTCTGGCGATGTTATATGGAGGTATATCCTGTCCCTTAACGATGAATCATCGCAGGAGATCGCCAAGGAACCTTCGGAAAATGAAATCTCCCCTACTTTGGCACCGCTTTTTATAATATCCGCTTTCATACTAAATTCTCGTCATGTGATTTAAGAATTATAGCATAAGTGACATGTTGGAGACAAGAAAAAATAGATTTTTTCAATTGCGGCTTAAAGTTTTTTTTCAACGGTCTTTTTTTGAAGAGGAGAATTCCGAGTCCGCTTTTCCGGCGCTCTTTAGAGGGTCCTTCCGGTTTGAAGTCTGTCTGTCAGAATGATCTGCTTTTTTAAATCCTTTATCTTGAGAAGAATATTTATTTCAATTCAGAAACCTCACGTTGCAGTATGACTCCCGCTCTTCGATCCGGCGAATGATCTCCCTTTTTACTTCCCAGTCGTCTTCGATCGGCTCAACGCTGGAGATCTGCCGCCCCTCATCATTTGCCGCGTATTTATATTTTAGTATATATCCCGGCACGACGGCGAATCGACCGCCGCCCATCCCACAGCAGGAGGTGTCAACGACACCGAAGCCTATTATCGCAAGGATTTCTCTGTCGTTGAGGGCGATTTTCAGCTCTTTTTCAGGTGTGTAGGATCCCGCAATGGCGGTAACCTCTTCTTGAAGGATTGGATGTACGTAATCTTTCGTCATTGAGATCTCCGTTAGGTTTTCATTTAATATCTCTTTTTATATCTATATTCCTATATTCTACTCTCAATCATATATATAATAATATAACAAAGAAACGTATTTATGTCAAGCTGGGAGGTGTCGTCGGGGGTCGGCATCGTTTTCGCTCCTGATATAATCTATAATCGGGGCCAATTCGATTTGGTGTTCCCTAAAGCGATGTTGGAAAAGAGATTGCAAAAAAGGTGGTGAAAAAAAGACTGCAATAATGTAAAATATGCTCTTGATCTAATCCGTTTAGAGGGGGACAAGATGAAATATATAAAGATTCTGACGGCCTTTGCCCTGCTGATCTTTTTTCTAATTCCCGCCGCCGAGCCGCAGGAGCGCCACCCGATGGTTATTGCGATTTCGCCCTGGATAGGGTACGGGCCGCTTTACATTGCTAAGGAGAAGCGGTTTTTTGATGACCTTGACGTTGAGATCAAGATAATCAAGGAGCAGGACAGGCGGATAGCCCAGCTGATGGGGAGGTACGCCCAGATAGTCGCCTGTCCGGCGGGAGCTATGGTCAGAAACAGCAGGAAGGAGGTGGAGTTCAGGGCGTTTTTGGTGATCGACGAATCGAGGGGGGGCGACGGGCTCGTGGCCGTGAGGGGAATTTACGATATTCGCGACCTTGAGGGGAGAAAGGTCTCCATGGCCCTTTACACCCCCAGCGAGTTCTGGTTCGACATGCTCCTGGAGAGGAGGGACCTGGAGGACCTGAAGAAGGAGATAAGGTTTGTAAACGTCGAGGGATTGAAGGCGCTCTCCGCCGTGAGGAGGGGGGACGTCGACGCCATAGTCGGCAGGGAGCCGTTTTTATCATCGGCCGTAAGGGAGTTTAATGGAAGCATCATAGCCACAAGCAGCGAGACTCCGGGTCTCGTGGTGGACGTCCTTTTCTCCCAGAGGGAGACGATCGAGAGGAGGCACGGCGATTTCGAAAAGGTGGTGAGGGGCGTTTACAGGGCCGTCAACTGGATGGAGAGAAATCCCGGCGCGGCAAAGGGGATTATCAAGAAATATCTCGGTGAAAACTACAGGGTCGCCTCGGATTTCGACAACACCTTTTCCGCCGTTGCTTTTTACGACAGGCATATGAACATGGGATACTTCGGCACAGAGGACGATCCGGGGGACTTTGAAGACACGCTGGACGAGATTATAGACTACTGGAAGGACAGGGGCGAGCTCTCGTGGAAGCCGGATCCGGAGGATTTTATGGAGTTTTCACTGGTGCCGACGTACGAGTGATCTTATCCGATATCTATAAATATTAGGGATACAGGTGAGTCAGAAAAGGTTAAAAGAGGTCGAGTTTCAGGGACTGGGCGTTTCTCCCGGCGTGGCGGTCGGTAGGGCCGAGCTTTACCTGAACGAGGTTGAAGAGACGGCCGTAATCGAGATTCCGCCTGAGGAGAGGAAGGAAGAGGTGAAGCGCTACTTTGACGCCCTATCGAATGTCAAGGAGCACCTTACCGGGGACGCCCGTCTCGTGTCGAAGATGATAGGGCGGTCGGAGGCGGAGATATATCTCGCCCAGCTAGAGATGCTCAAAGGCACGCTCTTTCAGAAGATCATTCCCGAGGAGATAGTCGGAGAGGGAATAAACGCCGAGTCGGTGGTTCTGGAAAAGCTAAAGTCGTTCGAGAGGAGTGCAGAGGGGCTCTCCGGCTCTTCCTCGGAGATGACGGAAAAGCACAAGATGGACATCAGGGACCTGAAGCGGCACATCATCGGACGCTTGACCAAGAAGAATCCCCAGTGTCTGCTCCTCTTTGACGAGGTGATCCTTGTGGCACCGGAGCTTCTGCCTTCGGACATGACGCTCTTTTCCCACAGGCGGGTGTTAGGTCTCGTTACCGATACGGGGGGGAGAAACAGCCACGCCGCCATCCTGGCGAGGTCCCAGGGGATACCCGCCGTGATGGGGATAAAGAAATTCACGAGGCGGGTCGGGATGGGAGACGACCTCGTCCTCGACGGCTCCTCCGGGCTGGTCTATATAAACCCGAGGCGGAAGACCCTGAAGAGATACATAGAAAAGAGGGAAGAGGAGATCCTGGCCAGAGGGGAGATGGAGACGCTGATCGACCTTCCCTCGGTGACGGCGGACGGGGTTTCGATTTCCCTAATGGCGAACATCGGGAGACGGGAGGACGCGTCCCTCGCCGTGAAGTACGGTGCCCGGGGGATAGGTCTCTTCAGGACGGAGCTACCGTTTCTGATGGGGGAGCACTTCGTCTCGGAAGACGAGCAGTACGAGCTTTACAGGGAAGTCATATCGATGATGGGAGATTTGCCTGTCACCATCAGGACGCTGGATCTGGGGGGGGACAAGTTTTTTACCCACGACCTGATAGACAGGGAGGACAACCCATTTCTCGGCTTGAGATCTATCCGCTTTTCGATGAAATACGCCGACATCTTCGTGACGCAGTTGAGGGCGATCCTTCGGGCGTCGGCCCACGGCCGGGTCAAGATAATGTTTCCTATGGTCACATCGATTGTCGAGGCGGGGGAGATACTGAAGATTTACGGGGATGTAAAAAGGGAGTTAAAGAACAAGGGAATAAAGCCGAAGCAGGAGCCGATGGTCGGGATTATGATAGAGGTCCCCTCGGCGGCGCTGATGGCAGGGGAGTTTCTCAAACACTTCGACTTTGCCAGCATCGGGACCAACGACCTGATCCAATACACCCTTGCCGTAGACCGTGGAAACAGGGCGGTCTCCGGGCTCTATTCGCCCTATGAGCCGGCGGTGCTGAAGCTGATAGCCATGACCGCGGAGGCGGGAAGGGCTGCGGGAAAAGAGGTAAACGTATGCGGGGAGATGGCGTCAAATCCCGTTCTGGCGTCGCTGCTTGTGGGCCTTGGGATCAGGGTTCTCTCGATGGAGCCGAGGAGCATCTTAAAGGCAAAGAGCGCCCTCCTCTCGATGGACGTCAGGAGGGCCGAGGCCGCGGCAAGGAGGACCCTTGAGATGGCCACACCTCAGGAGGTGGAGGATTTTTTGAGGAGGGAACTCGATATAAGCGATATTGACGGGCGGGCGCAATAGAAATAGTCTTATATAGTTTTGGGGTTTTAGGCACGAATGCGGCGTCGAAATTATTTTGCCGCTAAAGTTAAAACTCCATCCTCTTTCCGATTTTGACCTTAAGAGTATCCCCGGTGAAATTCCCGAAGGGACGGTCGTGACCGGGGATCACGATCCCCGGGATGGAGAGGAGCCTTTCGACGCTCTCCCTGTGGGCATCAAGGTCTATGTGAGGCTCGTCGAATATATCGTCGTCGGAGGCGGTCGTCCTTCGGCTGATGGCGTCCCCGGCGATAATCAGGTTGGTCACATCCCCCTTCACGATATAGGATGTGTGGTGTTTCGTGTGGCCCGGGGTCTCTATGGGGGTGACGCACCTCGGGATATCGGCCCCCTCCTCTATCCAGACGTATCCGTCTCTTTTTACGCTTTTCTCCGTGGGGAACCCCCCTTCCATTGAGCGCCATTTTTCAAGGACCCTCCCGCTGTGCTCCAACAGTGCGTCGCGCCTGTCGGCGATGATCGAGTCGTCGAGGTAGGGGAAGTAGCCCTTCATAAAGCCGAACTTATCCTCCGCCTCGGTGAAGTCGATAAGCCACTTCAACGAGAAGCGAAACTCATTGAGGCTGGCGATCTTGGGGGTGTTCAGAAAGAGCTCGTTTCCGCCGGCGTGATCGCCGTGGAAGTGGGTGTTGAAGACGTGGGTTACGTCAGCGGCGGAAAAGCCGAGCTTTGTCAGGGACGATAAGAGATTGTCCCGGCCGTAGAGGCCGGTGTCGAACAGCATCAGGTTCTCCCCGTCGTCGACCAGCGTGCTTACGCAGGGGAGGCGGGAGGTCTTGCCCAGGACCTTTATCGGCATCGAAGTCAATATGATATGTGCCACCGGCATAACCTATTATGATATAATATCGCCACGTTTCAGTAAAGTAAAAAATTTTCAAAACCTTTTCATAAAGACTATCGGGACTCGTTTGAACGAAAAATCAGTCACAATAAGACCCTACAGGACGGGGGACGCGAGGGGGGTCATCGGGATAATGCGGGGGGTGTTCATCGATGAGTACGGATGGACCACCGCCTTCTTGAGGGAAGCCGTAAGGACGCTGAGAAAGATGCTGATGACGATGATCCCGTCGAGGGAGCTCTTTCTGGTCTGCAAGTCAAGGGAGGGGCTGTGCGGCGTGATGTTTCTGAAGGAGGCCGAGGAAGACACCGCCTTTATCCGGTGGCTCGTGGTCAAGAGGGGATACCGGAGGTATGGGATCGGGAGGAAGATGCTGGATATGGCCCTCGAGTTCTCCCGGGAGGTGGGATACTGTAAGGTGAAGCTGATTACGGTCGGGGTGCTTCATGAGGCGATGGATTTATACAGGAGTGTGGGATTCGTCGAGGTCGATCAAAAGGAAACGGTTCTGTGGAACATGGAGATGACGGTTTATCATATGGAGATTTCCCTCTGATTTTTTATCCTATTTGCACAACTTCTATTGACAAAGCTCATAAAATCCTATAATAGTTGTTATTGAGACAAAAATATAATAAATACATTGTAATATCACTCAGTAACTCAGTAGTAGAGGAGGATTAGATGAGTAACTACGTTGTTGACGAGCGGGACCAAAAGTTTGTTTTGTACGAACAGTTGGACATAGAGAAGCTCACGGGGCATGGGAGGTACTCCGATTTTTCAAAGGACATCTTCGATATGGTGATCGAGGAGGCCCGAAAGTTTACCGTGGATGTCTTGGAACCCACCGTTGAGGAGGGGGAGAAAGAAGGTTGCAGCCTTAAAGACGGCCAAGTGTCAGTTCCCCCATGTTTAAAGGAGCCTTATCGTCTTTTTTGCGAGGGGGGCTGGTTGAGCATGATTCACGACCCGGAGGTGGGAGGACAGGGTATGCCCCTGGTTTTGGGAACCGCCTCCCGGGAATATTTCAACGTCAACTTTGGATTTCTATCCTACCCCGGATTGACCGAGGGGGCCGCCCACCTGGTTGCGAATTACGGAACTGAGGAACAAAAACAAAAATATATGTTCAAGATGTTTTCCGGTGAGTGGGGTGGATCAATGGTCCTCACCGAGCCGGGAGCCGGAACCGACGTTGGTGCACTTAAGACCTCCGCCAAGAAGAACCCGGACGGCTCCTATTCGATTACCGGAACGAAGATGTTTATCACCGGAGGCGATCAGGACCTGGTTGAAAACATCGTCCACCCGGTCCTCGCCAGGGTCGAGGGTGCGCCCGCCGGCACAAAGGGGATATCGATCTTCCTCGTTCCCAAGTACCTCGTGAACGATGACGGCAGCCTCGGCGAGAGGAACGACTGGAACGTCTCGAACCTCGAGAAAAAGATGGGGATCAAGGCCTCGGCTACGTGCGTTATGAACTTTGGAGATAACGGAAAGTGCTACGCCGAGATCCTTGGGGAAGAGGGCCAGGGGATGAAAATAATGTTTACCCTCATGAACGAGGCGAGGATAGGTGTGGGAATACAGGGACTCACCGCCGCCTCCAGGGCCTATCTCTATTCCGTCAAGTACGCAAAGGAGAGGCTCCAGGGGGCGGACCTGGCAAACTTCAGAAACCCGGACGCCCCGAGGGTCCCCATTATCAACCACCCGGACGTGAGGAGGATGCTGCTGTGGATGAAATCCCACACCGAGGCGTTGAGGGCTTTGGTCTACTACACCTCCTGGTGCGCCGATATGGCGCTCACCCTGGAAGACCCCGAGGAGAGGGAGAAGTGGCACGGGATTCTGGAAGTAATGACGCCGATTATCAAGTCGTTCGGATCGGACACCGGCTTCAAGGTGGCGGACCAGGGGATCATGGTCCACGGGGGTTACGGCTACACCACAGATTACCCGGTGGAGCAGATATTGAGGGATGTGAAGATCGCCGCCATCTACGAGGGAACAAACGGCATCCAGTCCCTCGACCTTGTGGGGAGAAAGCTCGGCCAGAAGAAGGGGCAGAACTTCATGAACCTCATGAGCGAGATATACGGCTTTATCTCCGGTCAGGACGGAAATGAGAAGATGAAGGACCTCGTCGACAAGTTCAAGGAGGGTGTCGACACCTTGGGCGAGATCGCCGCATTCTTCGCGAAGTGCGGAAAAGAGGGGAAGTTCCTCGTGCCGGTCGGAAACGCATACCCGTTTCTGAACCTCATGGCCACGGTCCTCGCGGCGTGGATGCTCGTCTGGCAGGCCTCCATCGCCTCGGAGAAGCTCGATGCCCTGGCGAAGGAGAAGGGGGCCAATCCCTCGGACTGGGGAAAGTGGGCCGAGTTTATAAAGGACAACGCCGACGCCGCCTACTACTCCGGAAAAGTGGCCGCCGCAAAGTATTTCGTCAACAACGTCCTTCCGGAGATATACTCCATCGCAACGGCCATAAAGACGGAGGATCTCTCGATTATGGAGATTGCCGAGGAGTCGTTCGCCTTTTAGTTTTAGGGTCGGTGGGATGTAGAACTTTGGTCGATATTGGGGCGAAGCATGGAAAATGTTTCTCTCATTTCAAATGAAGTGAGAAATTGGCTGGCTGATTAGCAGAGGTCGGGGTTGCTCCAGGCTCTTTGATTGAAGGGTGAGGGAATCACAGACAAAAGTTTTGATGTGTGAAGTCTTAAAAAGGGGGTCTATCGGGCCCCCTTTTTATTTTAGGATGTTGTATTTTTATAATTGCTGGAGGGCCTTGACCGGGAAAGTCAACCTCCCCAAGTTCGACAAAACCGAAGTAAACCCATCTTGAGGGGAACATTCATTGGCAGGTGTTCTCCATTGAGGGTCTTGATTAAATTCTGCATCTATAGGTTGAGGGCGTCGCCCTTCTTGCCGCTTTTCTCCTCCCCCTCGTGTTTGGTAAGTATCTCCTGGGCGAGGGAGAGGTATGCCATGGCGCCCTTGGAGTTTATGTCGGAGAGGATGACCGGCTTTTTTATCATCGGCGCCTCGGCGAGCCTTACGGTCCTCGGGATGATCGTAGAAAAGACCTTTTCCCCCATCGCCCTTTTTATATCTTCGGTCACCTTTTTGCCGAGGTTTGTCCTGAAATCGACCATCGTTAAAAGGACGCCCTCTATCGTGAGGGACTGGTTGTATGTCTTTGCCACCTCCCGGGCAGTCTGGAGGAGCCTTCCAAGGCTCTCCTTGGAGAAGTACTCCCCCTGAACCGGAATGAGGATAGAGTCCGCCGCTATCATCGTGGCTATGGAGATCGATCCGAGGGAGGGGGGACAGTCGAGGATAACGTAGTCATAGAATTTATCGACCTCGGCAAGTATCTGCTTGAGCTTGAACTTGTCCTTCTTCATAAGCTGGTTCAGATTGTCCTCCTCGCCGGATGATTGGACGTTTGATCCAATCACGTCGAGGAACTTTATCTCCGAGTGGACTATGGACTCCACTATCGAGAACCCTTGGTAGAGGACATCGTACAGGCCGTACCTGTTTCCTTTCTTGTTGAACTCGAAGGAGGAGGACACACCACATTGGGGATCGATGCCGACAAGAAGCGTCCTTACTTCAAGGGCCGCTATGCTTGCGGCGAGATTGACGGCGGTCGTGGTCTTGCCCACGCCCCCCTTTTGGCTGACTACGGCTAAAATCCTGGCCATACGGCGAATTTAACTCCTAAAGATAGATATGGAACGAATAAAACTTCGCGGCCCTTAAGGGCCTGACCGAAGCATCGAAATGGCCTTAAAAAAACTGTTTTCATCGCGGGAACTTTGAGACGAACAAATTTTTGTTATTTATCGATTCCCGCCCCCGTCTTTTTAAACACCTTCAATGATGAATTGAGATTGTCGGTCGATATAAAAAAAGTCCTTTTTCACAAAAACGCTTCGATTCTTGTGTGTTTTTACCTTAAGCTATTTCTATAATAAGAAATAGTCGATTCGATCATAGATATCGATTAATCACCAAGTCAATTAATCCCTCGATCGGATACTCGATGTCTCAACTTTCTGCTCGCAGGACCCAGCCTCCGCCGACCGGCTTGATCTAAATATCCATTCCGTTCGCCCCCCCCACTCTAATCCGCACATTCTCTCTCCCCCCCCTCAAACCCTCCAAAAAGGGTCATCCCTCGTCACTGTCCATCGGTTTTGTGAGGGAGCCGGCCATCTTGTTTAACAGGTCGGAGTCCTCCTTGAACTTCTTTAAATCCTCGTCATTTATTTTACCCTTGCCCGAGACCTTTTTTAAGATTCCGCCTATGTCCTTGTAGAGCCTTTTAATGTCGTTGAGGTGTTTTTTTAGGGGGAGGGGCTCTTTATCCACAAATTCTTTTTCAGCCGCTTCCGGTTTGTCCGCGGCCTCCAAAAAAAACTTCAATTTATTGAGGCCGTATTCCAAACCGGTTTGGACCTGTTTGATCGCGAAAATCGACTTTTCAGACAGTTCAACTTCTCCCGAAGCTATCTCCTTGGCGATCTCCTTAGATATCTCGGCGATGTTCGAGAGCTCGGACTCGATAAGGTCGAGGCCCATGTAGCGGGTTGCGCTCATAAGGGAAAGAGACGCCTCCTCGAGATCGAGGATGGCCTCTTTTGAGGGTGAAGATGTGGATATGGAGTCAAGGATCTTGGTGATCTCTCCTATGAATTCCTTGAGACGGAAAATGTAATATTCCAAGAGCTCAGGATCATCCTCGTGTATTTCCTCCTCGATGTAGTCTTCCGGCGCTTCTTCATCGACGGCCGGTTTACCCAAGAAAGAAATCTCCTCGGTGGGTTGAGTTATCTTCAGGCTCCTCGGCAGTATCTCGAGCCCGACCAGGCGGTTCGGGTCCAGAAAGTCCTTTATATCCTTTGCAAGGGAGAGGGATATCCCCCTGACCGTAATGATTTTCGCCAGGGGGGCGTTGGCAACATCCTCTATGCTTCCAAATCCGCCCTCGATAAGTCCAATGGCCTTTTCCTTGCCGATTCCGGGGATCATCAACAATTTCTCGATCTTCGATTCATCGATGGGCATGTCTTGTTTCTCCTCATCGATGACTTCCGTCTTCTCCGCCTCCTTCGTCTCTGCCGGTATGACTTTCTCGAGCTCCTTAAATTTACCCTCGAACTTGACGAGTCTCTCACCTATCTCTCCCGGTCCGTCGAGGATATCGATCAGGTTCATAAGGGAATCCTCTATTCCCTCTATACCGACCATCCTGACGGCCCAGATAAACTCTTTGACCTCGGATCTGAGTCCCATTACATTCTCCGACGACGGCTCTTCTTTTGCGTCTTCGAGCTTCCTCTTTATGTCGGCCATAAACCTTGGGGGCATCGTGCCTGTTATGGCTTCCAGCTCATCAATAAGAGACATAGGAATAAGTCCTTATACAAGTTTTTCAAGAGACATTTATAAGGCCGTTTAGGTTGACTATGTCGTAAATATCTCCCATGAGGTATTCGAGGATATTCGGCAGATTATCTATATCCGCCATAAGGTCCACCGCGCCCTCCTTGACCGCATTTTCTCCGATTATCGGAAGCACACCTCCCCCCTCCCTGACGGCGATGGTGGTGCCCCCTCGGGTTTTTACCGCCTTGAGGCCCTTAATTCCGTCGTTGCCGACACCTTCCACCAGGATTCCGATGACAAAATCGCCGAAGGCCTCGGCCATGCTCTTCATCATTGTGTCGATGGTTCCGCTTTTACGAGGCATCGAGATCAACTTGCCGCTGCCGTCGACGTTGCCCTCGATCCCCAAGGAATCCCCCAAAGAGGTGGTATAGCATACCCCTCCTACTATACTCTCCCCCTCGACGGCGCCCTTGATAGACCACTGGGTGTACCTGTCAAATTTCGATATGAATTTCTCCATGGTCTCCTTGGGCAGGGGTAGCGACAAGAAGAGGGCCGTGTCGTTTCTCCGGGGGAGCGTCGTGGCCAGCTTCAAGGCGGAGGAGATACCGATCCTGGGCACCCCCAGGGCCAGAAAATAGGTCGGCATGTCTCTACAGCTCTCCCAGCCCGGCTTTTCGTAGAGGGTAAGCTTTACCCTCTTTAACTTCGTGATGTTAGCCTTTGAGATTGTCTCGATCGATTCTATGAACTCCTTGAGGAGATTGTCGGAGGGATTTTTTATTTCTTCCGGCGACAGCGAGATGAAGTCGAGCAATCCGAGGCGAAAGGCGTCAAACATGCTCGAGGCCGTATCGAAGGGGTCCCCGACCCCGAGGACCTTGTACGGCCCGTGAAGCTGAATGAGCTTGAGCTGTCTCATAGTGGTCTTGTGGTTATTGGAAAACCCGAGGACGACCACGACGTTTCCCCGCTTCTCAAGCTCCGCTGTCGCTTCCTCTACATCGGAGAATACCCCTATGACCTGGGCCGAGTCGTTGACCCTGAGGAGGGTCTCGACGGTCCCTCTCAACTTCTCGTCCGAGATTATTATTGACACCCATGTTTTCATAGGATTCGTTAAATTCCCTTATTATAAAAATATTGCTTTACGATGACTTTATAACTATTTTCTTAAATTATTTTACTATTATATAAACTCAAACAGATAAAATTTCAAGTCTTTTTTTACTACTTTTCCGGTATGTATAAGAGCCGTGAGAGATGAGAGGCGTTCAACGTGATATTACAATATCATAATATTAAATTCTGCATCAATCGTGCGGTCTTGGCCGCCCTCCTCTCTTCTCGCTCTTCTCAATATATAGTTTCTCTAACGTCAAGATTGTCGAAGGGCAAAATAATTGAGTTGAACAGACAATCGATTTTAAAGTGTCCGCCCGCTGCTTAAAAAGCCTTTGTCAAACATATGTGAGTTTAAAAAATGTACTAATCGAATACGAAGGCGGTCTTTACGGCCCCGTATCTTTCCTTGAATATGTTTACCTTTATCGCCTCTCTGTAGTCCTCGATGGGAAACTTGTGCGTAACGTATTTTTCGAGGTCTATCTTCTTATTCCTTATCAGGTCCAGGGCCACATCCCACGTATACACGCGCTTTCCCCTGTAGTCCTGCATCCCGTATCCGAGGGACCCGGTCATGGTAATCTCCTTGAACCAGAGGGGTGTCAGGTCAAGCTTTTCCGTCGCGGCAAGGCCGATGAGCCCGTAGAAACCGCCCGCCCTGAGGAGCCTCAGCGACATCTGCATGGTGGCGGCGTTGCCTACCGTATCGAAAATTTTGTCCACCCCGCCCATTAGAATCTGATCGCCTATAAGGGGCTTGTAGACCTTCGCCCCTGTCATCTCGGCTATTATCTCGTATACGGTCTTCTTCTCGCGGCCCGGGCAGATCACGATATCCGCCCCCGCCTCTTTCGCCATCCCGCCGCTGAAGGTCGACTTTTCGATAACAATGATCTTGGCCTTTCCGCCCAGGGCCCTTACTGCGCAGATTGCGGAGAGGCCCAGCGGCCCCGTTCCTATTACTATTACGGTATCGCCGTCGTCCGGGAAGTTGTTCATGACCGGGTGGAGAGACGAGCAGAAGGCGTCGATCATTATCCCGGTCTCGTCACTTATGCCGTCGAGCCTGTAGAGCTGGGATTTGTGGGCGAGAAAATATCCGCTCCAGCCACCGCCGGTCTCGTTTGAATAGCCGGTGTTGACTCCCTTTGCGAGCCTCCCCTCGGCCGCGTTTTCACAGACCGACGGCTCCCCCCGGGCGCAGCTGGCGCAAGTGTCGTCCATCCCCCTCGCCTCGCAAGACAACGCCGGGTTTACGACCACCCTGTCGCCCACGGAAAATCCCCTGACACCCCTTCCCGCCTCGGCAATGGTGCCGGCGTTTTCGTGTCCCGGTATGAAGGGGAACGAGGCGAACGGGGTCAGGGTGGGGCTGTCCGCCATCTTTATGGCGCTCATGTCGGAGGCGCATATCCCGGAGAGCTTCGTCTTGACGACCGCCCAGTCCTCGTTGGGGAGCCTGGGTTCATCGACTTCAATAAGCCTTATCGGTGAGATCGGGCTCCACATGACGCTCTTGGTTATCATTCCCCCAAGCGTCATCCCGAGAAATCTGAGAATGCTGAAATTATAGAGTATCGCCTTCATGGTACCTCCTGTCAACAATATAGTCTCAAAGGGAAATCATAATTTCGGTGAAAAATGTATCTCGATTCGAACCGGCCTTCCAAGCTTTTCCCTCAAGTCTGTGTCCTTCCAGTAACGCTCGGCCCTCTTCACGCCCTCCTTCATGTGATCCTCGATCTCTAATCTTATCTCCTCCATCTTCTCGTCGTCGGCGCCTTTCGGGACGTAGAAGGGTCCGGTAAAGATATATACGATCTTGGACAACGGTGCCGGCATCCACATCCCGTCCCAGGTGGGGAGAGTGAAGTGGGGCCTTGCCGCGGCATTCAAGACCAGAATGGGAGCTCCCGACTCCCTGGCGAGATGAACGAGGCCCTTTTTCAAAACGAGGGCGGGCCCGGAGGGGCCGTCGACCGTAAGTCCGGCGTTAAAACCCTCGTCCCTTATGAGCTTGATCATGGCGTCGAGCGCCTCCTTACCCTTCATGTCCTTTATCCTGCCGCTTTTCTTCACCTTCTTAGGTGCGCCCCTGACCGTCAATATCCCCACCGACTTCATCGTCCGGGCGCCCACCTCGCCGCTGTCCTTGTGGCTGCTCATTATCACGTGGCGCTTGTGGCTTGCGTACATAAAATAGTACTGGGCGTATCTGTGCCAGTGGGCGTAGATGATCCCCTTTCCGTTGGAGATAAGCTCGTCTTCGAGGGGCTTCCCTATCACGTATACCTTGGAGGACTTATAAAAGGAGCCGATTATCTTCATCATGGACGGTATCCCGGTTTTGAACATGAACCGCCGGGTCGGCTTGAATCGGCTGTTGTCATAGGGTCCGAAGTGAACCCCGTATTTCTCGGGATTTTTTATGTCCCAGAGGAAATCGTTGTTTTTTTTCTTCATATCTGTCGGTTTTGCTCGATTATATCCACTCTGGATCGGGAAACTTCGCTCTAACACCTTCATCCGCAAAGTAAGCCGCTCCCATTTCATACATATCTGTCATGTGCCTTTCGATCTTCAAGCGTATCTCCTCCATCTCGTCGTAATCGGCCCCCTTAGGGACGAAAAAGGGGCCGGTAAAAAAATAGACGATCTTGGACAGGGGGGCCGGCATCCACATCCTGTCCCAGCTGAGGATGCGAAAATGCGGCCTCGCGGCAACGGTAAGCACTATGATCGGCGAGCCGGTCTTCCTTGCCAGAGATACCGTCCCCATCTTCATCTTCAAGAGCGGGCCCTTTGATCCGTCCACCGCCATTCCGGCGTGAAAGGACTCGTCCCTGACGAGTCTCACCATGGCACTCAGCGCCTCCCTTCCCTGCTTGTCCTTTACCCTGCCGCTCTTTGCGCTGATCTTTTTGGGGGCGCCCCGAACGGCGATCACGCCGATCTTCGCCATACATCTCGAACCGAACTCACCTCCGTCTTTGGGGCTGATCATCATTATGTGTCTTTTTCCCTCAATGTAAAAGAAGTAGTATTGAGAGTAGTGATGCCAGAATGCGTAGATGGCACCCCCCCGCCTTTTTGTCATCTCGTCCTCCATCTCTCCTCCGATGACCCCGATCTTTGATGAGCGGTAGAACCTGAATACGATGCTCCACACAACATTAAGTCCGATGTTAAATAGAAGCCGCGTGGTCAATTTGAACCTGTCGTCTTTGTATGGGCCAAGGTGAACTCCGTAGCTCCCCGGCTCCTTGACCTTTGAGAGAAGCTCCTCGGATTTTACACTGTCCCATCTCATTTTTTCGCCCAGGGGAGTCTTGTCTTAGCCCATCAACTTATATACAGATTCAACAAATGTAACGACCCCCCACGTATAATATATTATGGTACGGTATTGGTATTTGCAACAAACCGCCCTATCTGTAAATTTTCATACACTTTGCGGCGATTCAAAAAATTCATCTTTTGAGGACGTCAATTCAACTAAATTTTTACCGTTCAGGTAATCATCATAACAGAAAAAACGCCCCCGTTCAAACAAAACGAGAGGGGGGGCGAAATGTCGGATTGATCGCTTTGATGTATCGAAAAGGCCTACCGCACCTTTTATCCACCCCGCCCCCCGAGGTAATACTCCCTTACCATCTCGTCTTTTTTTAGCTCTTCGGCCGTGCCCTCGAGCACGATCCTCCCGGTCTCCATGACGTAGCCGTAATCGGCGATGTCGAGGGTCATCCTGGCGTTCTGCTCCACGATCAAGACCGTCACGCCCTCCCTGTTTATCTCCCCTATTATATCGAAGATTTCCTTTACCAGCATCGGGGCAAGTCCCAACGACGGCTCGTCCAGCATCAGAAGCTTGGGGCTTAACATCAATCCCCTGGCAACGGCGAGCATCTGCTGCTCCCCGCCGGAGAGGGTTGAAGCGATCTGTTTCTTGCGGTCCTTCAGTACCGGGAAATATCCGGTCACCCGCTCAAAGTCTTCCCTGATCCCGGCCCTCTCCCTTCTCGTGTATGATCCCATCTTGAGGTTTTCCGAGACTGTGAGATCGCCGAAGAGCTCGCGCCCCTCCGGGACGTGGGATATCCCCGCCCTGACGATATGCTCCGGCCTCATGCCTTCGATGGGGCGGCCGTCAAAGAGTATCGTCCCTCCATCGCTTTTGCCGCGTATCAATCCCGAAATCCTTTTTAAGACGCTGCTCTTTCCCGCCCCGTTAGCCCCGAGGAGGGCGACCACGCTCCCCTCACCGACGCTCAGGGAGAGATCGGAGACAACGGTTGACGCGTTGTAGCGGACCTCTACCCCTGTCAACTGGAGGAGGCTTTTCTCCCCCTTTTTTTCTGGCGAAGCGTTCTTGGTTGCGGCTCCTTTCGCCCCTTTCATCTTCTCCCCTCCCGATTTCAAACCCGAAGTCATTTCTTCGCTTCCTTTCCCAGATACGCCCTGACCACCTCAGGGTGTCTCCGTATCTCCTCCGGTGTGCCCTGGGCTATCTTTTCCCCGAAGTTTACGGCCAGGACCATATCCGAGATATCCATGACGAGGTTCATGTCGTGCTCCACTACAATCACGGTGATATCCATGGAAACGGCGATGTTCTTTATCCTTCCCTTGAGCTCCTCCCTCTCCCTGATGTTCATCCCGCCGGAGGGCTCGTCGAGAAGGAGGAGCTCCGGCTTCATCGCCATCGCCCTTGCGAGCTCCACCAGTTTCTTCGTCCCGTAGGGGAGTCCCCCCGCCGGTTTGTCCCTGACGGGAGTTAGATCGAGGAGGTCGATCACTCCGTCCGCCGCCCTCCTCTGGGCGATCTCCTCTCCCGCGCATCTCCTGTTCAGGGTAAAAGCCGCTTTGAAAATCCCGCCGGACGTGTGGATGTGGCGGCCGACCAGGACGTTTTCGAGGACGGTCATTTGGGGGAAGAGCCCCATGTTCTGAAATGTCCTCGCGATCTTGAGGCTCGCCACCCGGTGGGGCTTGAATCTCGTTATCTCCTTGTTCCTGAAGTGGATCGTGCCGGCGTCCGGCCTGCACTGGCCGCCGATGCAGTTGAATATCGTGGTCTTGCCGGCGCCGTTGGGGCCGATGATCGAAAATATCCCCCCCTCCCCCACCTCAAACGAGACGTCTTTTAGGGCGCGGAGTCCCCCGAAGGAGATCGAAAGGCCCTTGACCCTGAGTATCGGCAAAGATGACATCTAAACGCCCCTTTTTATCCGCCTCGAAAGAAGTCCCTCCGGCCTTATTATCAGAACGACGATGATCACGATAAAAGCGAAGGGAGTCTTGTAGCCCATTGAGACGTAGCTCCCGAAGAGATTTTCTGTGACACCGAGCATCCACCCCCCGATGATCACCCCCGGAAGACTTCCCAGCCCCCCGAGGACCGCCGCCGAAAACGCCTTGAGAAACGGAAAGAGTATGACGGTATTATCGAGGTTGAGCTTGGTTGCCGTCAATATCCCTGCGGTTGCGGCCAAGACCGAGCTTATCCCCCATGTGACGGCGAAGATGGTCCTGGTGCCTATCCCCATGAGTCCCGCCGCCTCCCTGTTCTGAAAGGTTGCACGCATCGCTATCCCCAGCCTCGTGAATCTGAAAAAGAGGTAAAGGACGACGATGATGCACCCGGTTATGGAAAGGATAATCAGATCGAGCTGATCGACTGGAATCACTCCCAGCTTGAAGGCCTTAAAGCCGCTAAGGGGCGGCGGCATGGCGTAGACCTCCGTCCCGAAGAGCCCGATTATGGCGCCGTCAAGTATCCGCCAGAGCCCTATGGTGATGACGATGAGCCCCAGGTGGCTCGGCTCTCTCGCGGGCCTTAAAAAGATAACCTCGAGGATTACGCCGAAGAAAAAGGCGAAGAGTGCGGTAAAGACGGCTATGAGGGTAAATGCCGTGATGGAGAAGGTATTGGCATCGAGCCCACCGAGGATATCGATACAACGGGCCCAATCGTAAAGATGAGCCGATATAGGGGCGGTATATTTTGTCATCATTATATATATGAGAAACGTGGAGAAGAGCCCCATGTTGCCGTGGGCGAAGTTCAAGACGTCGTTCGTCTTGTAGATCATAACGACACCGAGGGCGATCATCCCGTAGAGGCTTCCGGTGGCGAGCCCCTGAATCGTCAGATATGCTATGGTCTCCGGGGTATTCATCATGGACTTTTTCCCCTGTATAATCTCCCGCCCTTTATCTTGGGCACAAGTTGAGACAGCATCCCGCTCAGTCCCCTCGGCTGAAAGATTACGATTACGATCATTATCGCCCCTGAGATGATTGCGCTCAAAAAGCTGTACTTGGCAAAGAGGAGGGGGAGGACCGTCAGGAGCGACGCCCCCAGCACAGAGCCGAATATCGAGCCGAGCCCCCCCACCACGATCATGGCGATCATGTCGATGTTGATCATGATCCCGTACTGGGCCGGCTCGATGAAGTCCATCATGTTCGCGTGGAGGGCGCCGGCCACGCCTACGTAAAACGCCGACACGGCGAATGCCAGGGTCCTGTAGCGGGTGACATTAATCCCCAGGGCACCCGCCGCCGCCTCGCCCTCTCCCACGGCGATAAAGGCCCTGCCCACCTTCGACCTCACGATCTTGAACGCAAAGAAGATCAAGATGAGAGCGGCCAATAGTATTATGAAGTAGACTTGTTTTTCGCTTGTGAGCCTTTGGCCGTAGATCACGACCTCATCGGTGACCGGGCGGCCGAAGAGGCTGATGGCGGGGGTGCGAAGCCCGCTCCTTCCCCCCGAAATCGACTCGGTCAGGACGAGGGACTGCTCCACGAATATGCCGAAGCCCAAGGTCACGATGGCCAGATAGGGCCCCTTAGTCCTCAGGGCGATGAATCCGAGGACAAAGCCGATGATTGATGCCACAAGGCCCGACAGGACGACTACGGCGATAAAGGGCGGGCCGATGTTAAAGGGGAGTTTGAGGTTCATCAGCGTCATGACCGAAAAATATGCCCCCACCGCCATGAAGCCGGAGTGCCCCAGGGATATCTGTCCCGTGTACCCCACGAGGAGGTTCAGCCCCACCGCCACGATGATGTTGATCAGGATGAGGTTTGCGACGTAAACGAAATATTTCCCGGCAAAGATCGGAAAGAGGAGAAGAATGAATATCAGCAAGACAAGGCAGACCGCACCGCGGGCGCTCTTTATGAGCCTGATGTCGCCGTAGTAATCGCGCCTTGGATTCATTGAGTTCATGTTTTATGGGTAAACTGCTTCATCTATGTGAGGAGCTCAATTATCATGGTTTCAAGAAAAATTTTTTGAGACGCTGGGGATTCTTTATCGTTTTTTACCCCTTTATGTTTTTGCAGCCGGTCATCCTTCACCTCTCCCTGTCTCATCGGATCCCCAAATTGCTCCGTTACTGTATAACAAAAGATATTAATAAATTCAAGATTTTCTTTGACATTACACTTTATTCTTATATAGAATTAGATATTCGTGCTTCGTCTATCTTTTTGAAAATCACCTTTACTCCATAATTTATACGAGAGGAGGACAGGCCGAATTGTAATTAAAGATTGAAATTATATTTTAAGGAGAAGATCATGGCAAAGAAGAAGACGGGGACTAAGAAATCCAAAAAACCGTGGGTGGAGTTTTACCCGGAGGGCGTTCCCGAGACTATCAAGTTTGAGGAGACGACGATTGTCGAGGCGATGGAGCGGACGGTGAATAAATTTCCGAAAAACGCCTCCGCGTACTTCATGGGAAAGACGATCACGTTCGGGGAGTTTGGCGATCTTACCAGGCGCTTTGCGACCGCTATGGCCGGGATGGGTGTAAAGAAGGGGAGCAGGGTCGCCACGCTCCTCCCGAATATCCCCCAGATGGCCGTCAGCTACTACGGCGCCATGATGGCGGGCGCCACCCTCGTCCTAAACAATCCCCTCTACACCGACCACGAGCTGGAGTATCAGCTGAACGATTCGGAGTCGGAGTATCTCGTCACCCTCGACCTTCTAGCGCCAAGGATGATAGCCTTGAGGCCGAAGACCGGGGTGAAGAAGATAATCGTCTGTCACATCAACGACTACCTCCCCTTTCCGAAGAAGCAGCTCTTTCCCCGCGTCAAGAAGGAGATGTTCAGAAAGATCGAGAAGACCGAGAACGTTTACGAGTTTCTGGACCTCATAAAGGAGAACAAGCCGAATCCCCCGAAGGTCAAGTTCAAATTCGAGGACATGGCCACGATCCAGTACACGGGGGGGACGACGGGCGTCTCCAAGGGGGTGGTTTTGAGCCACGGGAACCTGAGCAGGAACGTCCAGCAGATCTCCGCCTGGTACCCGAGCTTCGTCCCTGGGGAGGAGTCTGCCGTTGCGTGCCTGCCCTTCTTCCACTCCTTCGGGATGACGTGTGTGATGAACTTCGGAATCTGGAACGGGTGGGCGGGGGCATATATCCCGAGGCCGGAGCCCCAGCCGATCCTCGAGGCTATCCACAAGCACAAGCTCTCCTTTCTCCCGGCCGTACCGACTATGTTCATCGGGATGCTCAGGCACCCGGATTTTCACAAGTACGATCTCAGCTCGCTGAAGGGATGCTTCTCCGGCGCCGCTCCGCTGCCCCTCGAGGTCATCAGGGAGTTCGAGGAGGCCACCGGCTCCCAGATATGCGAGGGGTACGGGCTCTCGGAGACGACGCCGGTGACCCACATCAATCCCTACGGCGGGAAGACCAAGGTCGGAAGCATCGGGCTGCCCGTGCCGAATACCGAGGTCAAGATCGTCGACGTGGATACGGGCAAAAAGGAGGTTGCAATCGGAGAGCCGGGGGAGATTCTCATCAAGGGGCCGCAGGTCACGGCGGGGTATTACAAAAAGCCGGAGGAGACGAAAAAGGCGATAAAGAACGGCTGGCTCTACACCGGCGACATCGGCACAATGGACGAGGAGGGATATTTCTACATCGTGGATCGGAAGAAGGACATGATAATCGCCGGCGGCTACAACATATATCCCAGAGACATCGACGAGGTCCTCTTCGAGCACCCGAAGGTGGTGGAAGCCTGCACCATCGGGGTGCCCCACGAATACCGGGGAGAGACCGTCAAGGCCTACGTCGTCCTCAAGGAGGGTGAGACCGCAACCGAAGAGGAGATGATCGGCTACTGCAAGGAGAAGCTCGCAAAGTACAAGGTCCCGAAGCTGATCGAGTTTACCGACAGCCTTCCGAAGAGCGCCGTGGGAAAGATATTGAGAAAGGAGCTCAGGGCGATGGAGCTCGAAAAGATGGAGAAGAAAAAATAGCGGCAGGTGGGATCATTTAGTTGTTTTAAGGGGGCCCCGGAATATGTGGGGCCCCCTTTGTTTTTGTGTCTTTTTCGGTCCCGACTATTCCAGCCCCGCCTGGAGGCTGAAGGCTATGGGAATGTCCTTTAGGATCCTCTCCTTTGAGAACGGCTTTTTGAGGCACCTCTCGGCGTAGGCGATAAGAAATTCGTTAATATCGTTCAGATGATCGTCCTTTGCCTCGTCCTTTAACGCTGTCACCTTTTTGTACATGGAGACCGCCTCGTCCCGCCTGCCCATGAGGTCCAGGGCCTGACCCGAGAGGAGAAGGGCAAGGCCCTTTTCGTTCAACGTCTGGGGGAGGGCAAGAGAGTCGTCAAGGAGCTTTGCCGCCCCCTCGTAGTCGCCGATGACAATGAGAAGCCTCGCCAGCATTCGGTAGTAGGCGGGTTCTTCGGGGTCCTGCACCATGGCCCCCTCCAACATCGCCAGCGCCTCGCGGATCCTTCCAAAATCGTCTTCGTAGGCGGTGTATGCGTCCATGTAGGAGGAGAAGGCGTCCCTTTTGGCGCCGCTCTTCCATCGGTAGCCGGAAAGCAGTTTCGGGTAGATCCTGGATGGCTTTCCCTCGAACTCCGCCCAGAAGTCGAAGCCGATGTATTCGTTTGCGCAGGCGGGCTCTTTTCCCGTCGCCGCCCAGAAGAAGCCGTCCGCCGGCAGGAAGACCACCGAGGTCACGTTGTTTGCGCCGCAGACGGTGTGCCCGAAGCCCCTCTCGACTTTCAAGATCGGGTCGATGTGGTCGCTCATGAACTTCGCGGCCAACGCCGGGGTGATCCTCCCGTAGTTTTCCTCTATCAGCCGGGTAAGCCTCACGTACCTCCCCATCAGGTTTCTCATAACGAGGCTGTATCTCGCCATCAGGTCGACTTCCTTTAGCTCTTCGGTCGTGGCGAAGTTGGTAAGAACCATGGAGCCTCCCTCCATCCGCCTTATCCCCAAGAGATCGGGACTCGACTCAAAGACGACGGCGTCCTTTACCTTCCCGTCGGCGACGAGAAACCCGAAGGCGCCGCCCCTTTTATTATCTTTCAATATTTTTATCGCCCCGTCGATGTCCTTTGCCCCCCTCATTATCATGTTCTCAAATACGGTGAAAGAGACGCCGGCGGGATCGGCTCCGTCGTATCCCATGAAGTGCCCCCCGATCACCATCCCCATCTCGTTCATGGCGGAGTTGCACTTTATTAGCCCCGCCGTGGAGACCCTCACGTAGCGGTAGCCGTTCTCCGGCTCGTAAAAGAAGATCGTCTGGTTCGGCCCCCAGAGGCCCTGGCCCGAGTAGTCGGTGTTTCTTCCGAAGATGAGCTTTCCCCCATAAGTCGCCCTTCCCGCGGCGGCGAAGCTGGAGCACTCTCCGGCTTCAACTTGAAGCCCGAAGTCGAGCGCCTTTTTGCCGATCACCCCCGGAACCATCGCCATGGAGAGGTCCGAGTAGAAGTTGGCGATGAAGACGTCTTTGTAGTCGAGGCCCGCCCCGTCCGCTATACCTTTTATCTCTTCGAGGTATTCTTTTGGGGTGTTTAACTCCACCGGAGCAAAGACCGCGATCTCGAGATACTTTAAAAGGAGCCACCTCATCCACTTCGGCTTCTCGGCGTACTGGATGTTGTGGGAGATCGGATCGGAAAAGAGGGGAACACACCCCCTTCTGATCTCGTCCGCCAAGAGCCTCCCGTGCTGGTAGCCCATCTCGTAGGGTGCCCCCTTGAGCTTTATGATGTTGTTTCCACCCTCCCTCCTCAGGGAGGCGTCGCCGAGTTTAAGCACGCCGTTCTCCTCGATCACCTCGAGATTTTCGAGGGATTCGACCACCCCGGCCTCCGGCGTAAAGCTCGATCCATCGCTCACGGAGTTTATCCTTACGAAGTAGAGACAAAAGACCAACAGGACAAAAATCAGTATGAGAATTGTAAACGCTGCCTTTTTCATAAAAAACCTCTTTCTGTTATAGTTCTATCTCGTAAGTTCTATTTTGCTATTTCGCCTATTTTACTTTAGAATGCCCTCAAAAATGCTCCCTCTCCCCCAAGCAGCGGGAGATGTCTTCGGCGAGCCTCACGAAATCCTCGACATCGCCGGAATCCTTGAAGAGAGGGGTAATCTCTATTATAAAGCCTTTCGGGAAAAACGAGATATTATAGTATTTCGAAGGGAGACGGGCCATAAGGGTCGACACCACGTCCGCGGTCAGGATGACGTTAAAGGCGTCATCGTCCTTCTCGGCGAAGACCGTGTGGGTTTTGGCGAATTCCGGGAACTGTTTTTCTATATCAATTGCCTTGCGGCCCCCAGGTCCCGGAACCATCGACATGGCGAATTCATACATCTTCTTTAAAAGCTTCCCTTTTATTTCGGCGTGAGGGAAAAGAAAGACGGACCCGGATATCGGGATATCTATAAAGACCGTTATGAAGTATTTCAGATCCTCGGAGCTGGTCCCCTTTTCGGAGCCGCTCTTGACCCCCTTGTATCCGTTGTAGAAGTAGCCCTCCCCCTCGGACAGCGGAAGCCTGATTATCTCCCCGTACATCCCTCCTTTAGGGACACCGAGCCTTTCCTCCAGCATCTTTCCGAGGGCGTTGTTTTCGTCCTTTTCGATGACTGCAAGACCCCTTGACTTGGCGTAAGAGGAAACCGCTCTTTTGAGCCTTCTGACATTATAAACAATATAATGAAAGACGGAGTAGAAGACCACAACGAGAATTACAACAATGATGATGTTTTCGGTTTTTGACATTCCGCTCCTCTCAAATTGATCGATCAAGGGCCCGATCAAAGGGCCTCTTAAAAAATGCAAAGGGCCTAAAAAGCACCCCCCTGCAACTCAAAACTCGCCGATATCCTTCAAGGCCCGGGCGAGGTTTTCCGACCACGTGACGAATCGCTCTATCTTCTCCACTTTTTTCATCTTCGGCTCTATGAAGATCCCGAATCCGGACGGGGCAAAGCAGACGTTTGCGGGCTTCTTTTGCGGGTGCGTCATCAGCACCGACATGACGTCGGTCGTGAGGACCACGCTCTCCGCGCTGTCGACGTCCTCGGTGAAGACGTTGTATACCCTGCCGAAGTCGGGGAAGCGTTTGTCGATCTCCATCAGCTCGATTTTTCCCGCTCCGAAGATCCTTTTCAAGACCATCTCTACTACGGCCCTGGCGAGCCTCCCCTTTAGAGGCACGCGCTGCACCACGAAGGTTCTCTCGGCTATCGGTATATCGATGAAGACGACTATAAACTGGCTGACAAAGTCGGATGCGGATCCTGCCGAAGAACCGCTTGTCTCCGGGAGACGGGTGTAGAGATAGCCCTCCCCGTTGGAGAGGGGAATCTTTACGATATCCACGAGTCTCCCCGTCTCCGGAATGCCGAAGCTCTGCGTGATCCGCGTCTTCAGGTCGCCGCTCCGATCGTCCGGGACGATCGTGAGCCCCCTCGTCCGGGCGAAGGTTATCAACGCCTTCTTGGCCCTGCCGATGAATGGGCCGATCCTGGCCTCACCGGGATAAATTGGAGAGGCCTCTCTCTTTCCCCTCTTGGAGCGGTATATGATGAAGACGAGGATGATCAAAAAAAGGGTTGATGCCGCGTAGCCGGCTATTACAAGGGTCGCATCGTCCATACCTTAATATCACCTGATAATAAAAATCGAGTCCGATTTGCGGTCAATGGTCTTCGTCAAATCCACAATTCATCTCGGATTATGAAAGCGCCTTGAACATCGGGTGCCCGTTTTGAAATCCCCTTACTTGGCCACTTCGGCCCAGGCGTCCTTTATCACCACGTCCCCCCTGTCGACCTTGGCCTCAAGCCCGATTATTCTGGTTTCCCCCTTGTCTTCCGTGAGCCAGCCCCTAGTGGTCACCGTGTCTCCCGGCAGCACGTTCCTCGAGAATCTCACCTTGAGCTTCTTCAGCTTGGTCGGGTCGCCGCCGCAGGCGTTGTCCACCACCGCCTTCTGGACAAAGGCCATGGTGCAGAGCCCCTGGAGGATTATGCCGGGAAGCCCCACCTTGACCGCGAAGTCGGGATCGACGTGTATCAGGTTGTGGTCGCCCGAGGGCTCCGCGTAGATGTAGGTCTGCCCCGGCTTGACCTTCATGTCTTGTGTGAAGAAGGTCTCCGGTTCTTCCGCTTTTTCCTCGGCGGCCGGTTTTTTCTCTCTCTTGGCGTCCGGCCACCGCTCGAAAAAGCCGATCACGAGACTCATCACGAGATCGCCCGCCTCGTCCACTGAGTCCACCTTCACCTCTAACAGCTCGCCGGTTCCCTTGTCGATAACGTCCTTTACGGTCGCCGTTGTATTCAGCTTCGTCCCCGGGATTAGGGGCTTGGGCCACTCGAAGTACTGCTCCCCATGGACGACGTACGCCCAGTTTATCCCGAGGGTCGGCTCCTTCAAGACCTCCATTATCCCCTTGGCCCCGATGTCCTTGCTGACGGCGTAGAGGGGAGGGGCCACGGTTCCCCCCTCCCTCGCCCCGTTGATGTAGGCCTCGTTGTAGTCGTTGGTCGCCAGGGCGTAGAATATGGCCTCCCTGTTTACGACCTCACCGTCGACAGGCCCGAAGCTCTTTCCGATAAGCTCACGATTTATCGCCATTTAGTCCTCCCGTGATAGAAGTGCCTTGTTTTTTCCCACTCTGTTTTCGCACTCTGTATCGTCGTTCCCAACTTGATTGGGAATCCATTAAAGATATTCAACCAAAAACTACCAGAAAAAAGAGGGTGTGTCAAGGAAGGGAAAGAGCCGCCTTCTTTGAAGACCGCTGACAAAATTGACACTGGATAGTATCTGTGATACATTTGACGAAACGTAACGAGTGATTTTGGGAGGTCTTTATGAGCGTCAAAACTTTATCCGGCGGAGTCGGTCTCTTTAAGGTTGTCGCATTTCTTATCTTTATCGCGGTGGCCCTTGCCCTCACATCCTGCGGAAAAGAGCTCACCGACGAGGAGAAGATCGAGGCCCTCATCAGGGACGCGGCGGAGAAGGCGGAGGCCAAAGATATCAGGGGCGTGTTGAAACACGTCTCCGAGTCGTACAAGGACAAGGAGGGAAACGACAGGAACCAGATCAAGGGGTTGTTGTTCATCTACTTTCAGAGGTACGAAAAGATCGGGATATTCATTCGGGATATCGAGGTCGAGGTAAATGGGGACAGCGCTTCCGCCGTCGTGAAGCTCATCTTCACCGGGGGCGCCGAGATCATCCCGGATTCCGGGAGCGGCTATATCCTCGATCTGAAGCTAAAGCTGGAGGAGGGGGACTGGAGTGTGGTGCGTGCCGGATGGACCGAGTCGAGGGGGCTGTTTTAATTCATTTTCTCCATTTTCGCTGTTTTCTGGAGGATAGATGAATATCTATAAATCATTGCTGCTTCTGTTTGCGGCGTGTGCCGTCTTGGCGGCTCTTGTTTTGGGGTGCGCGGAAGACCCGGAATACTGGTACGACAGGGCCTTTGAGGAGAATAACCTCGACAAAAAGATCGAGCTTTACACAAAGGCGATAGAGATCAAGCCCGACTACACCGGGGCATACAACAACAGGGGGATCGCGTACGACCGGCTTAAAAAATACGATGAGGCGGTCGCCGACTTCACGAAGGCGATAAGCCTCGACCCGAATTACATCATGGCCTACAACAACAGGGGGTGTGTATACAAGAAGCAGAAGAGGTATGAAGAGGCGGCAGGCGACTTCAACAGGGCGATAAGTATAAACCCCACCAATTCCCTGGCCTACTACAACAGGGGAATATTGAACAGGGACCAAAAGATATTTGACGAGGCGATAGCGGACTTCAACAGGGCCATCGGCATCAATCCCAACGACGTCAACGCATACACCGCCCTGGGGCGGACCTACTACATGATGAAGAAATACGATAAGGCGATGGAGAGCGTATCGATCGCCCTCAAGTTCAGCCCCAGGGATCCGTTCGCCCTCGGCCTCCGGTCCGATCTCTACAGGGAGCGGGGGAGATACGACGACGCGATGGCCGATATCGACAGGGCCATCTCCCTCTATCCCGACCACGCGGCTTTTTATTATACACGGGGGCTGAACCGCCGAGTTATGGGGGAAATGGATAAGGCGCTTGAAGACTTCAGGAAGGCGTGCGATATGGGGGAGGCGGATGCGTGCGGGGAGTTGGGCAAATAAATACAGGGGTAGATAAATTAAAAGGGGAAAGGAAATGAAGTCTAAAAAGCTAATTATACTACTGGCGATAATGATAGCGGCGGGAGCTGCCCACGCCCAGGGCAAACCCGTCCCGCCTCAGGAGTTGGTTGATTAAGTGATTGAGTTGTATAGGGAAAAAGGAGAACCATTAAATCCAAATCTTCATGAAGATGCAGAACAATACAAAAAGATTCTTGGATCACAACTTAGCAGTATTGCAAAAGATATTATGAAACAAGATATATCATACCTTTCTCAGGAATTAAGGGAAACCTTAGCAGATGCTTTTAATGATTATGCAATTGCTCTAACACAGTACTCTTATAATCCTATTGAAGAAGATAAAAAAAAAGCGGAGGAAATGTACTTGATTAGTGTTATGTTAGATGATAAAGATCCTGTTAATCTAAAAAATCTTGGAATGTTCTACCTTAGACAAGAGGACTATGGAAATGCTAAAAAATATCTTAAAATGTCTGTTGATTTGAAGAGAGTGTCCCGTATTTAGTTGAAAGTGGGTGACGGTTTGTGGTTTCATATTAT
>CAZIWT010000010.1:0-43130 GCA_964542895.1 uncultured Thermodesulfobacteriota bacterium
CTAAACACTACCTATTTGATTCAAACCAACATATAATATCTTCTGGAAAAGGAGAATTTAACATGGCACATGTACAAAGAAGCATCGCCATCAAGGCCCCGAGGGAGAAGGTCTACGAATACATCACAGATCCAATCTCTTCCGAGGAGTGGAGCCCTGGCTTAGAAAAAGTAGTCGATGTTATCGGTAAGGGAGTAGGGAGAAGGGAAAAGTGGGTGTACAAGATGGCCGGAATGAAGTTCAACGGAGAGTCTGTAGTACAGGAAATGGAATATCCGGATCGCTACGTTCTTGAGAGTGTCGCGGGAATTACAAGTAAATGGGTATTCAAGCTGGAGAAATATTTCGACGGAGACACGAAGCTGAATCTCGACGTCGAATACACCATTCCTGTCCCCGTTTTGGGAAAGTTGGCCGAAAGGGTCGTTTTAGGGCAAAATGAAAAGGTAGCCGATCAAATAATGAACAATATCAAGACTAAGATGGAAGGATAAAACCGTCTCATTTACCGCCTGTAACTTAAAATTCAGATATTGAATCTCATAGCTTCATTTCGGTAACAAATCGTTTTCTATCAGCGACTCTCAGCGACCGATCCTTTACAGAGCCTTTTAAAAAGAGCCGATTTTCCACTTCCGAAACGCCCCCATGACATCCGTCTGAGGATGTACATTCCCCCCTTTAATTGGTCAAAGACCGTTAAGGCAGGGTAATGCGTGCAAAAACTCTTTTTGTCTCGTTTCATTTTCTTCTGGTGTTTCCCGGTTTTTTTTAGTATAATCTAGAGAAGTTTTGATCCTTCATTACATATTAAAAATTATTTTCTATCTCTTTTTAACGTTACAGGAAATAATATGAAACTTTCCGGCAGTCTTGAGAAAAACAAGCTGAGCGATATTTTGAGGGAGATTAAACAGGAAAAGCTCACCGGTGTCCTCGCCATCAAGTCCCAGGAGGGATTCGGCACGATATACTTCCACAAAGGCGTTATAATAAAGGCGTATTCCCCCATCTTCAGGGAGCGCCTCGGGCGCCGTCTTATTGAAAAGGGATTGATCAACGAGAAGGACCTGAGGAAGGCCTTAATGTATCAGAAGAAGGAGGGCAAAAACCTCCGCATCGGCGATATACTTTTAAGGTCCGGCTACGTTTCAGAGAAAGACCTAAAGACCGCCCTCAATGAGATTATGGAAGACATCCTCTACTCCATGTTCTTCTGGGACGGCATATACCGATTTGAATCGGAAAATATCTCGGAGAATGATATGGATCTCTCCATCGACGTCGATCAATTTCTCGAGGAGGTCAACAAGTCCTTTTCCGTGCTCGAAGACGACTTCGACATCGCGGAAGAAGACCTGGAGCCTAAGAGGGATCGCACCTTTCACCCGGAAAAATCGAACCTGAAGGAGGAGATCATCAAGTCGATCGAGAACGTTACCCAGAGCATCTCCTCGTTCTCGCCCCAGGAGGTCGTCATCCTGGTAGAGGATGAAAAGCTTATGAGGACGATCTTCTCCGACGGCCTTGCAAACTTCGGCTATCGTATCGAAAGCTACGACAATCCCGCGGACGCCCTCGAAAAGATCAAGACGCTGGAGCCCTCCAGAGTCTCTCCCGTCATGATCCTCGATCTTGTTATGCCGGGCATTTCGTCCACAACGGAGATATACGGCGGGCTGGAGCTTTTGACCGAGATAAACCAGAACTTTCCCCACATACCGGTCATAATAATGACCTCCCTTAATGACAAGGAGATAAGGTTGAAATCACTCTTCATGGGTGCAAGCTACTTTTTGAACAAGCCGGATAAATCTTCGCTCTCCAGCGGCCATCTCAGGTCCGAGCTCGATCAGTTTGTTGAGGAGCTTTCATTATGCGTGGAAAACCTCTTCAGAAACAAACGGATCAGCCACGAAAAGGAGCAGCTCGCCTTTATCAGGGAGCAGCTGATAAACGAGCTTCTCGACGCCAAGCTGGAGTTGGGATCGGCCGAAAAGGAGCTGGAAAGGGATATCTTCGACCTTACATTCCTCAAGAGGACAACCCAGGACCTTTTGAGGGAACAGAGCTTCTCTTTCATCGTGGACACGATCTTCAAGTTTTTGCAGATAGACCACAACAGGGGTTTTGTGGGAGTAATCAAGAGGGGCGATCTAAAGTACTACAGGGGATTTTCCAAGATGGAAAACGACAATATCCCCGATTTGAACAAAAACCCGGCGCAACTGACCATCGGGACTTATGATCTGAAATCCTTCGAGGAAGTCATAAAGTCAAACAGGGTATTTGCGGGTAAGATACCGGACGAGGACAGTCAAATCATACAGTCCTATATGGGGGGATATAAGCCCACAGAAAGCATTATCATACCGTTCAAAATCTACAACAAGCCTATCGCATTAGTCTACTGCGATGGAGAGCCGGGAAGCCTGGTCAACACAAACCTCGATCAGATAAAAATTCTCGCGGACACGGCGTCGCTGGCGATGCAAATCACCATCTTGAACGAAAAGATCACCGGCAGAAACTGAGACCCCTGCTTCGCGGTCGTGGGGGGGAAGGTGTGAAGGGGGACAAGCTGTTTAGCAGCAGCGGTCGGTGGGGGCAGGAAATTTGTGTGTTAGGGAAGATATATATAGAAATGCCTTTGCTTTGCCCTTTGGATAATCCGAAGGGCATTAATTAATATGTGACAGGATACCTGCCCAGTTAGGCTCCTTTTTTAATCCGAATATCGCCTCCGGAGAAACCATGTCGTGAATTTAAGGCAAATCTCTGCTTCCTATGCCGTCCGGCTGATTAATAAAATCCCGAGTTTAATCCGAAAACAATCCTCTAATTCTTAAAAGGCCCCGAGCGGTTGACTTTACATTGCCTTTTCTCCGGCCTTGAGACGCAACAATAAACAAATCAAAAGATCCCGCCGTTCGTCAAATCTTCGGTGAGGCTTAATGCCACCTTTCTGTCCGCATCCGAGAAATCGAGCCCCAATAACTCTTCCGGCCCCGCCCACAGAACCTCGTCGTGATCCCTGGACGAATACTCCAAAGAAGCGCTCGAAGATACAATTTTTGCGAGATAGAAGATAATATGTACGTCCACGTCCGGATAGCTGTGGCTTACCTCGTCAAAGAGCCTCCCCACCGAAATCTGGATTCCAAGCTCCTCTTCTATCTCCCTCACGATACTGTCCTTTGGATCTTCCCCCGGGCGTACCTTCCCGCCCGGGAACTCCCATTTTCCCGGATTGCTCCGGCCCTTTCCCCTTTTCCCCACAAGGGCCCTCCCCCCCTCCACGATAACGGCTGCACAAACCGGAACCCTCTGTTTAGATTTCATAACTTCTTATCTCCTATTGGCCGGGCAAAACGACACGTCATCAGAGTATCTTCCATCCCCCGAATCAAACAGCCGACTCTCTCTTAAAATAAGTAAGGGGTGATTGCAACTACAAATGGAGGTGTGAATGAAAAAACAATTTGGAGAACATAAATGTTGGGGGCGGGGGGTGAATGTAACTACAAATAGGGTGGTTGAGTGAAACATAAATGGGATCAACTGGGGGGGAAATACAAACAGAACGGCGGCCCCTATTCATTCAGGAGGCGAAGGACCTCCTCCCTCAGGTGAAAGAGGGCGGTGGGGCCCTTGTGGACAAAGGAGTCGGTCATCTTCCTTATGGCCAGGGGCACCTTTTCCTCAGACATTACCGTGTACGTAATGATCTTTATCCCCTCGGGGATCCTCTTGTCTGTCCGCTTCTTCACGTTCCTTATTATATCGAGGCCCTGGGGATTTCCCGTCCCGAGGAAGAGGTCGACTATAATCACTTTGGGATGAAGCTCCAATATCCAGTTCATCCCGTCTCCGGCCGTCTCCGCTTCAACGACCTCTATCCCCTCTTCGGAGAGCGCCTCGACGATCTGGGTCCTTGCAAACTTTGAATCCTCGATTACGACGACAAGCCCCCGCCTGGCGGTATCCGTAGCCACCTTTTCTCTCGTCTCTCCCGCCTCCTTCTTTCCTATCTTCACCTTAAACGGGGTCGCACATGACGAGCAGATAACGCTTTTCCCTTGGTCCGGCACCTCTGTCGGATCGAGGAATATCTCCTTAGAGCAGCTCGGACACGTGGCTTTAATGAATTTAGTCATATCATTTTTTTTATACTTGATTGAGCCTTAAGTGTCAATGAAAAATATAGGATTATAATCTAATTTTATCAAGTCAATTCGGGAAAAAACAGCTAAATCCTTTCCCCCTAATGAAGATTTTTAAAAAAGAGTCTTTTCTATATCCAAAACGACTACACTATCTCAATCGGGACGTAACCGCTGATTACCTTCTTTATCCCGTAACCGGAGAAGAGGACGGTAAGCTTCAGCCTTCCACCGACCTCCTCCACGGCCTTGACGACGCCGTAGCCGAAATCCGGGTGCTTTATTCTGACCCCCGGGGCGATTGTTTGTGTTGAATTTCTGGCTTGATCGAAACGTCCTGTAATTCCCTCTCTTTCCCGGGCATAATCCTCGTCGAGCTCAAGCTCATATTCATCGTGAGCTTTGTGCTCGCTTCCCGCCGTATCGATGTAGTTTCTGTCCACCTCGTGGACGAACCTCGAAACAATGTTAATTCTCTCCGTGCCGAACACCCTTCTCCTTCTCGCCGACGTGAGATAGAGCCTCTCTCTCGCCCTTGTCATCCCCACGTAGCAGAGGCGCCTCTCCTCCTCTACATCCTCTATGGTGTCAAGGGAGCGGCCGTGGGGAAAGAGCCCCTCCTCCATACCCGCGATTATGACCACGGGAAACTCGAGCCCCTTGGCGCTGTGGAGCGTCAGGAGAGAAACCCTCGTTCTCACATCGTCAAGCCCGTCGACATCGCTCACCAGGGCTATCTGGTCGAGGAGGTCGGAGAGATGGGCGTTAACGTTTTTCTCCTCGAACTCGCTCACCGCCGTAATAAACTCGTTTAAGTTTTCTATCCTCCCCTCAGCCTCGACGGTTCCAATAGACCGGTAGTAGTCATACATCCCGGAGTCGAAGACCGCCCCCATCGCGGCCCCGTAGAGGGAGTCGCTCTCGGAGATGCTTTTGAGCACCTTCAGCAGCATATCCATCCCCTCCGCCGCCTTTTTCGACAGCTTGCCCCCCTTCAAGAGGGTATCGGAGGCCTCGACCAGGTTCACGCCCTCCCTCTTTGCGAGCTCCTCGATCTTCTCGGTCGTCTTTGCCCCCACACCCCTGGGCGGCACGTTGACGATCCTGAGAAAGCTCTGGGCGTCGTCCGGGGAGACGGCAGCCCTGAGATAACCCACCACGTCCTTTATCTCCATCCGCTCGTAGAAGCGCATACCCCCCACCACCTGATATGGTATCCCGGCACCCATAAGCTCGTCCTCGAAGGGCCTCGACTGGGCGTTCGTCCTGTAGAAGATCGCGAAATCCTTGGCGTCGTATCCGAAGTCCTCCATCAGACCTGTGATCGTCCTGACGGCGTACTCGGTCTCGTCGCGGTCGTCATATCCCTCGAAGAAAACCACCTTGTGGCCCACCTCGTTGTCGGTGTAGAGCGTCTTACCCTTCCTGCCGCTGTTTTTTTCGACGACCGATCCGGATGCGGAAAGAATGTTTTTGGTAGAGCGGTAGTTCTTCTCCATCCGAAAGACGGTGCAGTCCGGAAAGTCGTCTTCAAAATCGAGGATGTTTCCGAGATCGGCCCCTCGCCAGCGATATATCGACTGGTCGTCATCGCCGACAACGCAGAGGTTCCTGTGCCTTAAAGCAAGGCATTTTATCAGCTCGTACTGGGCGAAGTTTGTGTCCTGATACTCGTCTACCATGAGATGAAGGAACCTATCCCTGTACTTGTCGAGGGTTTGAGGATTCTCCTTGAACAGGAGTACGCACCTCATAATCAGGTCGGAAAAATCGAGGGCCGAGCACTTCTTAAGCTCCTCCTGATACCGGGCGTATATCCTGGCCGTCCTCCTGTTAAAGGGTTCCTGATACTTCTCCTTAAACAGATCCGGGGTCAAAAGCCTGTTTTTCGCGATCTCTATCGAGTATAAAACACCCTGGGAACTCAAAGTCCTCTCACCGATATCGAGGTCCTTCAGAACCCGACGCATAAGCTGTGTCTGGTCGGTTGAATCGTAGATGACGAAGTTCGGATTCAGACCGGCCGATTCCGCCTCGATTCTCAATATCCTCAGACAGGCGGAATGGAACGTCGTAATCCAGGGAACCCCCTCCGAAGACGGGAGAAGCCTCAAGGCCCGCTCCTTCATCTCCCTTGCGGCCTTGTTCGTAAAGGTTACGGCAAGGATTCTATCGGGTCTTATACCGGAAGCAACCTGATAGGCGATTCGGTGGGTCAAGACACGGGTCTTGCCCGATCCCGCCCCCGCCAGGACAAGGGCGGGCCCACCGTCAAAAGTCACCACCTGCTTTTGAATGTCGTTCAAATTCTTCAGGATCTCTTCTCTCTTAGGCAAAATCCGCCCCACCTGCTTTGAAAGGTAAAAATAAATCCGTCGGGAAGAATAATTTAAAGAAAAGGGCCGTTACGGCGGTGAGGTGGCCTTATGCTCAGTCTACATGTTCCTCAACCTGTCCAGGTCTTCGTCTTTTCCGAGGATTACCATGATATCGCTGTCCTTCAGGACGAACTTCGCCTCGGGATTTACGACCATCCTCTCCGGAATAAGCTCCTTTACGGCTATGACGAAGATGCCGTATTTCTTTCTGAGGGCAAGCTCCAGGAGGCTCTTTCCCGTAAACGACTTCGGCACCGGAGACTCCTGAATGCTGTACCCCTTCGAGACCGGCAGGTAGTCGAGGACATTCGGCCTGGAGAGGTTATGGGCCACCCTCTCCCCCATCTCCTTTTCGACGTGAATCACCTCGGAGACGCCAAGCTTCTTCAATATCTTCCCGTGGTCTTCGCTTATGGCCTTGACCCAAATCTCCTTTATCCCCAACTCCTTCAAGTGAAGGGTCACGAGCACGGAGGCATCCATCTTTTCCCCCAGACTCACCACGGCGACGTCGACGTTCTCTTTGCCGATTCCGGTCAGGTTATCCATCATAGACGCATCCCCGTTTATGGCCTGATTCGAGAAATCGCGTATCTTCTGGATCACAACTTCATCCATATCCATCGCCGTCACGTTTTGTCCCAGCTCATAGAGGGTCTTGGCCACGGTAAAGCCGAACTTCCCGAGGCCGATTACCAAAAAGTTTCTCATATCCTATCCCCTACCTTTAACCAACCAGAATATCCTCTTCGGCGTACTTGAACGCCGCCTTCGGTCGGCGCTTCTGCAGCGCAAGGAGAAATGTCAGAGGCCCCAGCCTCCCGATAAACATCGTGATAATTACAAGCATCTTGTTGATCGGGTGCAGCTCGCCCGTTATCCCCATGGAAAGCCCCACCGTTCCGAAGGCCGAAACTACCTCGAAAAGGGAGGAGACAAAGTAGTCCCGGTCCCTCAAGATGATGTCCCCTCCCCAGATCTCGAAGATCAAAACCAAAAGCATCACGACGATGACAAGGATCGCAGAGGACGCCAGTATCGCCTGGGCGTGGGACACCGTCTCCTTGGGGATGGTCCTTTTAAAGACCGAGACATCCTCCTTTGACCTGTAGCGGGAGACTATCAGCGCCCAGATTACGGCCATCGTGCTGGTCTTTACCCCCCCGCCGGTGGAGCCCGGGGAGGCCCCCATAAACATCAAGATGATTACCGTCATCAGCGTGGGATTCGTCATCGCATTGATATCGATCGTGTTGAATCCGGCCGTCCTGGCGGTAATCGACATAAAAAGGGAGTCGATGATCCTCTGGCCCAGGGCCACCTCCATGGCGGGATTGAAGCTCTCAAAGAAAAAGATAAATGACGCGCCCCCGAAAACAAGTATACCCGATACTATCAAGACCATCTTGGAGTGAAGTGTTATCCTGTGTGTTCCCCTCATCCTGACAAGCTGGATAATATCATCAATAACAAAAAAACCGACGCCTCCCAAAACGATAAGGACCATCAACGGGATTACCGCAAGGGGGCTGAATCTGAGGCCCACGAAGCTGTCTGGAAAGAGGGAGAAGCCCGCGTTACAGAAGCCGGATATGGAGTGAAAGATGGAAAGGTAGGCCGCCCTCATTATATCGCCGTCGGCAATCCGAAACATCGAGGGGAACATAAACAGGGCTCCCAGTATCTCGACCGTTATCGTAAATATAAAGATCGTCCTGAACACGCCCCACATATCCCACTTCGTCTGGGGCGTCATCATCGACGAGAAGATCGATTTCTGGCCTATGCTCACCCTCCCCATAAACACCAGGGTGAACAGCACCGAGAAAAAGACGATCCCTATCCCCCCGAGCTGTATCATGGTGATAATCGCCAATTGCCCCGTCGTCGTAAAATCGCGCGCTGTGTCAAGGACAATAAGCCCGGTAACGCAAACGGCGCTGGTGGCCGTAAAGAGGGCGTCGACGAGTGAGATCTCGCCTGTGGTAGTGGAGTTGGGGAGCAGAAGCACGAAGGTGCCTATCAGGATTCCCAGGATGAACCCCGAAAGCATGAACCTTGCGGGATTGGTTTTATAGTAGACGATCATCTATTCGACTGTCACGCTCTTGGCAAGATTCCTCGGCTGATCCACGTCTGTCCCTTTCAGGTCGGCAACGTGATACGCCAAAAGCTGCAGGGGAACCACAAGTACTATGGGGGTGATCAGGGGATCGGTCTGGGGGATGTAGATGATATCGTCTATCTCGTACTCGTCCTTTATCACCTCTTTGTCCCCGACGTTGGCAACGGCGATAACTATGCCGTTTCTCGCCTTGACCTCCTTTATGTTGGAGAGGACCTTGTCGTAGGTGTTGTTTTTCGTAACGACGGCGACGACCGGCATCTCCTCGTCGATGAGCGCTATGGGGCCGTGCTTCATCTCGCCCGCGGGGTAGCCCTCCGCGTGGATGTAGGATATCTCCTTTAATTTCAGCGCCCCCTCGAGGGCGATGGGGTAGTTGATCCCCCGCCCCAGGTAGAGAAAATCCGAGGCGTTCATATATTTTCTGGCGATTCCCCTTATCTCGTCATTGCTCGAAAGGACCTTCTCCACATACCCGGGAACCTTGATGAACTCAAGGAGCTTTTTCTGTATCTCGTCGCTCTTTAGCCTCCCCATTACCTGGGCGAAGTATAGGGTCAACAGGTAGAGTGTCGTCAGCTGCGTGGTGAAGGCCTTGGTGGACGCCACCCCTATCTCCGGGCCGGCGTGCGTATAGATGACGCCGTCAGCCGCCCTGGCGGCGCTCGACTCCACCACGTTGCAGATAGAGATCACCCAGGACCCCTTACCCTTCGCCTCCTTTACCGCCGCCAAGGTGTCGGTCGTCTCCCCGGACTGTGTAATGGCGATAATCAGCGTTTTAGAATCCACGATCGGATCCCTGTACCTGAACTCGCTCCCCAGCTCAACGTCCACTGGAACCCTCAAAACCGACTCCATCATGAACTTCCCCACGAGACCCGCGTGCCATGACGTCCCGCAGGCTACTATCGTGATCTTGTCGAATTTCTTGATCTCCTCCGGCGTAAGTTTGATCTCCGACATGTACACCTCCCCCTCCTCCTCAGATATCCTTCCCCTGATTGTGTCGATGATCCCCTGGGGCTGCTCGAATATCTCCTTCAGCATGAAGTGCTTGTAGCCCCCCTTCTCCGCCATGACGGGGCTCCAGTCTATCCGCCGAGATGTCTTCTCCCTTTTATTCCCATCGAGGTCGGTGACGTTGCATTTGCCTTCCCTGTACTCCACCACCTCGCCGTCGTCCAGGATCACCACGTCCCTCGTGTGGTTGATGATCGCCGGAATATCGGAGGCTATGAAGAACTCCCCATCCCCCAACCCGAGGATCAGAGGAGACTCGTTTCTCGCCGCCATAAGGACGTCAGGCTCGTCCTCCTTCAATATCCCCAGGGCGTAAGACCCCTCGATCATGTTCAGGGCGCTCATCACCGAGTCCCTGAATCCCTTTCCCTCTTTTACGAACTTGTAGATGAGATGGCTTATCACCTCGGTGTCCGTCTCGGAGGAAAACTCGTGCCCCTCGCTTTTAAGGAGCTCCTTCAGCTCGAGGTAGTTCTCGACGATCCCGTTGTGGACGACGACTATGCTCCCCGCCTTGTGGGGGTGCGCGTTCTCGTCAGAGGGCTTGCCGTGGGTGGCCCATCTGGTATGACCTATCCCCACGTTGCCGTCAAGCGACTCTTTCGATACGATCTCCTCCAGGATCGCGAGCTTTCCCTTGCTCCGCTTGATGGTGACCTCTCCGCCGGTGATTACCGCGACCCCGGCCGAATCGTAACCCCGATACTCGAGCCTCTTCAGGCCCTCTATCAGAAGTCCAGTTACCTTTTTAGGGCCTATGTAACCTACTATTCCGCACATATTACCTATTTCCCCTTTTTATCAGATTTTATACCAATCCTTTCCTTGAACCTCAAAAAACCCTTTCCGGGGAGATTCGTCTGCCTGACCCTGGACACCGCCAGGGCGTCCTCCGGGACGTCCTTGGTTATCGTTGATCCCGCGCCTATGAGGGCGTTTTTCCCCAGCTTTACCGGCGCCACCAGCTGGACGTCCGAGCCTATAAAGACGTTATCCCCTATCTCGGTCTTGTGTTTTTTTACCCCGTCGTAGTTGCAGGTTATCATCCCCGCGCCCACGTTCACCCCCTCCCCTATCTGGGCATCCCCTATATAAGAGAGGTGGTTCGCCTTCGATCCCCTCCCGATCCTCGACTTCTTGACCTCAACGAAGTTTCCCACCTTCGAGCCGTCCTCCAGCTCCGCCCCGGGCCTCAGGTGGGCAAAGGGCCCTATCGTGACCCCGTCCCCCACACTGCTATCGATAATCAGCGTACACATGAGGACCTTGACCCCGTCACCGAGCTTTGAATCTACAATCTTTACGCCGGGATCTATAACGCAATCCCTGCCGATTGTCGTATTCCCCTCTATATATGCGTTCGGGTAGAGGACCGTACCCTGGCCCACCAGGGCCGAATCATCGACGTAGGTCGTCGATGGATCTATCACCACGACGCCCGCCTCGATCAGTTTCTTTACTACCCTATCCCTCTCTTCCCTGTACGAACGAGCAAGCGACTCCTTGTCCCGAGCGGACCTAAAGGCGTCGTTGTCGGAGACCCCGAGTCTCTCCTTGTTGTCCCTCTTTTCCTTGTCCATTTCTTCTTATAGTATGTTATTAAAAGTCAAGGCGGATGAGAGCCATCTGAAACCGGCCCCCCATCCGAACTGAAATGATCCTATAATAGCAATCGCCCGGCCTTTAGGCGGGGCTACTTCCTATAATTGATATGTCGTGGTCTGAAATCCCGGTTATTGTTTTGACATATAGTACCCCTAAAAACCGTAAAAAGTCAAGAACTCTTTTGACATCCATACATTTTCACAAACTCGACACCTTTTCAATATCCTAATATTCAAAATATTTGACCAAATATTCCTTGTAAAAGGGATCGTTTTGTTGGATAATATGCGAAATCAATGAGTGAGAGAGCCATGAAAAAATTCCATTGTTTAGTCTCAATCGTCCTTTTTTTATTGACGGCGGCGGGCTGTGCCTCCATCAAGTCGAAACCTGCATCCTACTATCTGTCCGAAGATTACTTCAAAGAGGTGGCAAGCGAAGAGAAGAGGATTGTGATGGGCAACTACTACGATGTCCTTCACCACCTCTCCAAAAACAAGCACAAGGAGGTCATCGAGTCCGCCACCGAGGGGATCGACAGCATCCCGAGGTACAGGAGCATGTTCGCCTTTCTCTACGCCATGAGGGGATATTCCCACATCATCCTCTACCAGCTCGACAAGGGGATGGAAGACATCAAGAACATCGAGAACCTTGACAAGGACTCCCTCTACATACCCTGCCTCAATACTTATTACTACATGAGCTACGCCCCGTTCGACTCCGATCCCGAGGTCTATTTTTTAAAGGCCCTCGAGTATCTGAAGGAGTGGCGGGATACGAAGCCAAGAAACTATTTTGAAACCTTCCTCTACGACTCAAAGAGGATATCGGATATCGAAAACAGAATAAGGGAGGGAATGAGTAAATAGGATTCGCCACCTTTGCCTTTAGCTTTTCACGTCATGCTTTTGGCCGAAGAGACGTTCTTCGGCGGGACCGTCTGGAGCAGGATGGGGGGGATTTCGTTTTTCAAGCCTCGGGGCGATACATTAAGGAGGGACCCTGCTGTTGACTCCCCGTTTGATTCTACGATCTCTCTTTAGAGGTGAACGGCCGGGGAAACAACGACTTTACGGTTTACATTTCAAGCCTGTTTGTACACGGAGACCAATATACATTATTTGGGGTGCGTTGTAATAGAAGGTTTGTCTTTGGCGGGTAAACTAAGTTTTTATTAAATCCACTTCATTTGAATCGTATCTCATTTCAATCGACCAAGGCCGCAGCTTAAGGAGGTTGTGTCTGGGAACGGCCGCCTCTGAAGACCCTTAAACGAGTTTTAGTTGACAAAATCTCCACTTTCTCCCCCCTTCCACACATATAGAAAAGGGGCCGGCTGGACGTAAAAAGGTTGCTTCGTTTCGGCCCCCGGTTTAATACGAGGTGTTTATTCCACTCTTCCCTCCTCATCAGCTTCCTTCCCCCTCTATCAGCTTTCGGCTTCAGATTTGTAGCGGGAGGCCTTGTTCCCCCTGTCAACTGGCCCCCCATCGGTCACCGGCCCCAGGTTTAGAGCGAGGGGCTTCCAACTCCTCCCTTCCGCCGCATAAAGAAAAGGGGTCGGCCGGACGTCAAAGATCGCGCCCTTCCGACCCCCGATTTAAAGCGAGGTGCTTCTATCCCCCTCCCCTCCTCATCAACTATCAGGCCCGCATAAGCTTCCCTTCCACCGCATATAAATAAAGGGGCTGGTTGGACGTAAAAGACCGCGTCGCTCCAGCCCCAGGTTTGTTGCGAGAGGCCTCGCCCCCATCATGAATTATCGATACTCCAATCAAGCCCCCTTCCTCACATCGTCTCCTTTATCATTCTCCTACTCCCCTACTCCATCAAAAATATCCATCCCCTTTCGCTATTTCAGCTTCAACTCCATCCCCCTGTTATGGGCGCGCTGGATGCTCCACTCGATCATATTCCTGGGAGGGTCCTCCCTCTCGGAGATCGGCCTCTCCATAAGCGCAATCGCGTCCACGGGGCACGTAACCAGGCATAGCCCGCATCCCACGCATTTCTCTTCGATCACGCTGTACACACCGTCAGCCTCCTCGATTGCGTCCATGGGGCACCGCTCATCCGCGCATATCCCGCAGGCTGTGCAGATCTCACCGTCTATCTTCGCCAGATAGTTGCTCCTGGCAAGGATGTGCTCCGCTCCGAACTCCTTTACGCCTCTGATCACTCCACAGCAGCAGGGGCAGCAGTTGCACACGCCGATGTGTCCCTTGATCGTGTTGTAGAAGAGGTTGTGGACAAGCCCGGACTCCTCCGCGTCCTTCAGGACCTGAAGCGCCTTTTCCTTCGTGATTATCTTTCCCCCCATCGTGAAGTCATCGTAGGCGTTGACCTCTTTTGAAAAGCCGAGACATGTGGCAAGCTCGTGCTTGCACGGGTTTCCGGCCAGCGCCTGCTCCTTTCTGCAGAGACAGTCGTTCAAGATGAAGGAGTTTGCGTCCTCGATCATTCTCTGTATATCGTCGTGAGGGACAATCTCCGATTTCCCGTTGATCTCCGCATCCACCGGCACCACCCGGGCTATCGCCGGCTTGTGGCCCCCGAGGGTTTTCATCAAGGTGGGCAGATACTCCTCGAAGAGGTCGGCCAGCTCCTTGTCTATCCTGTAGATCTGAAACTCGTATATGCCCACAACAAAGGGGGCGAAGAAGAACCTGCGCACCCCCCTCGACTTGTAGGTGGCTATCTGCCCCTTCTCCGCCATGGAGAGGAGTATATCGCGCATCTTGTCCGGGGACTTTTCAAATCTCTCGGCGATCTCCTCAACCGTCTCCGGATAAGGCCTCAATTTGAGGGCGACCTCGGCGTCTTCCGTTGTAAAGATCTTCTTCAATATCTTGATCTCTACCCCGGTCTCCGTCTCGGGAAATCCCTGGGGCAGCTCGTCAAGCTTTACGGCGAGGCTTTTGTAAACATCGGTCATATTATAGGTCCTTTCGTATTTTTTAATCGAAACCGGCACGGCAGATAATCTGTTTCCGCGCCTGAATTCCGTTTGAGTTCAGCATTAGAGGTTTTGCCCAGATAGTACCTCACATTTCTTAAAAAACCACTCAACCCCTCAAAGCTCTTTGAGCTCGAGGCCCAGAGCCTCGGCAACACCGTTATGGGTTACGCTCCCGTTGTGGACATTCACTCCTTTTTTTAGATCGGGATTGTCGCCTATTGCCCCCGTAAATCCCTTGTCGCAGATCTCCAGAACGTAAGTGCTGGTGTCCCCCGACAGGGCGAAAGACGATGTCCTGGGCACCGCCCCCGGCATGTTCGAAACGGCGTAGTGTATTACCCCCTCCTCCTTATAGAACGGCTCTTTGTGGGTCGACGGCCTTGACGTCTCGGCCATCCCCCCCTGGTCTATGGAGAGGTCGACGATTACGCTTCCCGGCTTCATCCTCGACACGAGGTCGCGGCTCAACAGCATCGGGGGCTTCCCCCCGGGGATCAGCGCCGCCCCCACCACGAGATCCGCATCGAGGACGTTCTCCTCGATGTTCGCGCTGTTGCTCATGACCGTCACCGCCCTTCCCCTGAGCATATCGCCGGTGTACTTCAGCTTTGTGGGCGAGATGCCCACCAGGAAGACCCCGGCGCCCATCCCGACGGCCACCTGGGCCGCGTTGAACCCGGCGACTCCGCCCCCTATTATCGTGACCTTTGCCGGCGCCACGCCCGCCACGCCGGAGATGAGTACTCCCGATCCGCCGTTCGTCCTCTCGAGGCCGTACGCCCCCACCTGTATGGAGAGCCTGCCGCAGACCTGGCTCATCGGCGCAAGGAGGGGCAGGTAACCGTCGACGGTCTCCACGGTCTCGTACGCTATTGCGGTCACCTTTTCTTTAAGGAGCCTCTTTGTGAGGGGCTCGTTCGCCGCCAGATGTAGGTAGGAAAATATGAGGTGCCCGGACAGCATATCGAGCTCTGCCCCCTCCGGCTCCCTGACCTTAAGGATAAACTCCGCCCCTTCCCATACATCCTTTCCCGTGGGGACTATCTTGGCGCCCGCTTCCTCGTAGTCCGCGTCCGTTATGCCGCTCTCCAGACCGGCGTCCTTTTCGATCAGGACTTTGTGCCCGCGCCCCGTCAGCGCGGAGACCCCCCAGGGGGTTATCGAGACCCTGTATTCCTCCTCCTTTACCTCCCTCGGAACGCCTACTATCATTTTCGTCCTCCCCAAAAAACCCCAAAAACCTATTAAAAGCCGTTTTCGTCCTTTAGTATCCTCGGTAGTAAAAAGATATTAGAATCCACCGGCTGGGGAGACACCATTTATATCACTCGAACAGAGATGATCGTATCTCCTCCGGGACCCATCGGAGCCACTCGCCCCAGAGCCGTTCCCCCCCGCTCCCCCGATTTCTATAATAGCATAATCACGATAGAATCGGTCGATTTTTATCGATCGCCTCGATCGTCAACGACTGCGGTACATTCAATCGAGATTCCGCTCTCCTCTTGATCGGACACGGGGAGACAGGACATCCCCCAATTTTCATCGCCGACAAGACCTTCGTATTCCCGACCTTCAAGACAATTTGATCACCCCCACCCCCCCCAACGAAGCGACTCTCGGCCCGGCCAGATCGCCGAAGCAATATCAGAGCTTCTCGCCGTGGGCCATTATCTTCTCCATGTCGAGCTCGATCCCGAGCCCCGGCCCCTCCGGCAGATGTATGAATCCCTCCTTGTCCACCGAGAACGGCTCCTTGAGCATGAAATCCCTCGCCTCCGGCACCCATCCGGGCGGCTCGAAGGGGAACTCGCAGTAGGGACAGTTCATCACCGAGCCCATGAGCTGGAGGTTCGCCGCAAGGCCTACTCCGTTCGTCCAGGTGTGGGGCGAGAACTGGAGATTCGAGGCTTCTGCCATTCCCGCTATCTTCTTGCCCATCAATATTCCGCCAGCGAGGGTGACGTCCGGCTGGAGGATATCGAGGCTGCCGTGGGCGATGATGTCGCGAAACTCGTAGAGGTCCGTATTGAACTCGCCCCCCGCTATCTGGATCGAGGTAGACGCCCTCAACGCCGCCAGCCCCTCGAAGTCGTGCTTGAATAGGGGCTCCTCGATCCACCTGACATCAAACTCCTCCAGCGCCTCGGCCGTCTTCATCGCCCTCTTGAGGTCCCAGCGGGGCCAGTCGACCAACCCTAAGTGGATGGGCCATCCCTGGTTTGCGTCCACCATGATGTCGAAATCGTCCCCGACCTCTTTCCTGACCGCCTCAACGACCGCGATATCCTTCTCGAACTCCATCGAGCGTATACGGAGTTTAACCGCCTTGAACCCCATATCCCTTATCATCTTGACGTAATCGATCCGCTTTTTCGGCTCCATTATCTCGCCGGACGAGGCGTAGGTCTTGATCTTGCCGATACCCCCTCCCAACATCTTGTAGACAGGAAGCCCCGCGGCCTTTCCGATGATATCCCAGATCGCCACCTCGATGAAGAACGCCTTGTAGCCCAGGTAGTGGGCGCTCCTGATTACCTGAACGATGTTTTCCACCCTGAAGGGGTCCCGCCCGACCATGAAGGGCCGCATCATCCCGGGAAGCCCCCTGGCCTCGTCCAGGAAACCGACCATCGCCGAATACCCCTCTATCCCCTCGTCGGTCTTGACCACAACGATGAGGGCGCTGTTGTTGCCCTGGGGATAACCCGGTATCCATGACGGGTAAAAGGTTTCCGGTAACGGATAATGACACAGGTAAAAATCAATTTCACTGATCTTCATAATCGACCCTCTTAAAAAAATGTTAGTACAATCTTGTATCTATTTCCCCTTGAACTCTGGGGGCCTCTTTTCCATGAAAGACTGTATCCCCTCCTTCACGTCGTCGGTGGAGACGAGGATCCCCTGAAACGCCGCCTCGAATTCGAGGACGGTCTGGATGTCCAGCTCGAAGGAGCGGTTCAAGACCTTTTTCATCATCCCGATCGCCCTCGTCGGCCCCGCCGCCAGGCGCTTCGCCAGCGCCATCGCATCAATCATCAGCTTATCCTTTGCGACCACCCTGTTTATCAGGCCCATCTCCAGCGCCTTTTCCGCCGGTATGTCATCACCAAAGAACATTATCTCCTTCGCCTTTGCCAGCCCCACGAGCCTCGGCAACAGGAACATCCCCCCGGCGTCGGGAAACATCCCCCGCCTCACGAAGACCTCGATGAACTTGGCCCCCTCGGCGGCAAGAACTATGTCTCCGGCAAGGGCGATGTTCACCCCCGCCCCGGCGGCGGTCCCGTTTATCGCGTTTACGATCGGCTTTTCCGTAGTGAACATCGTAAAGAAGACCTTCCCGTAGAGGTGGGCCGAGAGCTTCATCCCCACCGGGGTGCTGATATCCGCCCTACCGGCGCCGCCCACGAGGTCGGCCCCGGTGCAGAAGGCCCTTCCGTTCGCCGTTAAAATAATCGCCCGGATGGAGTCGTCCTGCTCCGCCTCGGCGAAGTAGTCGATCAGCCCCTTTACCATGTTAAAGTTCAGCGAGTTCATCCTATCGGGCCTGTTAAGCGTCACGATCCCCACATCACCGTCTTTATCGAATAGCAGCTCGGACATTTAAAACCTCAACATTGAAAACAGAAAAATTATCGACAACTCAAAACAAACAAATATTCGCCCATAATACAGTTTATTACCTGTCAAACAGCACCCCGGCACTTACCACTACAGGACGTCCCAGTCCGCCAGCGTCAAAAACCACTCCTTTTTTGACAGCGTGTGCCTCTTTGCCCGCTCGGTGATCGGTCTTACCACGAGCTTCAGCTTCCTCGGGTTGACGGGGCCCGGCACCTTGATGAATCCCGCACGATACAATACACGTCTTATCCTTGATCCCGTTTGGGTCGCCGTCAGAATCAGTCCGTCACCCCGCTTGTGGGCGATTCCTTTCATCTCCCGGATCAGGGAGGAGAAAGCGCGCCGCCCCTCCCTTCCCTCGGCGGCAAAGAAGTCCATTATCACCGCCGTCGGCAGTCCGAAAAAAACTCCGTAGCCGAGGACGGCGTACGCAGCGATCTCGTCCCCCACCAATGCCGTGAAAATACGGTAGTTCGTGCCGGGGCGTCCCCTGAACCGCCATCTGATGTAGTCCGCATCCCGGACGAGAAGAGAGCCGTATTTCCCCTTCGACGACTCCCACAGCCGGTCTATACCCTCAGGGACGGCGTCCTGCTCCTCGATCTTGAATCTCCCCGACCTTCTTTTCAATAAGAGCCGCCGCAAATAATCTATCGGCCTGAAAAGCCACGCCGCCGGGGGGAACTTCAGCTTTGCCCCGACTATCTCAGAAAGGCTCACGGGAGAGACGAAGAGGGGAATTGTCAAGAGGTGCGTGTACCCGTGATGTTTGACGAAGCCGGGAAAGGAGTTCGGGTTCGGAAAGGCGTAGATCAGGTCGTATCCTTGCCTGTCCGAGACCTCGTTCGCGACATCTCCCATCAGCTTGAAGACCCCCCTCTTCCTTAAGTCGCTTTTTGTTACCAGGTCCTGGATGACGGCGGTCTTGCCGACTTCGGCGCCCAGCGAGAACCTGTAGGTAGTAAGCGGGTAATGGGCGACGATCTCCTTTCCCTCCCTCGCGACCACGACGGGGCTCTTCGTATCTATGTACTGCCAGCGATAGAAATCGTCGTCCATCAGGCTTCGCTTCTGGGCGCCGGTCTCCTCTAAGACCTCCTTTAAGAGGTCTACCGCGCCCCCGATCTCTTTTTCGGTCAAAAGCCCGGCTGTTATCTTTTTCTTAGCCATATCTCCTTCGTCTCACCTGGCTCGCCCCAACCTCATCCCTCCCCAATCAGCCCAACCCAACTTAATTCCCCCAATCGGCTCGCTCAACCGCCGTACCTCTCCTCTACCAGCTGGCGACACGTGGCAAAGGAGTAGGTGCTCAATAGCTTTCTCATACGGGGATAGGTCCTCTTCAGATTTATGTAGTGTGTCAGTGTGGCCAGTGGCGCCACCTTTATCTTCGGGTGCTTCGGGTCGAACTCCCAGGGGTGGAGGTATATCACGGTGTCCATCCCGTCCGCCCCCCGCGCCTTTATTCCTCTCCTGGTCAAAAAGAGGGGCAGTATCCTAAAGTACGCCCCCCCTATCCCGATGCGCCTGCCGAAGAGCTCCATCGTGGAGACGGGAAACTCTACGATATCCTTTCCGGGATAACGGTAGCTGTCGTTGGGTGTGTCCGGGATGCCGTAGCGGTAGTTATAGCCGGGGTAGATGCTGGCGTCGTATATGTATCCCTCCTCGATCAAGATATCCAGCGCCCAGAGAGATTTTTCGGTGATCGAGAAATAAGGGGCCCGAAAACCGACCGGCTTTTGACCCGTAACGTCGGAGAGGAGCGCGTCCGTCCTTTTTACCTCGTCCCGAAAGGACTTCGGATCGAGCCTGTATACCATCGTGTGGGAGTAGCCGTGGGAGCCGATCTCGTGACCGGAGTCGGAGATCATCTTTACCTCGTCCGGGTAGGTCTCGCATACCGCCCCGAGGATAAAGAAGGTCGCCTTGACCTTCTTCTCGTCAAGGAGGGAGAGTATCCTCGAAAGCCCGACCTTTAGGCGCCTCTCCTTGCCCTCCCATTCGCTCCCGGGAAGCTCCAGGCCCATATACCAGTCCTCGACGTCAAAGGAGAGGGCGATTCTCATCTTCACTTTTTCTCCATCACCTTGAGCGCCCTGAGGGCCGAATTATAGCAGAAAAGCCTGTGCTCCGGGATGGGCGTCCAGCCCCTGCCGTCGCTGTTCTGAGAGAGGAGGAGACACCTGACAACCTCCTCCCTCTCCTTCTTCGAGAGCTTCGACTTGATTCGATGATACCTCTCCCTCACCTCCCGGACGAACTCGTTGAGCCTTTTATTGTCCGGGTCCGCATCCCACAGGGCGAAATCGCCGTCCGTGCTCCAGCTTCCCGTCCTGAGATACATCCTCTTAAAGCCTTCCCTGCCCCTCTTTTCTATATACTCGGATGGGAGCGTAAACCGCATTTCAGGGCTCTGGTGGATGTACTCGAGGAGGCTTTTGAGCCTCGAGACCGGGATCGGGTCCTCCTTGACGTTTCCGCCGTAGCCGTAAAACTCGAAGTCGGTCGAGAAGGGGAGGAAGTAACCGTCGATTGTGGGCGCCACCCTTTCCAGGATTTTATAGAGCCTCTTCTCGTTCATGATCGCCATTCGGCCGAGGCAGGAGAGGGTGTAGGAGTTCCAGGGCTGGTAGCTCCTTACGGCTATGATCTCCTTTTCGCCGGCGGTCTCCCAGGTTACCGGGTTCATGTCGGTGAGGCCCAACATAAGCTTTTTCCACTTCAGCAAGAAAAGGAGCTGGAAAACCACGTTTTTCTTTGCGACCTGAGAAACCTGTTTCAGAAACGACGGCTCGATCGGCTTGAAGTCGTTTCTGGTGTTGAGCCTGTCGTCAAGGGTGTATTTGAGGATGTCGTTATCCACAAAGCAGTAATCGTACCCCTTCTCTTTCAGCACCATCCCGAGGAGGGGGTCTATCCCCAGCTCCGGGGGGAAGAAGCCCCTCGGCCTGACCTTCAAGACCCTCTTTGCCGTCTCCAGATAGTGGTCGATATCGAGCCCGGCCTCATCGAGGGGAGACAGGGGAAGGATCGAGTGGGCCCAGCTCGTCCCTGTAATCTCGACCTGACCCCTCTTTATGAGGTGTTTCAGAAGCTCGATCACCTCCGGGTATTTGCCGTATTCCGGGAATTTTCCCTCCAGTACCTCCAGCGTAAATCCGGTCCAATTGAGGATTACCTTGTATGCGGGATTGCTTTCCAGCATCTCGAGCACTGGGAGGTAGCTTTTATCCACCACATTGGGAATTTCCGAAAAAGGGAACTCCGCATAGAGGAGGTTTGCGTGAAGGAGTAAGGAGGTATCAACCATCGGTCTCTCCAAAATATTAGTCCAATAAAGCTATTAAGGAATTATAAAGATATTACATTTTGTCAAACGTGTCAAGGATGTGTGTCAATATTTAATGGTAATTTAATCCCTCAAAATATGCCACCCTACTCCCCCTTGAACTTCGGGTCTCTCTTCTCCAGGAATGCGGCCACCCCCTCCTTGAAGTCCTCGGTCATGATCGAAAGGATATACTGATCCGTATCCATGTATGACGCCGTCCTGTCGAGGGCGGTCGTCAGGGCGTTGATCGTCTGCTTCGTCATCATGACGGGCACGGGCGGCATCTTCGACACCTTCCCGGCGATTTTTTTGGCCTCGTTCAACGCCTCGCCTTCGAGACAGAGCCTCTGGGCGAAGCCCCAGTCGTACGCGTCCTTTGCGTATACCCGCTCCGCAAATATGACTATCTCCTTCGCCCTTGCCGGGCCGACGAGGTGAACGAGCCTCGGCAGCGTGGCCCAGCTCATATTCATGCCGAGGGAGATCTCCGGCACCCGAATATAGGACGATTCGGCCATTACCCGAAAATCGAGGGAGGAGACGAGCGATACTCCGCCCCCGATACAGAATCCCTCGATTGCCCCGATGGTGATCTGGTCGAGGCTCTCCCATGCCTTGCACATCTTCGGGCCGAAATCGATCATCTTCCTTTTGGCTATGATCGGGGCGGAAAAGATCTCGTAGATCTTCGGGTCTGTGAGGTCAACGCCCGCCGAGAAAAATCCGTTACTGCCTGTGAGTACTATCGTTGTGATATCACTCCTTCGGTCGAACTCCCTGGCAAGGACCAAGAGCTCTTCGATGAGGTCCGTCGAGAGCACGTTTTTCTTTTCGGGACGATCAAGCCTGACAACGGCAAGAGCCCCCTCTTCTTCGACTTTTAGATACTGATAGTTCATTCAAGTCCTCCCCTTCATTAAGGTCATCCTAAATTTACCCCAACTGAAGCTATAATCCAATCAGAAACTCGCGAGGAGTACTTTTTTGTCTGACATCCTCAGAATTCGGCTCTCCCGCGACCACGGCCTATACAATTAAGACAACGGTTGTTTCACCTTTTATTATATATTTTCATCCTTTTTCCTCGTTTGATATTGACATAAGACCCGATTTGTTTAATTATACTATTTCAAAAAAACAGAGTAAAAGAGTATCTGATGAAAAGAAAATCTCAAAGTGGACCTATAAAAATTCTCTCGCCATTTCAGATAACCGAATCCGCCTTAAAGGCCATAAACAAGACGGGAGGATTCAAGGTATACCTCCTCTCCCCGGACAAGATCGACTCGATGACAGAGTTGATAGACAACTACGATGCGCTGATTGTCTCAGACTCGATGACGATCGACGAGAAGATCCTCACAGCCGGAAAAAAGCTCGAGATTATATGCCTCGTCGGGACGGAGCTGGACAATATTGACCTCGACTTCGCCACCTCCCGGGGCATCCTCGTTATGAACACCCCCCTTGCAAACACGGTGACGACGGCCGAGCACACCATATCGATGTTGATGGCCCTCTCGAGAAACATCCCCCAGGCCACGGCCTCCATGAAGGAGGGAAAGTGGGAGAAGAAGAAGTTTATGGGAACCGAGGTGTTGAACAAGGTCCTGGGAATCGTGGGCCTCGGTCGGATCGGGAGGATGGTGGCGGACAGGGCCAGGGGATTCGGGATGAGGGTCATCGCAAATGACCCCTTCATAACGGAGGAGAGCGCCTCCAGGAGCGGCGCGGAGCTCGTGGATATGGAGAGGCTCCTCTCCGAATCTGACTACATAACGATCCACACCCCGAAGACTAAGAGGGACAAGTTGCTCTTTACCCGGGAGCTGTTTCATAAGATGAAGCCGGGCGTCAGGATAATAAACCTGACGGGCGGGGGTGTTCTAAAAGAGGACAATCTCCTCCGGGCAATCGACGAGGGAATCGTGGCCGGCGCTGCCCTGGACGTCTTCGAGATCGAGCCGCCTGACAATAAAAGGCTCCTCGAAAACGAGAGGGTGATATTGACGCCCCACCTGGGCGGAGACACCGAGGAGGCGTACGAGAAGACCTCCCGATCATTGTCGGAACAGCTCATAGAGTATTACCGGAGCGGAATAGTCCAGAACCCCGTTAACTTCCCAGCCCTGGGGCAAGAGACGCTGAAGACGCTGGGCCCGTTTATGGGCCTCGGTGAAAAGCTCGGAAGCTTCATGGGACAGATACTCACGTCGGAAAAAATAAAGAGGGTGGAGATCGGCTATATGGGCAGGGTCGAGGAGTACGAGACAAACCTCATCTCCCTTCACATCCTAAAGGAGCTTCTAACCTTCGTTACCCGGGAGAAGATAAATCTGATCAACGCCCCCGTCAGGGCCAAAGAATACGGCATCGAAGTCGAGGAGGAGACATCCGCATCGTCTCAGGATTACTCCAGCGAGATTACGGTCACGGTCTTTGGGGAGAAGTGGGAGAGATTCGTCTCCGGGGCGATCGTCGGCAACAGGCCGCGCATCGTAAGGGTGGACAACTACTTCATCGAGACGATCCCGGAGGGGATAATCATCCTCGTTACAAACGACGACTTTCCGGGTGTCGTCGGCAGCATAGGAACCTCCCTCGGATTCGCCCAGGTGAACATCGGGAGGATGCAGCTTGCCAGAGACACCGTAAACAAAAAGAACCTGATACTGATAAGTGTGGACAGCCCCTTGGAGGACACGATCCTTGATCTCTTAAGGAAACTTCAAAACGTAAACGAGGTCAGGCAGATTGAGCTTTGAGGTGCTCCGTCGATATCGGGACTGAGTGAGCCGTGTGGTCTGAAAAGGGGGGGAGACGTAGACAACAAACGGCCCTCTGCAATGTGTCCGATTGTGTCTGCTTTTAACACCTCGATCAAGACTCCCCTTAAATAAGTACAGACGATTTCGAGAAATTCAAGCTGCCGTTCTTTTCCCCCGAAATTTTCTATTATCAACAGGAGAACAGATTATGAAGATCGTAACGATAAACGGAAGCCCAAAGAAGTCCGGTTTCTCATCAAAGAGCATAGAGATCGTATCGAAGAGCCTAACGGAGATGGGGGCCGATGTCGTAAAGGTCGACTTGAGAGATAAGGCCATCGATGACTGCATAGGCTGCCTGAAATGCATGAGGGAGGGAAAGTGCTCCATCAAGGACGATATGGGCGAGCTCACGCCTTTGTTTAAATCGGCGGACGGCTTTGTGGTGGCCTCCCCCGTGAGAAACGGGACGATCACATCCCTCTACAAGCGCTTCTACGAGAGGGCTATCTACCCCCTTGGATTTCCCTCTGAGCTTGAGGAGAAATACGTCCTCTCCATCTGCTCCGTGGGCATGGCCACGGGAAAGAAGGAGAACAAAAGGCTCCTTTGCCTTGGGGAGTTCGGCGCCACATCGGTCGACTACATCTTCACGAAGGTCGGGATGCCCCCTAAAAAGACGCCGGATGGGATAAAAGAGAGGCTGACGAAAGGCGCGAAGAAGCTCTATAAAGCTATTGAGGGCAAAAAACCTCCCGGACTCATTACATCCATTAAAAGGCGTTTGGATCGATGGATAATGAAGAAGTTTCTTTTAAAGAAGCAACCTGACGTTTTCGCCTATGTCATTAAGAGGTACAGCGAAAAGGGGTATATCGATTAATTTTAAAAAGGTAAGAAATTGCCCGAGACAATACCCAAAGACTATTCCGAAATGAATATCAAAATAGCCTACATGAGCGGAACCGGAAACTCCTACCGCGTTGCGACCTGGATGGACGAGTTCTCCAGAAAACAGGGCGCCGACTCTCAAATTCGCCCCGTCGATAAAATCGGAAGCGAAAATAAAATAAAAGAGGCGGGTCGTAACCTGTTGGGTATCGTCTACCCCACGCATGGATTTACCGCCCCCTGGCACGTCATAAAGTTTGCGCTGCGGCTTCCGCGGGGAAGATCGGCCCGCGCCTTTACTGTCGCCACGAGGGCCGGCCTCAAGTTCGGACCTGTTTTTCTCCCCGGCATCTGCGGCAGCGCCACGTTTATTATAGCCCTGATACTGCTCTTGAAGGGCTACAGGGTACGGGGTCTTATAAGCGTCGACATGCCCTCGAACTGGTTTTCACTGCACAAAATTCAGAGCGAAAAAAAGCAGCGTGAGATAATCGACCGCGGCAAACCGGTTGTCGAGGATTTTATCAAGAGAATTCTCTCAGGCGGCAGGTTGTGGTTTACGCTAAACAACCTTTACGAGCTCTTGCTGGGAGCCTTCCTGTCTCCCATATCGTTCGCATACCTTCTTGGGGGGCGCTTCTTTCTGGCCAAGCTCTTCTTCGCGAACGACAGCTGCAACGGCTGCGGGATCTGCGCGAAAAACTGCCCGGTCGGGGGCATAAAGATGCGGGGCAAAGACAAGCCCAGACCTTTTTGGAAATACAGCTGCGAAAGCTGCATGAGGTGCGCCGCCGTCTGCCCGCAGAACTGCGTGGAGGCGGGGCATTCCTGGGGGGTGATCCTTTACCTGGCAACCACGATACCGGTCTCGACGTATCTCTTATTGCATCTTGGAGGCCTTATACCCGGCCTTGCCAAATTTAAGGGAGAATGGTTTGGTATGGTTATCGATCTGCTCTTTTTCTATCTAACGGTCTTCTCTCTGTACTACGTCTTTTTCGCCCTGATAAGGATACCCTTTTTCAACCGGCTTTTTACTTATACAACTTTAACCCACCTCCCCTTCTGGGGGCGGTATAGTGAGCCGGACACCGAGTTAAGAAAACTGAAGGCTAAATAAAAAAGCTCAATTTCAAACTGTAATCCTTCGATGAAAAACCCTCTTGAGTTCAGGCATCCGGTCGAGTAAACATACCCCTTCCCGACACGCCGACACCCCCAATTACTATTGCCTTAACTAAAGGGCAAATTTAATTTCTTGTCACCATTTTTGGAAAGGTCTGCAAAGCCTTTGGTGTTATAAGACTATTTTATTGATGACACATAGTCCATCATTATATCCATGTCGTTCAACATCTTCTCGTCCACAACGCCCATTTTCCTGATAGACTCCACCGTAAAGAGTGAGACAAGGCTTTCCGACTTCGCACAGATATTGTCATTGACATCATAGATACGCCCCTCCATGACCGCCTTTCTTTCGTCCTTGACTTCGAGAACGCTCCCCTCGACCCTTATCTCGGAATCGGTAAAGACCGGGCTTTTGAACTCCACCTCCAGCGTCTTGGAGAGTACCAGCTTTTTAAGTATCACGAGACCGGCCCAGCCCATCGCCTCGTCGAGCAGTGTCGAAATTATCCCCCCGTGAACCACGTTGCTCCAGCCGGAAAACCGGCCGGGAACCGACAGCCACGACACTACCGTATCGGCTTCCTTGTTTATGTAGAACTCCATCTTGAGCCCTGATTCGTTTTTCTTACTGCACCCGAAGCAGTTGTGTCTGTCGCTGTTGATCAGCTTGATGTAGTCTTCTTTATCAATCCTGTTTTTCGTCTCAATTTCGGTCATCTCCACCTCTATTGTCTTTTGTTTCCACCGGCCACTAAAGGTGCTTTATCAAGGATATCCCGTCATCAATTATAACAAGCGTACTATATAATGAACATTGTTCACTTTAGCGCCTTTAATACTTTATGTCAAGAGGAATCTGATGAAAAAACTATTTATTTTTTTTGGATGGGCGGTAAACGAAAGGTACTAAAAAAGTGGGGTTATAAAGATACTATTCACTCCCTTGTGTGGAGAAGAGAGTCGAATTTCCACTCGGGCGTCAAAAATTCCAACAGGCTCCTAATGAATAAAAAATCGACTTATTTAAAACAGCCTTTCCGGCTCTATCACCCTACCCTCATCTATGCATTTCTTGGCGAATTTCTTCCATCGTTTGAAATCCGGCTCGCTCTCTTTATCCCCCTCCATCTCGACGGCGACTCCCAGAACATTGATGGCCTTGTCTCCCATTCCCAGCATCTCATAGGCCGCGGCGAGATAGATCACGTTTCTGACGCTCGTCTCGTCAGCCCTGACCGCCTTTATCGAGAGCTTCAGGGCCTTTTCGTTGTCCCTGTTCGGCCACGGTACTATCCTGTAATAAGATGACAGCCCCCTCAAGACGATCCCTCCGCCGTATGCCTCATCCCTCTCATTACACCACGCGAGGTCTTCGTAGATCGAGTCGAACACCCCCTCCTTCATCGCCTCTATCATCCCGGCTCCGAACGCGCAGTGAAAGGCGTTAAGGGCGAAATAGATGTGTCCCTCGATCCCGTCCGGATTTATCAGCTTGGCCCGCCCGGCAAGCTCCATCCCCTCCCTGCCGAGCTTCTTCTGCTTTTCCCTGTCGAGGCTCCCTGCATCGAGCATCTGGTCGGAGAGCCACCAGAGGGCCCTGGCGCATTTCCAGTGAGCCTCGTAGTTGAATGGATCGGAAGCGGCCGCCGCCCTGTAATACTCCACGGCCCTAAGATTGTCCGTGTCCAGCCTCGTCCCCCTCTTCTCCCACGATGCGTCCCCGAGCTCCAGAAGCGCTTTCGGATCTCCTGAGGCGGCCTTTCCCGTCCCCTGGGGATAGAGCGCTTCGGGAATCATAAGAAGGCAGATAAAAAAGAGCGAAATCAAAAGAAAAAGATATTTGCCGATTCTACTTATATTCCTTCCCTTACCGATAGAATTGAAAGATCTCATTTACGGCTCCGATAATGTTTTCTATATTTTACAATCAGAGAGAGAAATAGGCAATAAAATTGATAAAATACTCAACAAAATGCTTTCCATTACATCTCCGCTGTGTTATAAGGATTAACAATCTGATTTTACAACCTGGGAATCGGGAACGTTGATCGAGCTTAAAAAGAAGATTATCCACTACTCCGAGCTCTTCGAGCAGACACAAAACGCCTTCGTTTTTACCATAGCCATCCTTATCGGTATCTTCGCCGGCTTTGGAGCCGCAGGCTTCAGGTACCTGATTCTCTTCTTCCAAGAGGTCTTCTACGGCGATTTCACAAACTACCTGCATAGGATAATCGAGATCCCCTGGTACTGGAAGCTTCTGGTCCCTGCGGGGGCGGGGCTGGCCCTGGGTCCCTTGATCTATAAATACAAGGTGCTCAAAGGACACGGCGTTCCCGAGGTCATGGACGCCGTGGTAACCCAGGGGGGAAGGCTCCCCCCCTTTACCTTTCTCTTCAAGACCCTGGCTTCGGCGGTTTGCATCGCCTCCGGTGGCTCCGTGGGCCGGGAGGGACCCATCGTAATGATCGGCGCCTCGATGGGCAGCAACATGGGCCAGCTGTTCAGGACATCCACCCAGAGGATGCGGACTTTTGTGGCCTGCGGCGCCGCGGCAGGAATCGCCGCCACGTTCAACGCCCCGATCGCCGGAGTCATCTTCTCCCTTGAGATAATCGTGGGCGAGATAACCCTCGAGCACTTTTCCCCTATCGTCGTAAGCTCCGTCATCGCCACCGCAATCTCCCGATGGCTCCTGGGAAATGCCCCGTCCCTTATCGTCCCACCGTACGAGCTTGCAAGCTTTCAGGAGCTCGGTAACTATGCCGTCCTGGGTCTTTGTGCGGCCCTTGTGGCCATCCTTTTTACGAACTTCCTTTATAAAACAGAGGACTTAGTAGAAGGAATAAAGATCCCGGAATATTTCAAGCCCGCCCTCGGGGGGCTGGTCATCGGCACCCTCGCCATCATCGGCTTTCCCCATATCTTCGGCGTGGGTTACGAGACCATTGACAAGCTGCTGGTAAATGAAACGGAGGGGATAAATCTCCTTGGATTTAACCAGGGCATGATATGGATATTTCTGATTATCCTCATATTTGTAAAGATATTCGCCACATCGACAACGCTCGCCACCGGGGGATCGGGGGGAATCTTCGCGCCGTCCCTCTTTATCGGCGCAACCATGGGAGGCGCTCTGGGGGGCCTCTTTAACATCATCATGCCCGGGACAACGGGAGACATAGGAGCGTACGCGGTCGTGGGAATGGGGGCGCTCGTTGCCGGGACCACCCACGGCCCCCTGACCGCCATGATGATAATATTCGAGATGACCGGAAACTACAAGATAATCCTCCCGTTGATGACCGCCTGCGTCACCAGCACAATGGTGGCAAGGGCCATCCAGAAAGACTCTATCTACACCCTCAAGCTGGTCAGAAGGGGTGTGAATATATTCGAGGGACGCGAGCAGAACGTCCTTAAATCCCTCCACGTTAGGGAAGTCATGCACACGGACTTTAAAATAATACCGGAACACACCTCTTGCTCCTCAATAATCGATCTCGTCTCCGGAAGCCGCGATTTCTATTTCCCGGTAATAAACGAAACCGGGGAGATGACCGGGGTCTTCTCTCTCAACGACATCAGGAAGTTCATGAAGGAGGAAGAACACCTGAAACACCTGATCATCGCAAAGGACATAGCCGCAACGGACGTTATATCAACGTTTCCGGATGAAAACCTGAGCGAGGTAATCAAAAAATTCTCAAAGCTAAACATCGACGAGATACCGGTCATGGAGGGCAGGGATTCAAAACGGGTCGTGGCCATGATCAAGAGGAAGGATGTAATTGACGCGTACAACAGGGAGATGATCAGGAGGGAGATCGAATAGGATCTGCTTCTTAAATGAGGGAAGTCCGGCTATCTGCTGTTTAGGGAGACCTTCCGTAATCAGGGACGCGGTGGAAAAATCGGGCATTCAAAACAGGTAAGAGACACCAAGAAGGTCTCCGTCGCGAGTCTTAAAATCACGGACTAGAAGCTTGTTGCCGAAGAAGGCGAGGCGAGCGACCTCGATTGGATTTTTTTTGCTTGAACTTTGGTCTTCGGCAAAAATATCTGCGATTCTCCTTAAAAAATGGGTCTATCGCTACTTACCTTGCCCGGTTGACAACTTTAAACAAATACCGGGGGCAAAACACATTAAAAAATTCAAATAATTATCTTGACACACCATTCAACTTTGATTATTGTGTCAAAATAATATAGCAAATTTGCCTTATTTAGGGCAAAATTCACCTAAATTGTATTTAAATTTGATAACAGGACAGATAAGATGATTAGAATGAAACCATTTATTGTAGTCCTTTCGATTCTGCTTTTAAGCTCTTTATCCGCAGCCTACGCCGCGGACATGAATCCTTTACCCACCGAGAGGGCGGAGACCATCGGAAAGGGAAACCTGAGGTGGAGTAATAAAAGCACTTTGGATTATCTGGACGACAACACCAGGCTCTACCATTTTTCCTCGTTGGAATTAATACTTGGAGTCGCGGAAAACGCCGACCTTTTCTTGAACTATGGGGGTTTTACTTATCGCGAGGGCCCCAATTTTAAAGACGCCTTCGGCCCTGGAGACCTCACTGTTGGACTCAGGGTCTCTCCCATCAAAGGGGATTGGGGTGCCCTCGGCTTTCTGATCTCGACGAAGCTTCCGAACGCGGACGACAAGGACGGTCTGGGAACGGACGTTCAGGACTTTCACCTCGTGGGGCTTTACACCCTGTCCTTAAAGAGCCTCCTTTTGAATTTCAACGCCGGACTTCACATAATAGGCGATAATACCGAGACGCGCAAATACCATTATCTGTTCGCCTACGGCGTTGGCTTCGAGTATATGATCTCAGATCATTTTTCAATCATCGGGGACGTGTCCGGAACGACGGGCGGAAAGGACGACTTCGAGTGGTGTAAGGCCACCCTCGGCTTCGTCGCCCCCATTGCCAACAGCTGGGAGTGGGGACTTACCGCCTCCGCCGGCCTCACGTCCGAGAGCCCGGATTGGTCTGTGGGACTCCACATCTCCAAAGAGTGGAGCCTTGACGGATTCATCTCCGACACCCCATCCGCCTCGGGCGGCAGTCCCACTATTGTCAGCCTCTATCCATTCCCCCTGGACATAGATGAGGCCGCAACGGTAAGGCACGGGAGCCTTTATGCTTCGGCCAACTTTACCGCTATGGGCTACAAATACTACAACCTCTATACCTCGAGCCTCGACCTTCGCTACGGGATAGCCGAGGGAGTCGACGTAGAGGTAGAAATCCCCTACTCCTTCCTTGACGATTCCCCGATATACGGCGACAAGGACGGTCTGGGGGACGTTCGGGTAGGCTTTAAGATATCCCCCTGGCATCTGGGCAAATTTCAACTCGGAGTCCTAAACGAGATCAAGATGCCCTCTCCCAACGACAGAGAGGGTATAGGGAGAAAGGAGATGGACTACACGGTGCTCTTTCTGACGTCCGCCTCCCTGGATAAACTTTTATTGCACCTGAATCTCGGGCTCTCCATAGAGGGAAATCCCGAAGAGACAAGCTCCCAGAACGACTTTTACATCGTGGGAGCCGGAGCCGAGTACGCCCTTACGGACTGGTTTTCCCTATACGGCAATTTTTACGGAAAGATCTATCACTTGGACGAGCTCAGCAGCCACATGCTCGAGGCTGGATTCAGGTTTATGCTCTACAAGAAGGTTATCATCTCGGCATCGGGAGGAACCGGGTTCGCAAAGAACGATCCTGACTGGACGGCTAACTTCGGGGTTGGGCTGCCGCTCGACTTTTAGTGAGCATCTCCGGGATTGGATCGACCAGGAAATTTAGCGGGCAGGTGGCGGATTTATTCTTGGCCGTTAACAATGTAGTCCCTGACACAGGCTTTTAAAAGAATCCGCTTACGCCTGGCTTTTAGTGAGTCCTTCCGAGATCTGATCTGTAAGAATAATTAAAAGGCCTTTGACGATATTGTCTCAGGCCTTTTTAAGTGCGGCATCCGTTACAGGCTTTTTACGGTATCAGTTTTACGCTCCTGTCTATACTATAACTCAGAAGTTCTCAACCAGCGAGAGTGCTTCGATTACCATGGTATCTTCCCGGATCGGTAAAATATCCTTGAAGCTGTTGTCGATCAACTCGATTTCGTATACCGTAAACGGCTTCTTCAAGAAAAAGAGAACGCCCTCTTGATGTCTGTTTTTCACCAGCTCCTTATCGATATTCTTGAATATCATAACGCTCGATACGTTTAGATCGATCTCCCTGATCTTCTTGAACGTATGAAAGCCGTCCATCCCGGGGAGATTTATATCGATATACGCAAGGTCTATGTCGTGGTCCATCACGTAATCTATGGCATCGTAGCCGTCGGCCACGCCTACCGCGCGGTGACCCAAAAGTGAGAGGATTTCCTCGAGATACTCTCTGTAGGCGGTATCGTTGTCAACAACTAAAATCTTCATTTTATTTACCCCTCTCATATTAAGGGATTCGGCCTCATATATGAGACATTGTTTAAGTTAAATAGAAAACCGTACGAAATCCTCTACTCCTTGTGCCAACTCAACTTCTTGGAAAAACCCATGGAGGCGAAGTTGTTGAGCGCCTCGGAGCTGTAAAATACGTCCGCATTTCCGGTACCGTATTTTTGAATGTCGATCGATGACAGCGAGACCATTGCGCCGATGATAACGGGGGTTCCCGCGATCTTGTCAACCAGGTCCGCAATGATGAGCCCCTTGAAGGTCGCGTTCGAGGTGTAATCGCCCAATTTTGCCGGCTGCACAGTGGCGTCCGTATGATAAGGATTGGCACCGAGGTAATAATGAGCGTCGGTAGAGTCTTCCCAGGCCGTGTCCCAGCAGGGATGCGAGGTGTTTGCCGATGTCGAGGCTTCGTATTTGCACGGGTTGAAGTTCGGGTTGTGGATGATCAGTATCCCGCTCCCGTTCTCCTTCGGGCCGGGATAATCGCCCGTTATGTAGGTAACGCCCGTAAGAGGATCGCCGTTGTTCATCCCGATCGAGCCGTCATAGGGGCCGTAGTAGTCACAGTTTGCGGGATCGAGGTAGCTGGAGGCCTCCGCCCCCGTAAGACCCAGCACCTCCTCGGGGGAGTTGGGATATGTATTGGGATCGAGCGTGTTGTCCGTTGCAGGAGTACCGTAGATATCGGCCGATCCATCCTGTGTAATGCTGTTCCCCGACGTTGTTACGACTCCCGCCGTATCGTTTCCCGCTCCCCCCAGGTTCCCCTCCATATCGTGGTCGCGTCCGTCCGCACAGAAGTTTCCTATCAAATTGACTTCAGAGTTTGCGGTTATCGCCCCTTCCACCTTGACGTCCATGGGGATCTTGGATATCTCGAGTACTACCACCGTCTCCCCGTCCGAGGAGCGGCCCTTGGAAGTAATCACCTCTACGGCATATCCCTCCCCCGCCGCGGGATAGGTGATGGTCGGGTAGTAGCCCTTGTCGTATGTCACCACAACGTCGGGCGTCGTGGGATCATTGTCGTCATCGATCGTCTTGTGCTTGATGGTTACTGCATAGGAATCGCCGTTTTCGAGCTTTCCTGTAAACCCGGGCGCCGTCGAGAGATCGTATGACCAGTTTATATCAAAGGGGGATGAATCGTACATCGCCGCGTCGTATTGAGGATTCGAGCTGGAGAGATTGAGCCTCGCTATCGCCTCGCTGATACCCGACTCGGCGGCGTAAAAAGACCTTGCCCCCCTGAAGACGTTCCTGCTGATGTTAAGGTCCGTGGACGACATGAAGTACATGGTCATCCCGAGGATAGTCAGGAGGAAGAGAAACATCATCACGACTATCAGCGTCAGACCCGACTCATCGCCTTTTATTTTATTCAATACCCTCTTCATTGTAGTCACCCTATACCTCTCGAATCTTTTAGTTGCTCACGTGGTTTGACTCGGCGCTTTCGTTTGCCGGATCACAGCTGTCTATCGCCTTGATGTAGTATTCGTAGGTGTGGTCTTTAAGCTTTCCGCTGACCTCCTCGTGCCATGTGGTAACGTTCCCCACAATCGCATGCAATACGAATCCGTGGCTGTCGTAGTCTCTGTATATTCTGTAGCCGACAAGATCTGTAATGGTGCTCCCATCGGTGTTCGTGGTCGGGGCGGTCCAGGTCAATGTCACACCCGTCTGACCGTGATTGGTCATCGAGAGCCCCGTAGGCTCATTCGGCACATCATCACACGGATCCGGAACAACGGTGATCGTAACAGAGCAGTCGAAGAGGGCGTCATCGCAGCTTGAAGAGCTGTAAGAGATATCACTCACTCCTCCAACCGTGATAGTGTCGCTGTTATTTACATACAGGTCAAGTTTGCTTGGTGAACTGGGATAGTCGCTTATTTTATATATCTTGATGTAATCCCTGCCGTAGAAGCTCTCATCTATGTAGAAGACGCCCGTGTTGCCCTCCTCCTTCATCTTGATCGGATCGGCGTCACCCGCCTCGGAGCATACCTGGATGTAGACTATCTCCCCGGCTCCCATGTCGTTGATGCCGCCCAGAGCCCTCTCACAGACCTTGACGTTAGGCCGCAAGATATCACCTGCGTGAACCTCTGTTACGTTTACATAAATGGAGCAAACGGTGGCACCCTCGCACTCGGAATAGATACTGGAGGGCTCACTGGAGTTTGGAGTCGGCTCACAGAAGTCGACCGCGGTCACGTAATAGGAATAGTCTTCCGTGGCAAGATCAACAATATCCGAATCGGTATAGTAGAGGTCCACGACCACATCGCTGTTTATCTTTTCCCACTCACCGCCGCTTATGCTCCTGAACACGTTGTAGCCCTTGAGGTCAACTCCTATTGCCGATCCGTCGGTGTTCTCCGTCGGAGCATCCCAGGAGAGATCTATGGAGTCAAGTCCCGCACTTATCGTCCCGACCAGATTTGTAGGCGGATTCGGGGTGTTGTTACACACATCCCCTTCCTGCTGATAGTAGTTGAAGAAGCCGGAGCCGATCTCAGGACCCCTGTCAAAATTCCCCTCGTTGTCCACCGCAAGGATGAAAAACCATACTGTAGAATCATCGTTGTTGGGTATATTCGTTGACGTTCTGTAAAGGCTTCCCGCTATGTTCTCCATCTCCACCTTCGTATATGTGGCATCGCCGAAGACAAACGGCGGGGGGCCGGTCGTCTCGTCATACATGTTCAGGCTGTCGACGAAGTAGTAGAGGTCGACGCTTTTAATCCCCGCCAGGGAGTTGTCGTAAACGTTGGCGCTGATAGAGAGGCTTACTCCCCCCGGCTCCACCAGCTCCCCGGAGGGATTGAGCCCCTCATCGCCGGGGACCGCCCAGGCGGGGGTCGCCACGCCCGGCTTATTCTGCGTTATGTTCTCTATCGTCGGTCCCAGGGTAATATTCTTGAAGCCTTCGTAGATGCACGACTTAACGGTGGGCATAGACTTATTGATGTAGTTGAAGCTGAAGACCAGAGAATCCTCTCGCATATTTATCGTCTTATCCACATCGCCGTTGGCATCGGTGAAAACGAGGACCACGGGGATTGCTATAGAGCCCGAGGCGGGCGACCCATAATCATAGAGTGTCTTGTTAAAATTTAGGCTTGCCGTAGATGTCTTTCTTCCCGACCATACCAGCTCCAGTGTCGTATTGCTCGCGGCATCGTCGCTCCCGATGTAGACTTCGCTAAGGTATGCATAATCGTTAACCCATTCTATCTCCAGATCGGTAAGCTCGATCGGCCCCGCGCTCGTGTTTTCTATGTAGTATGTAACGGAGTTGTGATAGAAGGTCGGGGTTGTAATCTCAATATCGCCGGTTAACGAATAGGTTACTTCTTCATCGGTCCTTACCCTTCCGGGCTTTATCCCCTCAAGGATCGCCGGCGCCGATATGTTGTTCGCCTTTGCAGTGGCGTAGTCCGGATTCGACGGGGAGATGTTCTCGTAGTAACAGTCCGTGGCCCTTATCCCGTACGAATATGTGCCCCCCTCCGCAACGCTTGCATCCATGTAATAGCTGAACCACTGGGGTGCACCCCCGGTAAGCTCGGTGCTGGAGGAGAGGTTGAAGGTCTCGCCTTCGCTCCTGTATACGTGATAACCCGCGAGGTCCACTATCGTAATTCCCTGGTGATTCCAGGTAAGACGCGTATAGGAATAACATCCCTCCGATGTGAGGCCGCTCGGAACGGGGGGTGCACCCGCATAGTCCGGGTCATCGCCGCAGAGCTCGGACAGAGTTATTGCAACATCGGTGGAGTCGCTCGGGTTTCCGCAGAGGTCAAAGGAGACCGCCAGAAAATAGTATGTGCCGTCGACCTCCAGCTCCGGGATCATGGGCGATTCGTCCACTTCAGAATCGAAGATGATGGGGGGTATTGATCCCTCGCCTGTAAAAACTCCCCCGCTGTCCGGAATAAGCGTACCGCCGGAAACGTTTCCCTCACCGTCTATGATCGGGTAGCCGCTGGTGCTGAAGTATACCTTCGTCTCCTTGAAATCCGGGTCATCCGACCTGTTCGGATTGGTGAGGCTCAGAAAGACCCTCTTCCACCCCGCCTTCGAGGTCAGCTCAGGCACTTTATATGGATCGTGATCGATGGGGGTGGTGTCTCCGGGGGTTGTGTCCGAACCGGTAGGGGTATCGGTTTCCGGCCCGCTCAGGCCGTCTCCGCTGGTCAGCCTGTAGTCGGACGCGGTGTATCTATTTGTATCGTCATCGCCGGCGTCGTCCGAAATAAGCGTGAGGTCACAGTTGACCGCGGCAATAACGTAGTAATACATTCTGCATCCGACAAGTCCGGTATCGGTGAATTCGGACGTCGCGCTGTCGAGGACCGTGGGCGTCGATCCCTCGTCGGCCACCAGCACGAGCCCGACAAGATCCTCGGGATTATAGCTCGCACTTACGGGGAAAGAGGTTATCGGGGATGAGCTTCTGTATATCCTGTATCCAACGATATCACCGTCCGTGGAGGGGCTCCAGGTAAGTTTTACTGCCCCTTCACCGGAATCCTCGCCGATGAAGTTCTCCGGCGGTGTGGGCTTGTCAGGGTTCGGGATTGTGTCGTTATCGCCCAGGGTACCGTCCCCGCTGACCTCTGCTGAATACTCGCTTATGTTCATCGAGCGGTCAAAGGCCGAAATCGCTATGTAATACTTGATCGAGTCGGGATCGTTGGACGGGGCGATGTCGAGCCCTGTCAGCGTGTACGACACCTCGTCCGGGCTGTTTATTATAACCTTCGAGGTATAGGGCGAGACGGTTCTGCTCTCCACGTGGAAGTAAATGATGTATCCCGCAAGGTCTCCCTCCTCGTTTTTGTCCCACGTTACCGACAGCTCGCCGCAGTTGTGAGGATCGGTTGCCTTTACATTTGTCGGAGGATCCGGGGCGTTGGTGTCCAACAGGTTTACGTCGATCCCGAGGTTCCTCACGTAAATGCTGGTGGAGAGGTCCCTGGTGAGATATTTTCTCCTTATCGGGTCTTTCTTTGCCGTCTTGACCTTCAGATTGACGTCCATCCTTCTCACGTTTGGAAGATCGGCCGCAGTTATCTCGCCCGAGGATGGATCAAAACTAATCTTTACGTTATCACCGGAGTAGTAGGTTATCTTAAATGTGCTTACATTATCTATAATAGTCTCATCCGTTCCAGGTATCCAGCTTGAGCTGCTCGCATCATAAAGGTTCATCCGCCTGATTACCTTGTCGTCGGCCGGCTTGTACTCGTAGAGGATCTTCGCCCTCGTCGAGTTCAAGGAGTTGTACTCCTCAAACTGTATCTTGTCCTCCTTGGCCGTAATTATATCCGCCGTAACCGGAGAGGTCTCCGCGTCATACCCGATAAGCTGGATCTCCCTTGTCATGAACTCCAGGGCCATCTTCTCCTCCTGGTGGGTGTCCAGGATGAGGTTGTGGGAGACAAACGCCTTGTAATCGGAGAGAAACACCTCGTAGATGGCGGCAATCAGTATCGCCGCAATCAACATGGCGACCATTATCTCCACAAGAGTAAAACCTTTTTTGTCTCTGAGCGTTTTCATTTTCTACCTCTAAAATCTCGAGAAGAGCGTCTCTATCTCTATCGTGTGATCCTTCCTCAAATCGGTCCAGGATATCTCCATAACGATTTTTCTCACCCCCGTCAGCGGCGAGTCGTTTGTGACCGTCCACTCAAGATCAAACTTCACGTTGTCCACGGTCTCGCTGTCTGTCCCGGAGACTATGTTGGCATAGGGGGTGTTTCTCAGCTCCTCGAGCTTACCCTTGGCCAGGTTTGTAGCCACGCTCATCTTCTCGCTGTTGTGGGTAAAGGTCATTGTCTGGGTAAACAGCATGGAAATCGAGAGGATCCCCACCGAAAATATGGCCATCGAGATCATGTTCTCGAGGATTGAAAAACCCCTTTCCGATCTTCTATTAAATCTTTTCAGCCCTATATACGTTCTGATCTTGGAAATCATTTCACCACCCCCTGGAGACCCTTGCTATTCCCGTAACCGCCCTTACGGTTATCTTCCTCTTTTTGTCTGTCAGCTTGTTGGAATCGGAATAGATTTTTATCTCCATGTTCGAATCCGCCTGGCCGATCGTGTTGAAAGTCAAAGTACTCGTGCCTATTCCGCTGAAATACGTTCCCGCCGGAAGCTCCACTACATCGACCTTATCCTTGTATGTAATCGTGTACTTTCTCTGTGACTCGAAGAAGTTTACAATAATATTGCAGTTTTGCGATATGGCGCTTACCCTCGCAAGCATCAGGTTCTTCTCGAGCTCGTCCGCCGCGGAGTTAAGCCTGAACTTGGGCGCCCAGCTCAAAAAAGTCGGCACCGCAATCGACGTGGATATCGCGATGATCGAAACGACAACCAACAGCTCCATCAAGGTAAAGCCGGCCTCTTTCTCTCTCTTTCTCATCATTTTTATCTTCCCTCAATTTCTCATATACGTTGACTTTGTCTATTAATAATGCAAAGACTGTGCCAAATTAGAAAAACCGCTGAGCGTGATTCCGTAAATGTATGAAATCACAGCGGTTTTTTTATCAAAATCGCTTTTTTATAAGCCTTGATGATGTGAAAGGATCAAAGTGAGGCCTTGGCTCAAATCTGCAATGATATCAATTGGTTACGTTTGGTGTGGCAAATGGTGGGTGCAAGGGGGAAAACAAGGTGCAAATACTATTTGCACCTATTATATGAAGTATTGGGTTATCTATCATTCCCGTCATTCAATGTCGTCCGTCTTGATGCCGTACTTCCTCATCAGGTGCTGAAACGACTGGCGGGAGAGACCGCTCTCCCGGGCGGCCTTGGAGATATTTCCGTCGGCCCTTTTCAGGGCGTCCTTCACGAAGTTCGACTCGAAGCGATTGAGGAGTTCACCCCTCAAATCCCTGAACGATTCACCGGACAAATCCACAGAGCTCACTTGATCCTCTTTGACTATGTCATCGATGTGTGTAATATCCGAGAGTTCAATTAGATCTCCCTTGGAAAATACCACCCCGTTGTAGATCGTGTTCATCAATTCCCTTACATTTCCGTTCCAGCTTCTCTCACTCAGCGATTCCATCGCCTCGTCCGTTATCCCCTTTATAGGCTTTGAAAGCTTGGCGGAGTACATGGCCAGAAAATAGCTTGACAGCCTCCTTATGTCCTCGTGCCTTTCCCTCAAGGGAGGCATATTAATATTTATGACGTTTATTCGATAGAAAAGGTCCTCACGAAACTTCCCATTTCTCACCCTTTCGCCGAGGTCCTTGTTCGTCGAGGTGATCACCCTGACGTCGAGCTTCTTCACCTTTTCGCTGCCGAGGGGCAGGATCTCCCCCTCCTGGAGGACCCTCAACAGCTTAACCTGGACATCGGAGGCTATGTCCCCTATCTCGTCCAAGAAGAGCGTGCCCTTATCCGCCTTTTCAAAGAGGCCTTTTTTATCCTTGTAGGCGTCCGTAAAGGCCCCCTTTACGTGACCGAACAGCTCGCTCTCGAGCATCTGCGCCGGAAGATTGGGGCAGCTTACGGAAACGAGGGGCATATCCTTTCTGGTGCTCAGCTCGTGGATGGCCCTCACCACCAGCTCCTTTCCCGTGCCGCTCTCACCGGTTATAAGGACAGGGGCGTCCGTTGTCGCCACTGCCTTAATCTTCTCGTACACCTTCTGCATCGGCTCGGAGACCCCTACAAAATCCATGAAATCCGCGCTCTTGGTCACGGTCATCCTCAGATCATATATCTCGTCTTTGAGTCTCCTGTCCTCCAAAGCCTTCTCGATTGTCATGGTCACGATTTCGGAGCCGAAGGGCTTGGTTATTAGGTCGTACGCGCCCTTCTTTATGCAGTCTACCGCAAGATCGATGGATCCGTGGGCCGTTATGATAATGACTATGATTGAAGGATCGATCTTCTTGACCTTCTCCAAGAGCTCGACCCCGTCTATTCCGGGCATCTTGACGTCCGTCAGGATTATGCTTACATTCTCCTTGTAGACCGTTTCCAGAGCGGTTTCTGCGGAATTTGCAAGGAAAACGTTTTTGTATCCCTCTCTTTCCAACATCCTGTCGAGGAGAAGCAAGACCCCCTCCTCGTCATCAACGACTAAAATATACTCGTCTGAAAAAATATTCGACATAATATTCCTTTTTGAGATAATGCAACCAAATTATTCAGGGATCTCCTCCTCGACGGGAAGGGCGATTACGAACTTCGCCCCCCTTCCAGAGACATTCTCTATGGCTATCTGCCCACCATGCTCCTTTACAATCCCGTAGCTTACGGAGAGACCCAGGCCTGTCCCATGACCCGGCGGCTTTGTTGTAAAGAAGGGGTCGAAGATCCTCTTCTTGTCCTCATCCGATACTCCCGGCCCGTTGTCTATAAACGTTATCAGGACCATATTGTTCTCTTTGTCCCAAGATGTCTCGATGGTAATTTCCCCCCCGTTTTCAACCGCGTAAATGGAGTTTTGAAGCATATTTAAAAACACCTGGGTTATCTTTATCTGGTCTCCATAAAATGCGGGGAGATTATTACCGAACTTCTTTGTCAACTTAATTTTCTTCTCCCTCAACTCATTTTTGTTAAGTATTATGACGTTACCAAGGACCTCTTTGAACATGAAATATTCTCTCTTGTCAACCTTGGACCTTGAAAAGATAAGCAGATCATCGAGGATGGTCTTGCAGCTGAGGGCCTGCGACTCTATTAACTTGAGGTCTTTATATTCTCTTCTTTCTTCACCAAACTCCTTTAACAGCAGCTGCGCGTATCCTAAAATCGCTGTAAGGGGATTGTTTACCTCGTGGGCCACCCCTGCGGAGAGCTGGCCGAGAGAAACAAGACGATCTTGCTGGATGAGCCTCTCCGACAACCTCTTCTCCTCAGAAACATCCCTCGAATATACCAGGTAGTCGTAAGTATCCTCGTCCGATTTAATCGGGTAGACCGAAACGAAGAAGCAACTGCCCTCTCCATCGCCGCCTATGAATACCTCACCGCTTGTTCCCTGCTTGGACTCAATGCTTCTCTTAAGGGGACATCCAGCACACGGTTTGTCCTCTGTGTTGAAATGCAGATAGCACTTTGTATAGAGGAGCTTATTGAAATCCATTTCCAACTCTTCGCAAATCTTCTTGTTGATAAATTGCATCCGATAATCTTTGTCCACTACAAACATCCGCTCCGAAACGGCGTCGAAGGCGGTTATGAGACGGTTTCTGGAGTTTAAGATCATGGTCTCCATCTTCTTGCGCTCAGTGATATCCTTGATCGTCCCGTGATAACCGTTGATGTTGCCGTGATCATCCCTCAAGACCGTCGCCGTTTCGATACATTGCAATAGCGTGCCGTCACTTCTCTTCAGCGTCAGTTCGTAGTTCCTTACAAAGCCATCCTTTTCAATATCGCTCTGAAACCTCACTCTCTCCTCTGCATTTATATACAGTTCTCTCGTATCCAGGGTAAGAAGCTCGTCCTTTGTGTATCCAAAAAACTCCTCCGCAACGGGATTAACATCTATAAGTCTGCCTTCAATAGTTGAGATATAAATGACATCCTTGGAGGTCTCAAAGAGGTTTCTGTATTTCTCCTCCGATTCTCTAAGGGCATCCTCCGCCAATATCCTCTCTGTAACGTTATTTATAAAAGCCAGATCCGCCCTTTTATCATCCCATTTTATCGTTACTCCCATACCCTCGACCCAGATCAACTTTCCCCCTTTATCAGCCATTTTAAAGATATATGGGTAAGAAAGGCTTTCTCCCCTGTAAAGCTTTATGTATCTATCTACCATTAAATCCCGATCCTCCGGGTGAACAAGATCGAGAAAAGGCTTGTTAATAAGTTCCTTCTCTGAATATCCGGTCAATTCCAGTGCCTTTGGATTAAAAAAGGTTACCAATCCATCCTGAACCACAAAAATCGATTGATCCACGTTTTCAAACAAAGTCCGGTATTTCGCCTCGGACTCGGAGAGCTCCTTCGTTTTTAGCATCACCTCCCTTTTGAGAGTCTTTTGATACTCCTTCTCGATCATCTCCTGTCTCTTCCTGGCGGAGATGTCGACCATTATACCCGCCACAATTTTATCCTTTACGCTCGAGACGAGCTTCGGTCTGAATTCAACAAATATCTGCTCCCCGTCCTTCCTATAAAAGGGCATCTCAAATCTGTAGGCATCCCCCGATCCCGACTCCTCAAAAACTTCTTTATATTTCTTATTTATTAAAGGCCTCATTTCTTCAGGGTAATAGTCGGTTATAGTCATGCCGAGGGCCTCGTCAATGCCGTAGCCGGTAATCCTTGCAGCCGCCTCGTTGTAATATATGATCTTCTGATCTTCGAGGAGGAAATACCCGTCATCGATATCCTCCACAAGCGTCCTGTATTTTTTCTCAGATTGAACGAGCCTTTCGGTGTTCTCTTTCAAGGCGAGGCTCATACTGTTAAACGCCTGTGCTATGTCGTTTATCTCCTCCCAGCTCTTTATATCAACGGTTTCACCGAATCTCCACTTCGAAATGCTCTTCGTCCCCTCGATTATCTTTTCAATGGGACGAGTCAGCCTTTTTGAAAAATAGAGGCTTATAAGTATTATAAGGGA